>JAGDXU010000013.1 GCA_023269965.1 Candidatus Parvarchaeota archaeon | reverse complement strand
TTTGAGCTGCGCCGATGTACTTCCAGCTTACGCAGGGGGACTTTCCGCTCGCAAGTGTTAAATATCAGTACTTGGTATATCTATGATATGGACGGAGAAGAAGATCTTAGTTTGGACTTAGTTATGGAGCAACTGAATGCAGTCTTCGCAAACACTTACCTTTTAAAGTCTGCGTTAGAAACTACAAAGAGCAGAAGCTTAGAAGAAAAAGTTAAGACACTTTCAAATCACATAGCTAGGATAAACTCGGACCTTGAGAAGATTAGAGTTTTCATAAGGTAAGCGATGTAGAATATCCAAATGGAAGAAAAGCCATGCGTGTTCTGCGCCATTGCGTCTAAGTCTACAAAATCATACATCGTATATGAGGATGACTTCATAATTGGAGTGCTAGATATAAACCCTGCGAGTAAAGGCCATACGCTTCTCATACCGAAGAAGCACTACAATTCTTTATATGAGATGCCACAGCAAGAGTACATGTATCTGCTTTCAATAGCTAGGGCAGTCGGCTATGCGCTGATGCTTTCACTTAGCCCTTCTGGTGTCGACATATTGTACACAAAGGAGCTTTCAAAGGGTAATTACAACCCCCACGCTTTGTTGCATATAATCCCAAGGTTTGAGGAAGACAAAGTAGCATATGTTTGGGAGCCTGTCAAGTTTGATGATTTGACACTATCAGATACGGCAGCAAGCATAAGAGGGGTAATAGAAAGCATAAAGAACGAAGGAGCAAATGGAGGTAGTTTAGCAGAGAATAAAAAACTTCAGAAGCAAGTTGAACCTAAAGAATCTGCTGTAAAGGAGGAACCTACAGTTGACAAGAGCGAAGTTAATGAAGTTAGCAGGAAGCCAGTTGTTTTTTAGTTACCGGTGTATTCTATAGATCTCTCTTTAAGTTTTTCTTCCTCTTCTATTTTATCCTTTATCTCCTTAAGTTCATCCTGTTTTATGTCAAAATATTCATAGAATTGCTGGGAGAGACGGACAAACTTAAACTTACCTTCATGCGAAGTAGTGACAAAACCCCTCTTCTCAAGTTCTTTGACGTGTTGATAAGCCACGCTTCCGCGTAACTTCATTAAGTCAGACTCCTTTATCTTGCGCCTTAAGGCTATTATGCTTAGAGTCATCAATAAGCTGTCTCTCATATCTGTTTTAAGCAGATCCTCTATATTCGGCATAAGCTCATCCCTAAGTCGCATCCTGTAGATTTCTCCTTCTTTTACGATTAAGAATGCACTTTCATTCTCTTCGTATGCCCTATTCAGCTTATTTATCTCCCGCTCTATCAGTATCCTGTCAGATTTAGTCCTCTTCTCCAGTTCTTCCATCGGTAAGCCGCTACCAACTGCAAATAATAGCGCTTCCACCCTTTGTTTTAGCTTCGGTAGTCTTTTTGTCTCGGGCATATCTATCCTCCAACGTTCCTTATGAATATCTCGCTGAACGGTTCGTTTTGTATGAGGTCCACCTTCCTTTGGGACGCCAGGAGTACGAGCGGCAAGAAGGTGTAAACCACCTCCTTTCTGCTTCTCTCTTCAAGGAGTGAAGAGAATGAGATAGACTCTGCTCTCTTAAAAAGGGATGACAGCTTTTTCATAAGGGTAAGCATTCTCTCCTCGATTTTTATCTCTTTTGGCTGTAGTTTGAAGTTTATTTTCTGCCTTCGCTGGAGGCTCATCATTTCTCTTATTATACTAAGTAATTCGGTTATGGTCCTAGGCTTCGTTCTGCTGACTGTTAACTTAGGGAATATTGATATCTCAGCCGGCATTGCGCGTATATATGAGCTTTTTTCAGTTTCGTTGTGCTTTATCTCCTTTTCAAGAACCTTATCCATCAAGGCGTCAGATTTCATTTTCAAAAGAATGGCAGCAGTGTACACGAACTTTCCGCTGAATCTGAAGTCCAATGTCCTCATTTTTACAGTATAGTCGACAAATCTGTCGACTATTGTTATCAGATCTATATTGAGGGGGTTCATATTTTCCTCCCTCACTATAGTGGTTATAAGATGCTCCCACCCTAACTCGTCATTCAAGATCAGCGCGTAAATCTGTTCGTATTCCACATCATCCGAAGTAGTTTAATTTCTCGGCAGCGCCAATCTTTTTATCTTCATACAACTTAGCCGCCTGCTCATTGTACGCCTTTATCTCCTCAGGTGTCAAACTTGGTTTTACAACTTGAAGTGCCTTTTCAAAGTGTCTTCTGCTCACCTTTGAGTTATTTATGTCCTCCCTAAGCGCAGCAAGACCAGCCTCTTTTACTAGCCTTTCTATATCGGCGCCTGTGAAGCCCTCAATTTTATCAAGTAAGTAATCTATGAGAGCTTTCTCATCTTCATCCAATGGCATCTTCTTTAGATAAACCTCGAGGATTTTCCTCTGTTCATCTCTATTTGGAGGTGGGACAAATACTATGCTGTCGAACCTTCCAGGCCTAAGTATGGCTGAGTCAACCTTGTCTATGCGGTTTGTGGCACCTATAACTATAACTCCTTTTAGATCCTGAAGTCCATCAAGTTCCGTTAGGAGTTGGTTCACCACAGTTTCCGCAGCGGGGTTTCCTTCGTATCCAGTGCGTTTTGTCGCGAGTGCGTCGATTTCATCTATAAATATTATAGATGGGGATACCTGCCTTGCCTTGTCAAATATTTCTCTTATGTTTTTCTCACTTTCTCCGACGTATTTGTTGAATATCTCGGGACCTTTTATGGTTATAAAGTTTGTTTCAGTTTCGGTTGCTATCGCCTTTGCAAGCAGCGTCTTTCCCGTGCCAGGAGGTCCATAGAGCAGTATCCCCTTGGGTGGCTTTATGCCGATTCTCTTAAATGCATCGGGATACTTTACCGGCCATTCTATCGCTTCAATAAGCTGTTTCTTTAAGTTTTCGAGTCCACCAATATCGGACCATTTTACATTTGGCTTTTCAACCAGGACCTCCCTCATTGCGCTAGGCCTTACATACTTAAGTGCCTCCATAAAGTCGTCTTGTGTTACCACAAGGTTGTCAAGTACCTTCTTTGGTATGTTCTCCGACTCTTTTATGTTGAGTTCGCTTATGTTTCTCCTTATCACATTCATGGCAGCTTCTTTCACCAACGCTTCTATATCCGCGCCTACAAACCCATGTGTTATCTTTGAAAGGTATGGCAGGTCCACATTCTTGTCTAAAGGCATTCTCCTCGTGTGTATCTTTAATATCTCAAGCCTTCCATTCTGGTCGGGCACACCTATCTGTATTTCCCTATCAAATCTACCGGGTCTTCTCAAAGCAGGGTCTATTGCGTTTGGCCTGTTGGTTGCGGCTATAACTATTACCTTGCCTCTGCTCTTCAACCCGTCCATTAGAGTTAGAAGCTGAGAAACTACCCTGTGCTCAACTTCTCCCACGCTTTCCTCTCTCTTGGTTGCTATCGCGTCTATCTCATCTATGAATATTATAGACGGTGCGTTCTTTTCTGCCTCATCAAACAGGTCCCTAAGTCTCTTCTCTGCATCTCCAACCCATTTGCTCATCACCTCCGGGCCGTTTATAGAGATGAAGTGTGCGCTGCTTTCATCGGCTACAGCCCTTGCAAGCAATGTCTTTCCTGTGCCGGGCGGACCGTATAGAAGCACGCCTTTTGGAGGCGTTACACCTAATCTTATAAAGATCTCTGGGTGCTTAAGCGGAAGTTCAACCATCTCCCTTATCTTGCTAACTGCATCAGCTATTCCACCGATGTCCTCATAGCTCACAGTCCTTACCCTTTCTTCGACAGACTTTACTGGCTCATGCGATAAGTTGATCTTTGTTGCACTCGTTACCACTACGTATCCCTTTGGAGAGGTATTAAGGACCACAAAGGTCAATTCCCCAAATCCAAATATTGACGTGCCTGGAAACCCCTCAAGCATAATGTGTATAAACTCATCTCCGAATATATCACCTATATTACCCCCTCTAGTTGAGTTTCCTACCTTCACTAAATCACCCTTTGTCAGCGCTCTCTCATTTAAAAGTTTTGACAACAAAGCAGCATTGACCTTCACATTGTTTGAGGTAGGTGCAATTGTTATCTCGTCTGCTTCTGTGACCTCTGCCGGTCTTATTATCACGTTTTCCCCTATTGTGGCCTTTGCATTTTTCCTCGTTGTCCCGTCCATCCTTATTATCCTTAGATTGAGGTCTGCAGGGTATGCTCTATCTACAAGCGCGACGGTTTTTCTATTCCCTTCTATCTCTACATACTCTCCAGGTCTTACGCCGATCTGTTTTAATATGTTATTGTCTACTCTCACAAGATTATATCCAATATCATCTTGGTGAGCTTCGGCAACCTTAAGTTCTATCCCAATGTTTTCTTCATTCGTTTCCATCTTCTAACCCCCATTCAAAGTTAAGTACTTCGCGTTCGCTGTACCTTATATTCCAGCCGTTGATAAATCTTTCAACGGCTCCCTTTGCATCATAAGGTATCAGTATCACCCCTTTTCCTATCCTTTTTCCATTAACACTTTGTATCAGACCAGAGGTTTTACCTCTGCCAAAAAGTGCGTAGTTAAAGAGCATTTTATTTGTCTGATCTAAATTTGTAAGGTCATAGACTATCTCTACATACCTTTTAAGCCCAAACTTTGAAAGCAGTGGAGAGTTATCTATGAGGCTTACACTGTCAAACATCATTTTGAACATCTCTTTGTTTATAATATCCTCCTCTTCAATAAATCTTACCAGCTTATCCGCGTATACATTCAAATCATTGTATATAAATTTATCAATATCATCTTTTATCTCATTTATCTCACCGTCTCTGACTATGACGGTGATTTCATCTCCTTTCTCAACAATATCAAATACCTTATTTGTCAAAGTTTGTGGTAATTCCATATGTTTATTATAAACATAACTAGTATTTAAGGTTTACTATAAACAGGTTTGATAACCTTAGATATAAATTTCAAAAACTGCTCTCAGTTTACTCACGGTGAGATTTTACCTTCTTTCTAATTCTCTCAATAACTACAAAGGAAATTGTCGCTATGACGAGTATCCCGGCAATTAAATATATAACCATATCATTTGGATATACAGGGAGACTTTGATACTCGCCTCGAAGATTTGAAAAGGTATAATTCTGCCCTGCAAATGAGAAGTTAATAGAATATGGCACTGCTGGCAAATTAGTGAATTGTGTTCTGCCAAATAAACCCGTAGTATTCGAAAGAGTAGAGTTCTCTATATGTATATCAACTTTCTCAAAAGGCAAAGGAACTAGATAAATTGAGGGAGTGACATATACATTTGTAGCATTTACATGGATTGTAAGGTTTGTGCCATATGTATAGAGCTTTATAGGTGAAGTCAAAATGCTTAACTTATTGTAGTATAATTTGTATATTGTTATATTCTGATCAGGTAATGACCAGAAAGAACCATTGAATTCGATTGCCCCAGAGAGATCTATGCTAGACGGAGAGACTTGGTTCCCAGATAGCGATATAAAGTTAATAGTCAAGCGCGAGAACCTATAGAAATATAAGCTAACTTGGTTTCCAATGAAATTGGTTAGATTATACCCGTCTATTAGATAATCACCTTGTTGCTCTGGAATAGGTATAAAGTTGACCGAGGTGTTAGAAGCATAGAATATCTGTGTGCCATTGGTTACGATTGATCTATGTATGGATTCTTGGTTAGACAATGGCACATACTTGTAGTACACGGCTTCGGCGCTGATATTGCCTATAGGGCCGTAAAGTGTCACATCCATCTTGCTGTATTTATTGAGCAGGAGTGTGATGTTTATCGGATAGAAGACCGCTTGGCTGTATACATTGGAGTAAATTATGCCGCCGTTATCTACCTCAATCCCCCTAAGTGTATATCTCTCTCCTTTCGTAGAATAGTTCAAAGGAAACGCATAGTTCACATAACCCCCTTTATTTATCCAATTTATTAGTGTTGAGTTCGCGTCATAGTTTTTAACCATGACTTCCACCTGCGGCGTAAAGTTTATGTAAATCTCCCCTGGGGAAGTTACAAAAAAGGATGCTTGATTATTACTCGATGAGACTAGCCCGGATATCTTCGGTTCTATGTATCTTACATCCCCAAGCGAGAGATTATACACAACTAAATTGATCTTCTCCCCAAATGTCAGGTTTAGGGTCTGATTTGTTGTATAATTCTTCCCATTTACTTCAAATATAGCACCTTTAGCGTTTGATAGGAATGGTATCTGATAGGAGGTTTTTGCGAGTATCTGCACAAGTGAGTATGCTATAGGGCTCCCAATCCCAGTAACCATGCTATAATTCCCATTGGCGCAGTAAAATCCATTGCATCCAGAATCTATCAGATGAAATCCGAAAGAGGGGGCAGTTTGGAACACTTCGTATAAGCTTGGGAGAAGTTGCATGTTTGTGCTGAGTTTCTGTTCGATCAATGAGGATAGCGCAGACCAAGCTGGAGCGCCCATGCTAGTCCCAGTAAGTCCCTCCCATGAGCCATTTATGTAAGTGCATATTGGAGTGCCAGCATTGAAGCTCACATCTGGGACTTCCCTATAGCTGCTTAATGGGGGCTGGAATATTGGCCTAGCGAAGAACCCGCTTTCGCCGCCCCCGCTATCATTCCAAGCTGTCTCACTTATATAACTCCCAGATGATGATACAGAAAGCACTGTTCCCCCAACTGATATGACATCAGGGCTTGAGGCTGGAAAGTTTACTGATAAGCCATTGCCACCGTTATACGCCCCCGAATCTCCGCTCGCGGCGAAAACATTTATACCTTTATCGTAGGCATTTTGAAAGATTGAGTTAAAATCAGATAGAGAGCTACTAGAGTACTCCCCTTCCGGAGCCCCCCAGCTGATTGATATAGCATTCACAGGAAGATTATTTATAGTGTAATTCACTGCATTAAGTAAGCTTGAAGAATCAGGAGTTATTACTAAATATATCTTAGCACCTGGTGCAAGAGAGTGGGTAACCTCTACATCAAGTGTTGTTTCTCTCGTCCAGTTAGAGTAGTTTACAGTTGGGGCGCCATAAGGCTCGATTATGAAGAGATTTGATCCCAAGCTGAGTGGAGGGAGACCATATGCATTGTCAAAGGCTGAAAGGCTTTGCAGAAGTCCGGCAGCCCCATGTGCATCTACTATCGCTATGCTCTCCCCGGCACCATTTATCCCCTGAGCGTATAGCTGCGTGAAGTTATATGCTGTTCTTAGTTGCAATGGAGAGAGAAAAGGACATGTGCCTTGAGTATAGAGGGGGACCAAGTTAAAGTTAAGAGATACGGAAGTTTCAGCGAAAGATAAGGGAAAGATAAGAAAAGTTAACACCAAAAACGCTGCAGGCATTATTTCAAGATAAATCTTTTTCATACATTATTCTAGTTTTCATCGGCTTAAATTAATTTTTGTGTCATCCAGACCACTAAGTTAAAGTTAAATACACCCACTTTCTATAGAAAAGAATGAAAATTCCATCTAAAGTTAATCGTTTTTGCAAATACTGTGGAGAGTACACTGAGCACACGGTCGTGTTAGTAAAGCCAGGCAGAAGGGGAACCATGACAAAGGGAAGTAGAAGAAAACTGTGGAATATTGACCACGGCTATGGAAGCACTCCCTACCCGATGTTTGAGCATAAAAAAATAAAAGTGAAAACTACAAAGAGATACGATATAAGATACAAGTGTAATAAGTGCGGCAAGATGGAAGTCCAAAAGAGGGGGAAGAAAGCCAAGAAGCTTGAGATAAAGTGATATGGAAGAGATAATTTTTAAAAACGTTGAGAGTGCATTTGTGAAAGTTAGATGTAAGAAATGCAAAAACGAGCAGATAGTGTTCAGTAGGCCATCATCTGATGTGAAATGCTTGGTATGTAACGAGCTGCTGGTCAAAGCCACCGGGGGTAAAGGGGAAGTCCTCGGCGAAATAATAGAGACCTACTCCTGATTTTGGATTGACTTAACATATATATTTGTTGACATCCAATCAAATTCTATGGGTATCTCGGACGTGTTAAGATCAAGAAAAGCCACTTTTTTGTTCTCTGATAAGGAAGTCAAAGAGGAGACCATCGTAGACTTGCTTGATTCTGCAAGGTTTGCTCCGAATCCGACTGGCATATATGAATATGAGTTTATCATAGTCGTAGACAAGGACATAAAAAAAGCAGTCAGTGAGGCTTGCCTTACTCCAAACATCGACTCTGCTCCTTTCATTGTAATCATAGTTTGCAACCCCAAAAAACTTGAATCTCTATTTGAAAAGGAAGAAGCGAATGAGATATGTATAGATAACGCTGCGATGGTTGCTGAATTTATAATAGTTCATTCATCTGAAATTGGTCTGAGCAATGCGTCTATCACTAACCTAAATCAGGCAAAGATGAGACAAATCCTTGGTTTACCTGAGGATTATATAGTTAGGTGGGTTATACCCATAGGCTATTCCTCTGAAGAAAGTAAAGGTTATGAACAGACCCCACCAAAGATAGGTGATATGGTTCATATTGATAAGTTTTGAATTCTGTAGGCTATAAATAGTGTTTTTAAATGTAAAACGTCTATTATAACATGATTTATGTGAAAAGATATAAAGAGGTGAATTCCAAATTTGGAGTTATTTATGAATAAGAAAGGACAAGCGAGGATGCCTTCGTCTTTTGGAGGGCTGGTACAGTATTACTCTGAATACAAAAGCAAGATAAAGGTAAAGCCGCAGACAATCGTATTCATAGGCATAGCGATAGTTATTGTTGTCACTTTAGCTAGGATATTCTTAGGTTGATTGTGATATACTTAGAATATGGAAAAACTGATAGCGTTGGTTTCTGATTTTGATGATACTTTATTTTTTAACAGAGAAGCCATTATTTTAGCGGCAAAGGATTTGCATGAAATAGTGGAAAGAGAGAAAAAAGGTGAAGAAGATTGTAAAACACTGAGTGACCTTGAGATCATCAGCAGAGATGGTAAAATTCCAAAAGATTTCAGTAAGGCTTGGAAAAGTCAACTTTACACGTTTGCATATGGAAGATACGGTGAAAAACTTACACCGAACAAACCGATTATTAGATATCTAAATGAAAGAGCTGAAAGAGAGAGGAGTGAAACCATAATACTGAGTGCAAGGGGCGAAGAATTTAGAAGACAGACAAAGGAACTGCTAGATACATACGGCTTGAGATATAACAAGATAATCCTGCCAGATAATCATTATCTGAAAGATGAGGAGTGGAAATTGCTGGAGGTAGAGAAACTAAGTAAAGAGTATCATCGTATACTCCTCTTCGAAGATAAATTAGATAACATAAAATACATAGAAAACAACCTAAACTCCAAAAATATAGAGTTTTACCTAGTAAACAGATCTTTCATTATAAATGTCACTGGCCAATTACCCAAGCAAAAACAATAGAAAAATAAAAATAAGGTTTTGAGGTCCGAGCAGCCCAAAACCTTAATGGTAATGACAATATACCCCATTTAAAACGATACTGTGAAACCATTGGAAACTGTTTCTAGGGGTTTTTTTGCAGGTATTCTTCAAATTTTTCGCCATCGGAAGGCTTTACTTTTCCCCTGGGTTTTAGAACTCTTACGTTGCCATATCCAAAGTCCACTACAAGCAAGAATGGAAAGCCGAGGAAAGACGACTTATTGTAACCGTAATAATAGAGCACCTTTTTAGATGTTGATTTTATCTGAAAAAATACACATTTTTTGTGCTTGAATGCAATCAAATCATACTCGCCAAGGCTGCCGCCAGATCTGACAACATGCCACCCGTGTTTGCTTAATATCAGCCTTATCTTCCTCTCAACCCTATATCCTTTTTTGTTGCTGAACATGACTCAATTCCTTTTCAGTTTATTATTTCTTCCCTCTGGAATCACTTTTACAAATCTATATCTTGAAAGCTTTGAAACTATCTTGCTTACCTTTGCCTTGGAATACCCGCTCTTTTGCACAACTTCATTCTGCATTATGAAGTCATCTTTTGGAATAAAACTAAGTATCCTCTTTTCATCTCCGCTTAGAAGAATATTGAATGGATTATATCTCCTCGCTTTTCTTTTTCGGAGAGATGTGGTGTTATCCTTTTTAGCCAAGACTAATCTGAGTTCATATCCTAATATAGCTATGACTATAGCTATCAAGATGTAAATTATATCTAGCAGATCACTCTGCTGTTGTGGTGCATGCACGGAGAGCTTGTACCCCAAGTAAAAAGGTATAATTACATACAGACCTGAAGAGTAAGACTGGTTTTCTATAATCCATCTTGCGTCTATTCTTTTACCATTCGTGAAAAATCCATATACACTTGGTCCATAGTTATTCGGCTTGTTGGAGGTAACTGCATATGCTCCCTCCGGTAGAAGCATATCAAGTTTGAAGTAGCTTGTAAATGAGGGAGGGATAAAGTAATAAGTATCCATAAAGTAAGAGTCGTTAACATTGACATTCTCATTATATGTAAACAGGATGTCTAATCTGCTGAATCCATTGATGCCATTTATACTAAGTATCAAGTAAGAGGACAAGTTCTGATACACAAAATTAGTATTGGTGCCGTTAAGGTAAACTGATATGTCATAAGAATTGGCAGGGATAGGGGCCACAAAAGTTCCATTTGCCCCAGATAAAAGGATAGAGTAATTGACGATGTTTTCGGCGTATACATTCGAGGTTTGATTGATGCTGTCAGTTACATTTATATAGGAGGTTTGGCCATGAACTTGGCTTAGTGAAATTAATGATATGAATAAAAACAAGGCAAGTAGACCAAATATCGTTTTCTTTCTCATTCGTTAATGATATCAATGTATATTTTTAAGCGTTTTAACTCTTGATTTGCAATGTGCTATCACCAAAAGTAATCGAGGCGGTGTCACAAAACGCTGGGTACAGGATTCGAACCTGTGCATCCTTACGGAAACCGGTTCTCGGGACCGGCGCTTTAACCACTCAGCCAACCCAGCTCGTGTATCATTATATAATAATATTCATTGTTAATAATTGTTTTATTTGTGCACCATTGATGGTTCTTTATACGTTTAAATTTCCCTTCATTTGCTAACTGTAGCTATCTTCCTGAACCTCTTGAAAAGTAGGATATCATATATTATCTTTAATGACCCGCCAAATAAGAATGGGGAGCCATTGCTTACGAATTGCATCAGTTGCCCGCTTATCATAGGGGATATAGACTGAGTATACATCCTGGCTGCGGTAGTGGTTGCGGCAGCTTTGTTCCTGTATCTTTTAGGTATAACCATCATGGTGTATGCCTGTCTTGGAGGTACATCCATCTCAGCTAGTGACATCCTAATCAAGTAAAATATTACAGCCAGAATTGCAGTCGGAGAGAATGCGATTAAGATTAAGAATATGTTCGAAGGGAGATGTGTGAATACCATAGTGTTTATCAACCCTATCCTCTGAGATAGTTTGTACGAAAAGAAATAAGATAATATAACGAGCACATTCGCCAAAAAGAATATGTACCCGAGATATGACTCCGTGAGTCCAAATTTTATGAAGAAGAAATAGGCTATGATAGCTTGAAGCGTGAATCCTCCACCAAAAGAATCTATGCTGAATAGCTCAGCAAGCCCATCTATCTTTTTCTTGTATGCTTCTGGTATCACTATCTTTTTGGTGATACTTTCTTTCTTTTCTTCTTTGAGCATTAGATACAACATACCTGAAGAAAGCGAGAGCAAGAAAAGCACAAAGAAGAAATCCTTTATATACACGCCTGGCCAGGAAACTGACAAGGATCCAGCCGCCACCGCGATACCTCCAATTACATTATATATTGAGAAATATCTTGGGTTCTTACCTTTTGCAGAGTCTGAGAATGCCGCGTTTTCAAGGCTGAATGTTGGGCCGATGTCAGTTCCATTGACACTGATCAGTGACAGCAAGGCAAATATAACAAAAAGTATAGAGTTGCTAATAAGAAACATCCCAAGCGAACTTAATGCGGTGATAAAAGAGAACATCATCAAAGAATTTCTCCTACCTATAAAGCGAGCGAATCTATGTGATAGCATAGTGAATGTTGCGCTGGAAACAATTATTAGAGTGAACACTACACCTACCTCTACTTTTGAAAAACCTAAAGAAGACAGGTAAAGCGGTAATACTATGCTTATAAACCCAACTGAAAAAGCTCTCAGAGTTTTAGTCAAGAGCAACACGTTTGTGTTTTTCATGATCCCTCAATATGCAGTCGCCGGGATTTGAACCCGGGTCACGAGCTTGGAGGGCTCATGTCCTCCCACTAGACTACGACTGCATCATACAATAAATTAAGCAGCTATATTTAAAAGCAGTGCATTGTATAATTAATATCTGCTATGAATAGAAAGGTTTTGGTCACTGGAGGGGCGGGGTTTATAGGCGCGTCTTTAGTTGATAAGCTCATGCTCTTAGATTACCGCGTGAAGGTTATAGATAACTTAAGCACAGGAAAGAAGGAGAATATAGATTATCACCTTGATAAGGATTCATTTGAGTTCATAAAAGCCGATCTTTTGAAGGATGATATATCCTCTTACTTTGAGGATGTTGAGGAGGTATGGCATCTGGCTGCGAACCCGGATGTTAAATCTGGGCTCACAAACACAAGAGACATGATAGATCAGAATATCATTGTCACTTACAACGTCCTTGAAGCTATGAGAAAGAATAACGTAAAGAAGATAAATTTCACTTCCTCATCAGTTGTGTATGGAGAAGCGAAAACAATACCAACACCAGAGAATTATGGGCCGCTGATGCCTATTTCTTTGTATGGGGCCTCCAAGCTCGCATCTGAGTCGCTCATATCAGCATATGCTTCTACATTCGGCATAAAGGGGGCCATATTTAGACTTGCAAACGTTGTCGGTCCAAGATCAGATCATGGGGTAATACACGACTTTATAAATAAATTAAACAAAAATAGGAACTTGCTTGAGATACTGGGTAACGGAAATCAGAAAAAGTCTTATGTCTATGTTGAAGACTGCGTTGAAGCTATGGTGCTTGCATCTAATCCTCAGAAGGATATTGACGTGTTCAATATAGGCTCGGATGATTACATCACAGTGAGGCAAATCGCGGAGATCGTGAGCAAAACCATGGGATTGCAGCCAGTTTTTGAATTTGGCAGCGAAGATCGCGGTTGGAAAGGAGATGTCCCAGTTATGCTTCTTGCTACAGATAAGATAAAGAGCTTAGGGTGGAATCTAAATCACAATTCCTCGGAGTCTGTAAAGATTACAGCGGAGAAGATCATTTCGGGCCAAGGTAAGCGCAGTTCATACCAATAGCATGATGTAACTTACATGGGATATGAGTAATCCGCTAAGAAAGCCTATCAATGCACCAGCTACAACATCCTTTAAGTAATGTGCTTTTACGTATAATCTTGAGTAGCTTACGAATAGTGCGAAAAGAAGAAGCGGGATTAATATGTAACTATTTAGAAACAACCCCACAAAGCTAAATGATATAGCAGCGTGCTCTGAAGGGAAACTCCTCTTCCCTAGCTTTGAGTGCGTTAAATACTTCCTTTTCATAGCTTCTGCTGGCCTTTGGCTTTTCACAAGCGCTCTAAAGAATAAAGATATGACCATTGACAGTGACAATGCCGCTATCACTAAAAATATATATTGGAAAGTTGGAAAGAGCAGCCAGACAACTATACTCTCAAGTATAAACAACTCTACATAGTACTCCTCTATAAGCAAAGAGAGATATTCTAACGTCTTCATTTGGGTTTGAAGCGCTCCTCCAAGTAGACCATCCTGTCTGCTCCTGCAATTTCTGGCAGGACTACTTCATCAGCCCCAAGGTTTTTGAATTTACCTATATTTTTGACGGAGTTACACCTTGATATTACAACTATGTTTTTGTTTGCTGCCTTTGCATTCAATATCACGATGAAATTGTCTACGTCTTGGCCCAAACATGCAAATACTGCCTTCGCTCTAGAGGTATTTACCATCTTAAAGGTTTTTTCCTCCAATGCATTTTCCTTCAGAACTTTAAAACCCATATTTTTAAGCTCAAGCGCTACGTTCTCATCCTTCTCTATTATTATTACCTTCTTATGTTTTTCCTTCAGCAAGTTAGCTACATGCTGCCCTATCCTACCACCACCGCATACAATGTAATGGTCCTTCAATCTAAGCGTTTGTGCCATATAAACCACACCTCCAAATTCATCCCTAACCAAGTAGATTAGAGTCTCGAACAGGTAAACTGCGAACACTCCAATAAAGAAAGAGATGAAAAGCAACAGTATACCATAGTCACCTTTGTAATTAAAGGTTTCTAAAGAAAAGATTATGTAGAAGAAAGCATCTGCTATACTCATCTTCTGCTCTACAGCGAATATTACCGAAGTAAATAAAAGTATAAGTGTAAGGACTAGCGCTGCTATTATGAATTTCTCTCTTGTTTCTTTGAAGGTCTCCACTCAATTTAATAGGAATCACCGATTTAAAAGTTTAGTGAGTCTAGTTGAAATGCAGGGGCATTTAAGGTCCAGTTATTTCCATCTCTATATTTACTTCCTTTGGGATGGGTGTCTTCATTATTAGATGTAATGCCTTTGGATCAGCCTGCATGTCTATGATTCTCTTGTGGAGCCTCAGCTCCCATGTCTCATAGCTTTCCCTACCAGAGCCATTCGGCGCCTTTCTTGTCGTGACCTTTATTCTTTTTGTAGGTATCGGTATAGGCCCGTGTATAGATGTGCCGAGCTTCTTCGATATGTCTGCTATTTGGTCGCAGACAGCTTTGAGCTGCTTGGTATCAGTCGATGTCAATTTTATTCTTGCCTTTTGCATAGTCTATTTATCTATTCATTAATATTTAAATACATGTATAGAGACTATATCTGAATTGAAAATTAATGGAGGCTGAATATGGATGAAGCTGAGAAGGGATTAGATAATCTGGTTTACTCCACTCTCGAGAAGATACGCACTAAGGGAGGGGTGATAAGGAAAGGGGTGAATGAAGTGACAAAGAGCCTAGAGAGAGGCCAAGCGAAGCTTGTAGTTTCTGCAAGTGACGTCTCACCGAAGGAGATAATAATGCATCTGCCACTTCTTTCGAAAGACAAAAATGTGCCGTATGTTTCAGTTGGAAGCAGAAAGCAGCTTGGAAGTGTGGTTGGTATGCCCGTGGGAGCATCAGCCGTTGCTGTGGTAGACGCTGGTGAAGAGGAGCACTCCCTGCAGGAACTTATAAAGAAGATAACTAAATGATAATTAATCTATGGCTGAAAAAGACACAAAAGTTGTTCAGAAGCAGCAGGGTAAGCCCAGCAAGGAGGTTTACACTAGGGAGTCGACCCCGGCTGAAGTAGTGGAGATAGTTGGAAGACTTGGTGCCTCCGGGGAGATAGTCCAGGTCAGGTGTAAAGTATTGAGCGGGTTTGATAAGGACAAGATAATCCGCAGAAATGTCAGAGGTCCTATAAACATAGGCGATGTATTGATGTTGAGGGATACGGAGATGGAAGCGCTGCCCATAAGATGATATGGCAAAATGTAGTTTTTGTGGGAAAGAAGTTAAGCAGGGTACCGGATTCATGTATGTGAAAGTGGATGGAACAGTGTACTATTTTGACAAAAGAAAGTGCTTTTCGTATTATCTTATGAATAGGGATCCAAGAAATTTCAAGTGGACCGAAGCATCAAAGAACAAATAAATATATCGGTTGTTTTAGTTTGGTAATGGATAAGAGAGGCGCTACATTCTTCCTTGAGTTTGTAATCGCTCTTGTCATAGGTTTGATAATAGTAGTCATAGTCGCTTACATATATTTGTTTGGCGCAGGCGGGCTATCAGCAGCTATTTCGTCAATAAACTCCTATGTAAGTCTTACTCAGACAGCCCTGACTACGCATCTAAGCGTATTGACAGGTGATGTCCTTCCATCATTTAAGGGTAACAGCTTTATGGGTCAATTCTACGGTAGCAGCAACTGTATCAACTTACTGGATGAGCTTTCACGGAATGCAGTATTGACTTCTCCAAATAATCCAGCATCGCTTTCAGGAAAGTTCTTCATCTGTTCTGGTACATACAAACCTTTTGAGTTTGTCTACTCTTCCTCAAGCTATGCCAGTACATGGGATTATATTAACCCATCAGCTGAAAATGATCTACCGAATTGGATGGTTTCATCAACTCCTTCTCTGCCTTTCTTGACTGATATAGCCCAAGTAAATGGGAGTAGAGGCGCGATGACATTCATAAACAATTCATTGCTTGGCAATAGCCAGAATGACTTATTAGCCATAGAAACAGACTTGGGCCAAGCATGCGTGGCTTTCCTGAATGCAACGGTTTCGCCTTACAAAGACTATGGAATACCTTCGGATTATATAACTAACCTAGATTGCGTCCCTTTGGATGTAGAGAACGGCCAGCCAATTTTCATAAGCGTCAATAGTCTTTTCTGTCAAATAAATGGATTGAGCTGCAATTATAATCCTTTTCTCTTCCTTCATGGCTCACCCGGAAACATATTGGAGCAAAGATGTAATTACGGCTCTGGAGACCCATCAATATCGTGTGTAGAGTATATAGGATGAGTCCTTCAATAAGTGATTTTATGTTCCCAGTTTTTACAGTTTTTAGTTCGTTTCCCTCTCTCTGAAGGTGCAAATTTCCTCAGTTTAGTTTGATAAAAACAGCAAAGTTATTATTCGTAAAAATACTCCTATTCTGAATGGATATACTGGTGTGGTTTGGGATGATATTGATGATGTTCTTTATCCTCCTGTTCATGTATACTTTGATAAGCCATTTGATATCTACAAACAGTTCTGAACAGTCATTCAATACTTTAATCTCTATGGCCAGCTCTGCGTGTTCATCCGTTCAGTCGTCTTCATCTATAACTTTTTCAAACCCTTCCTCTGAGGTGGTTCAGATCTATGACAGTCCATCGTGCAATTCAACCCTTTACAGTAACCCGTCTTGGTTTAACCCGAATCATCCTTACAACTCCACTATGGATTCGCTTGTTAACAATTATGACCTTTGCTACGCACAGCTCACGAAATCTGGCGCCTCCCAATCCCAAGCCTTCGGACAAACCTACATACAACAGAAAACAATAACGGTTAGTTCTCCATCTGTTTACCCAACGTTGCCGCCTTACTTTTCGCAGGTGGTTTTTAGTTATCCAACCAATTTTGGAAATTTCGCTGATTCATACTTCGTATTTTCAGTAAACGGAAGCATAAATGTTTCAGTCACAGGCGGAGAAATTCAGTTCATAAACAGCAGCGGCGAAGTATGTGATAGCATTTCATTCACAGAGCCAAATACAAATTCATTCCCAGTGTCCAATGCGATAAATTTCTCAGAGAAATGCACCAGCGCTGTGGTAAACAATGAAAATGGATACATAAATTTGACCATAGACGAGGAGCCAGGTTCAGGTCCATTTAAGGTGGTATCTTCTCCCAATGATATGACTTTTTCGCAACCGCCTTATCTGTTTGACCAGACCCAACTATCTTATAATTGTATCTCTTTTCCATCCTCTTTTAATGGAATTCAGTCGTTGGGGGAGTCAGCTTTTCTTTCTAAAGGAACTTTGATATGTGAACCTATAACATGCAACGGAAATAACTTCATTCTCACTGACTCAAATGGAAATGTACTGAACAGCATAATGTACTCCTCTTTCACTTTCTTTGAGCTTTCTCCAGGTGGAGTGGGGGCTATAAAGATAACTAACCCTAACTCTGAGAACATAATCCAGTCTATCCCCATAAGCTAAGGTCTGCCTCTCTATAGGCTGTGATTCGCTAAGAAGCAGGAACATATGAATCTATTCATAGGGAAGTGTCATTTCCTACTGTTGTAGTAAAGCATAACACCATTTATGAATATAGTGATAAATATCACACTGAATGTCACGTCTATAAACGCATTTGTATGGAGTAAACCATACTCCAAAGGCAAGGTCGAAAGGACTGCAGCCCCAAGGCCACGTGAAATCATGGCATTTATATCCGCCATGTCCCTTCTTTTCAATTTATTTTTGTAAAGAGAAATCTTGGTCCCCACTATGCGCACAAGGAACAGCCCTACTGATATTACAGCCCCCAGTATGAAGTAGGTAGCGCTGCTGAATGTTATCAAACCACCTAGATAAACAAAGAAAAAGGTCGTCACTATAAATGTTATAAGATTGTTGAAAGATTTTGACTCCTTGTCAAGGGTAAAGTAATGCGGATGCCTGTATCTAAGAGACCTATAGATAATCTCTCCATTTGCTATCATTATCCCGAAAGTAAGAGCAGAGAGGGGCCCATTCCCTCCAAGATACTGCGCAATCAGATAAACTATAAAAACCATCGAAAGTGAGGCTACGTAGGAAAATTCATATTTCCTCTGTTGTATCACCCCCATAGCTGGGATCCAAATCAGTCCAAATACCGCGCCTATTACTATGCCTATCGAAAACTGAGAAACTATTGCTGATGCAGCAGTGACTACACTGTAAGTAGAAAGCAAGATTATGCTTATCATTGCGAGTGCAAGGACTATACCTATGGGGTCCGTAAGCGTGGCCTCTAGAGTCACCAGTGTCTTGGCAGAGGATTTCATTCTTATCTGTTCTGAGATCACTGGGATAATGGCTACGCTTGTGCCCCCTAGTATGAACGCAAAGAGAAGGGAGTATGCTGCGGAGTAGCCGAAGAAGGTCATCACTGCAAATACCACAACTGAAGAAAATATGAAATTTATCACAGCCAGCCTTAAGGCAGAGGGCATCAGTTTGAGTGATTTGTATAGATCGAGCCTAAGCCCGACATTAAAAAGGACAACTGTAAGGACTACGGTGGACGCCAATGGTGAGATATTTACAAGCGCGCTTCTATTTATTATACCCAATAAAGGACCAAGAATTATCCCAAAAGTAACTAGCCACACTATAGCAGGAATCCTTGTGCGCTTAGCTAATGTGTTTCCAATGAAGCCGATCAATATTATTCCTGCCGCCCCAAGTACATATACAGCAACAGTGTAATCGCTGAGCATAATAATTAACTAACAATTAATCATATTTATCTCTATATCTTGAGTTTTCCATCCTTGATAGCCATGCACACTGCGTAAATATGGGAACATGGCTTGTTTTGAAGGGTATACCACTTACAGTCGCACTGCCACTGCTTGTCTCCGTTCTTCTCCGAGAAATACATCACATTATGGGTCTTTTCATCGTCCTCCACTATAAAGGACACATGTTTGTCGGTCTTGTAATCAATCCTAACATTGCTCTTAAGCCTTAGAGCTTTGATGTAAAGTTCTCCCGAATTCGGTATGTCAAGCAGCTTTATTTCCACTATTTATTTTAGCTTATTCCATATTTATTGGTTTATTGTTGTGCAATCTCAAACATTTATTCGGAAAAATTCAAATAGGCTTATGGACATAAGTGACATCCCCTTCGTTTTTCGCAAGGGAGAGAGATATGTCACCTTTGGAGACTATGGAGTAATAGGTGATATCCATCTCGGCTTTGAGAGGGAGATGGACCAACAGGGGTATAACATAGGCAGGATGACAGATACTATCGTTGGAGACATATTAAAGATAAAATCAAAAAGATTGATAATTTTAGGCGATATAAGATCAAATTACGGCCCAATCGCAGAGTACGAAGGGGGAATGCTTTTTAGGTTTTTCAGAGAGGTGTCGAAGGGCTTTGATGAGATAATCATCACAAGAGGCAATCATGATGCAGGTTTAGATAGGTTTACATCCAGGTTCAGTAATGTAAGACTAGAGCGCGAGTTTCTGCACAATGACGTTTGTTTTCTTCATGGCCACAGCATGCCCTCTAAGGCGGCAGCAACCTCCTCAAGACTACTTGCGTTCAGTCACTTACATCCTTTACTTTTTTTCAGGGATTCAAACGGTGTAATTTACAGGGAAGACTGCTGGCTTTTCTTTGATTTATTCTTACCTCCTAAAGACTACAAATCAAGCGACATAAGATATGGCTTTGTCTTCCCATCCTTTAACAGATTCATAGGTGGGACAGATGAGTTCAGGAAGAGGGGCATTATCAGATACGCAGAAAACATGCAGGCGATGACAATGAATTTGATAGTGGTTAATACCAATAGACTAGGTTACAGATACAAATAACCTCAAAATATATAGAGTTTAAATTCTATAGAATTCATATCTTTATTATGGGACCTGGAGAATTCTGGGGTTTTGTTGCAGTCATACTTGCGATAGTTGTCCTATTCTTTGCAGGTGTATATTTCCAGGTAGCGTATGATCTATTCTTAATTCTCCTTGTAGCGTTGATAATAACCCTCTTCTTTGTGGGCTTTGTAAAGAAATATACACAGTTTGAGAGGGGAATAATCTTTAGGCTTGGCAGGTTCAACAGGGTGGCGGGGCCAGGGTGGGCCATTGTCATACCCTTTTTTGAGCAGGAATATAAAAGGGTAGATGTAAGGGTTAGAATGATGGATGTGCAATCTGACGAAGCCTTCACTGCCGACGATATAAGGCTGTCTTTAAGCGGGACAATATATTACCAGATAAAAGACCCAGAGAAAGCGACTTTGCAGATTGACAACTATGGGCAGGGGCTTAATACTTTGATCCAGTCGATAGTAAGGAACACCGTTGCCGGAATGACAATGAGGCAAGTATTCGGAAGCATAGATAAACTTAATGACATAATGGCCGATGCAATAAGGCATGCAACTTACCAGTGGGGGATAGATGTGCCGATGGTCCAAATAAGAACAGTTTCGCCTCCTCAAGAGGTCGTGCAGGCGATGATACAGCCGGAGATATCAGCTAATCTGCTCCAGGCGCAGAGATTCAAGGCAGATGCGCAGAAGATAGTCATGGAAGCTATAGGGGAGGGCGGTAAGGCATTGGATGATAGGTCTGTGATGTATCTTTATCTTCAGGCGCTTAAACAGATGGGTGAATCCAGTTCCTCAAAGATAGTCCTTCCTATGCAATTCTTTCAAGGGCTTGGAGGGATGGCAGGTGGCTTAGCCGGCTTATCCACCACCGCAATAGCTTCTCTTGGAGGACAGCAGAACGTTCAGAATGTAATAGACTCAATAAAGCAGAAGATAACAGAAGCCGCAAAGACGTGAGTTTTTAAGTGTGACATCCTCCCATGAATTAATTCATGGGCTTCCAGCTCCTATTGGAATCTTAAGATTCCTCATAGCGTTTAGT
>JAGDXU010000002.1 GCA_023269965.1 Candidatus Parvarchaeota archaeon | reverse complement strand
GAATTTAAAAAGAATTATCCTCAATCTTTATTAGATTTATAATCTTTTTGTTTTAATCTTTAAAATAAATTCTATATCCGTCCATTTCAAAAGATAAGCCAAGTTATTTAATTATTTGCGCAAAAGATCTAAATTTTAAATTAAGGGAATGAGTAAAGTTAAAGATGTTAGTATTGGGAATAGAGAGCACTGCACACACTTTTGGTGTGGGTATAACCGACGGGAAGAGCATACTCGCAAATGAGAAGGATACTTATAAACCAAAAAGGGGAGGAATAATACCCAGAGAAGCGGCGGAGCATCATTACAAGCTGGCTCCGGAGATAATAAACTCTGCGCTTTCCAAGGCAGGAATAAAGTTAAAAGATATAGATATATTTGCATTTTCCCAAGGCCCAGGCATATATGCTCCGCTAAAGGTGAGTTTTCAGATTGCAAAGTTTTTGTCTAAAAAATACAATAAAAAAGTTATTGGAGTTAACCATTGCATAGCACATTTGGAAATTGCAAGGAAGGAAACTGGGTTTGAAGACCCGGTCATGCTGTATGTCAGCGGAGGAAACACCCAGATAATAACCTTCGCAGATGGATATTACCGTGTATTTGGAGAAACTCAGGACATAGGTGTAGGCAACTTGCTTGATAAGTTTGGCAGAGATATGAGTATAAGCTTTCCAGCCGGGCCGGAAATAGAGAAATACGCGCTGAAAGGAAAGAAATACATACCGCTGCCCTACAGCATAAAAGGGATGGATGTCAGTCTATCAGGTATTCAAACCTTCATTTCAAAGATAAAAGATAAATATAGTATAGAAGATCTTTCCTTCTCCCTCCAAGAAACAGTGTTTTCGATGCTTGTGGAGGCAAGTGAGAGAGCTTTAGCTTACACCGAGAAAGAGAGCTTCGTGATAACTGGTGGCGTGGCAGCTAACAAAAGACTTAACGAGATGGGCAAAATTATGTCAGAGAGCAGGGGGGCAAAATTCAAGAGCATACCGATGGAGTATGCTGGCGACAATGGAGCAATGATTGCCTACACTGCATACCTGATGAGGGATGAGCCAGATAGAGATTACTTGCCAAAACCTATATTTAGGACAGATTCAGTTAAAATAAACTATAGGTGAGATGTGATATGCCGATAAATGCACCAAGCAGATACTACGAATTAAGCGAAGCTTACAGCAAGGAAAAGGACCCGAAGAAGAAGGAGGAGATACTTATAGAGATGATGCATATCCTCCCGAAGCATAAGGGAAGCGAAAGGGAATTTGGCTATTTAAGAAGAAGGCTGTCCCTTCTCAGGAAAGAGTCCGGAAAGAAATCTAAGAAGCATAAGGTGCAGACCTTGAAGAAAAAGTGGCCGAGAGTCTGCTTGCTAGGCTACAGGGAGGACGAGATATCATCACGATTTAAGTTAGCGAAGTTTGAAAGTGTATCATATGGGGTGATAATAGTAGATGACATGCATATCCAGGTAGTCTATATGAAGAAAAAAGAGGATAATCTGGAGATCTTTGAGCAGAGCGATATCGTGATCTCTGACAGGGACTATGGAATAAAGGGTAAATTCTGCGTCGTCTCAAAAGATCCAAGTATCATGCAGGCGTTGAAGGAGTTTGGCATAATAAGAGTATACACTGAAGAATCAAAGGATGCGATACCAATGATGAAGGGCAGCACTGTCAGGGATCTAGTGAAGGAGCTTGGTTTAAAGACGGGCAAGAATAGCTACGCAGAGGTGTACGGGAACAATGTTAAGTTTCAGGGCCAAAGCGTAAGCCTGAATTACGTCTTAAATGACGGCGATAAAGTTTTCATAAGGACTTGAGATGGAATCAAAGAGGATTATATCGGTTGGAGCAGAATCTGCGATATACCTGTATAAAGGCACAATCGTGAAGGAAAGGGTTAAGAAATTATACAGGATAAAGGAGATAGACGAGAGCATAAGGAAAAGGAGGACAAGGCTTGAATTCAGCCTCATGAAGAGAGCTTTCGAGAGCGGAATAAGGGTGCCGGCTCCGATAAAGATATCAGAAGACAATTACAGTATATATATGGGATATCTCGGTAATGAGAGGTTCAAAGACAATTTTTCCGTTGATCGCATGAGTGAATTAGGGGAAGAAGTAGCGAAGATGCACAAAATTGGTATAGTTCATGGTGATCTTACAACGGCCAATCTTATGCTTAAGGATGATAAATTGTATTTGATAGATTTTGGCTTGGGTATGTATTCGAATAAAGATGAGGATAAGGCAACTGATATATTCTTGCTTAAGAATGCGTTGAGCACAAGGCATCCGAAGGAGAGTGAAATCGCATTCAAGTCCTTCTTAAAGAGCTATAGACATGCCTATGGAAAACAATTTAAAGGGATAGAAACTCATCTTAAGGATATAGAATCAAGGAGGAGATACAATGAGAGTTATTAAAGTAAAGAAGAAGTATGTGCCGCACTGGGTTGTGTACAAGCCAGAGGAAGTGCAGAGTATAATAGTCAATAAGTATGAACAGGGTATGACAAAGGCAAAGATAGGCGCAATGCTCAGGGATCAGTATGGCGTACCTTCAGTTAGAGATTTGACAGGTAAAAACATCGCTGACATACTTAAAGAGAAAGGCGTAAAGGAGGAATTGCCTGAGGATTTGATGGCTCTTTACAAGAAGGCAGTTAAACTGCATATACATCTTCAAAAGGAGAAGAAGGACAAGAAATCCAGGAGGAGCTTCGTGATATTAGAGAGTAGGATAAACAGGCTGATAAATTACTACAAGAAGAAGCATCTGCTGCCGATGGATTATAAATACAGCATTGATAATGCAAGATTGGTGGTCAAACTATGAAAGTTAATTACAGCTGGTATAAAGTTGTGTACCCGGACATGGATAACTTTGTGATAGGCGAAGTTTACGGCTCAAACGAATCTGTATTGGGCAAGACCGTGAAGATAGCAGCTTCAAGCATAAAGGACGTGAAACAGAGGTTCGGATACAAGCTTCAGTTCAGAATAGTAGACATCAAGGATCAAAATACATGTGTGGCTGATATTGACTCAATAGTGATGATGAGAGAGTGGGTAGGCAGATTGGTAAGGCACAACATCCGAAAAATCGATGTGGTTGTTAAGGTATCCGTGGAGGGAAAACCTTTCAAGATAAAATATATATGTATAATAAATAAGACAAACAGGAGATATTCAAAACTTATAACAGACCAGATATCAAAGATAACTGAGGATAAGATAAAAGACTACAAGCTTAAGGACTTGGTCATGGACATACTTAATGGTAAGCTTCAGATAGAGATACAAAAGAAGCTGAATAAGTTCTATCCGGTCAGGAACTTCGAAGTAAGAATGTTAGAGAGGGTTTCGGTTCATAATCCAGCCACAGCCCAAGCTGAAGAGGAGAACCATGAAACAAAAGAGAGCGAAACAGCAGCCGCTGAAACAGAATCTAAGTGATATTCAATTTCTACTCAGCTAGCACATCTATCTGTATCTTTCTTATTATGTTTAGCCCTTCTATCTCTCTGGAACGCACCAGAACAAAAAGAGTGGTCAAAATCATCCCATAGTCTTTTGCGTTGAATAGCTTGAATTTGAATCTGCCTTCTTCATTTGAATCTATTATCGCTTCCTGCCCTACTGAGTTGGTATAAACCTCCTGCTTCTTTTCGTATATTATATCAAGAAAATTATCTTTGTCTTCGAGTATGACTGTAAAGACAAGCGGTATATCAAACTCATTCTTTATGACTATGCTCACGTCTTCGGATAGATGCCTCGGAAGGCTAACTTTCTCCGGAAAAACGTCTACTTTTACTTTCTCAGCAAATCTGTCGTTTAGTCTCTCTATGAAAGCATTGAGTTCATTAATGTAGCCTGCATTCTTGAGGAGGGCAGTCATTGAATGTACCAGCTCGTCTAGCCTGCCGCCATCGAGCATAAATGTGTTGAATATGCTTTCGGCCCTCTCATCGCCGACCGTACTGGATAGCGTTTCTTTGATTATCTTCTGAATTATTGGGCTTTCCTTAGCTAGCAATTCCATTCTACTATTATGGCAGCATCTAAATTAAACCCTTTCGTATCTACTCCTATGGAGTTTGCTTCTTGATAAAATCAGCATATCACCTGGTTTAGTCTTTATAGAGCAAAGTTTATCTATATACTGTGTCTATGAATTCTCATGAAGCTGCTTTTATACCTTTACATATTCGGTATATTCATTATAATAGCTCTATATGCATTCCTACAGATAAATTTTATATGGCTATTGGGCTATCTGTTGATACTTCTATTCGCAGAGCTTGTGCCTAAAAAGATAATAATTGAAAGCGTTGTTGCCTTAGCTCTGCTTGGATTATCATTATTTATAGTAAGTTCGAACGCCTCTCAGTACGCCTCTCTTCCTATCTCTTTTCTGCTCATATCCACTGGTTTGCCAGGAGTCCTAGTATACACAGCTACAACTCTTTTGTTTCAGGGATCCAAAGCGGTGGCGGAGATAACTCTTTTAAGCAGCGGTATGGTCCTCCTTCTTATAGGGCTTCATGCTGTTAAGTTCATTATAAACAGGATATTGTGGCCTATTTTCTTTATCCCGGTGATAGACCTTCTGCCGATAATCATAGATCTTGCAGTTGTAATAGCTATGTCATACATAGTCTTCACACATGTGCAAACATTATACCCTACAGTCCAGAAATTCGTGGATCTTATAATTGGAAAGGTTTAAGCTTCTCGGTTCTTTGATGGTCTCTTCAGCAGCGCCGCTATACCGCCAAGATTATAAAGCTGCAATCCATCGCTCGAGTTCATAGATATTATCTCTACATCAGCGCCTTTTTCATTCCCTTTATAGTACAGGTCATTTTTCTTTTGCTCATCTAGACCCTCCGATATCAGCAGTGTGTCTACATTGTCAGCTTCTAGTTCCCCCAGTGTTTCAGTCTCTCCATAAACTGACAATCTGTCGTTTCTAGCTATGCTTCCTAATAGTTTTTGCACGTACTCCCTCTCCTCCAGACGCCTAACATTAACAAGTATGTCCTTGCTTTTGTCTATAAGCTCATCCAACCCAGTTTGATCTGCGTCTCCGACGTTTCTTATTCCAAGGACTTTGAAAGTTGATGGGAGGAAACCCCCCTCTATGAAATTGTCTTTGGCAGGCCCCGGCCCTCCAACTATTATGCCTATTATTCCCTTATCAGACAGTAAATCTTTTGCAGTCTCACCTATCTCTTTGTAAAAATCTCTTATGAGCCCCTCTCTCTCCCTGGTGAAACGCATCGCGGATTGTCCTCCCTTTGAAAATTTTCCAGGCACTAGGGACTTTATATGTTTTAGCACACTTACATTGCTCCCATCCAATAAGCCTATGGTAGCCTCTCGGTTGTCCATGACAAGAAGCCCATAAACGTTCGTTTTATTGAACATCTGCTTAAGCGGCTGCGTTACGAACTGCTGGTCGCATCTATATATTCTTATGTCCGACCTTTCAGGAGGCTCTAGGCTCCACAGTCTTATGTCAGGTTCACCTTCCTTATCCGAAACGTTCCCGCAGAAAACTACTAATCCATTCGGTGGTGTCTGCCCGACAAGTTTGAGTTCATTTATTACCTTATCAAGCGCGGTTATCACATTTTTTCTGTTGTTTCTGTCCTTTATGTTTGAGGCTGTATTCCTTTCTTCAGCTAAGTGATTTCTTATTATGTCTAGGCTGAACCCTGCTGGTATGTAGACACTTATCAGTTCAGTATGTCTCCCCTTTATGCTCTCAAGGTACTTCAATATGTTCAATGCCTCATATTCTTTTTTGTCCATGTTTCTCAAAGCTGCAATTTAGTTAACGCGGTTTCTCCTTTACAAATGTATACTTTGTCCCTTATTATATTTTTTATTTAGAGTAATTTGAATCACCACTGCACATATAAATTTACGGCTTAAGGAAAGCCTATCAAAAATCTTTAAATTCTATCCTGTTTTCATTAGGATTATGAGGTTACATTTTTATATAGGCTTAATTCTAATTGCTTTCGCAGTATTTGATTTTGTACACCCCTTGCTGCCTATAGCCCTTTGGTACATCCCCATAATATGGTATGGGTATATTTTCGTGGTTGACAGTATAGTCTTTAAGCTAAGAAAAAGTTCTTTGATTGTAAACCATCCAACGGAATTTATTTTCATGCTTTTAATATCAGTCCCTTTTTGGTTAGTTTTCGAATTCTACAATTTATTCACAAAAAATTGGATATACTTTGGCTTCACTTGGTACATCCATCTTGTTGACTTTACGATTATAATACCTGCTGTGATCGAAGGGTTTATGCTTATCAACAGCTTGCATCCTTTCAGTAGGTTCAAAGCAGTTTTCCCAGTCAAGAGATGGGAATTATACCTTGTATTTCTATTAGGGATATTCAGTGCAGTTGCCCCGATATTTTCTCCGAAGTACGGATTTCCATTTGTGTGGCTTGTTCTGTTCTTTCTTTTAGAGCCGATTAATTTTTCATTTCTTAAGAAAGGACTACTATATCAGATGTCAAAAGGCAGGATGGATCTGTTCTACAGTGCCATCTTAGCCGGTCCTTTAACTGGATTCTTCTGGGAGATGTGGAACTATTTTGCTTATCCGAAGTGGGCTTACAATATACCATTCATGAACACATTACCAAAGCTTTTTGCCATGCCTCTGCCTGGTTACTTAGGCTACATACCCTTCTCGTTGAGCATACTGGCATTCTATGTCTTTTTCCGCAGGTTTGTATTCAAATATAAGGATCCTATATTCAGTTGATTTAGATAACGCAGTAAAACACCCTCTATTTCTCTAATAATTATTAATATGTCAAAAATACTATATAGAGAATGGCAGACACAAGTTCAATAAAGGTTGGAGATGTGTATATCTGTAAGGTCAAGAGGCTCCTTCAGCATGGCGTTATAGTAGAGGTAGATGATACTGGCAAAGAGGGTTTCATACATATCTCTGAATTAAGTAATCGGTGGGTAAGTAACGTTAAAGACGCTGTAAGAGAGAACAGCATGGTAGTATGTAAAGTCATAGAATCTACTCCTCAATCATTATCACTGTCTATAAAGAGGGTAGGGGACAATGAGAAAAGGCAGACATTGAAAGAGTGGTCAGTTAACAACAGACTGCAGAGACTTATTGAAAAGTACGACAAATCCCCGCAGACGACTATAGACGAGATAAAGAAAGCTTATGGAACGCTGTATGATTTTTATTCTGAGCTACTGGATGGTGATGCTACTGTATTGGATGAGTTTAAGATCAAGCAGGAATTGAAGGATGCGATATTAAGGTTTGTAGAGAGCACCAGAAAGAAGCTGGTCCTAAAAACGATGCTTACGATAAGAGCATACAGCGAAAATGGCGTGGAAGACATAAAGAAATTACTTTTGGAGCAGAAATCTGCCCACAAAGGGTGTACTTTCAAGTACATAAAGGCCCCGAATTACTTGTTGGAGGTTGACGCAGGCAGCACTAAAAAGACCCTGTCAGAGAATAAGAAGATACTGAGTGCTCTAGAGAAAAAGAGCGAAGAGCTCGGGCTTGATTTTGAGTACAAAGAGATTAAATCATGAATAGAATAAGGTACTGCGAGAGATGCAAAATATACACACTGAAGGAGACATGCAGCAAGTGTGGAAGCGAGACTACCTTGAGAGTTCCGCTTAGATATTCAAATGATGAGCAGATCAAAAAATACAGAAGAGACCTCGGTCGCAATCCTGTTTGATGAGCAAGATACAAATAAATGTATAAATAAATTAGATGAGATGTAATGGATATGTATGAAGATTTCAAAGACTCCAAGGTAATAATAGCCTTCCCAGGGATAGGAAGCGTATCAGTTCTGGCTGCTAATTATATACTTAAGAACCTCAAGCACAAAGTTTTTGCATCAATGTATAGTGATGATTTTCCCGCTGTCCTCTTGAATGATAATAATGAGTTTAGGCTCCCAGCTGTAAGGATGATAAGACTTGAGACAAAGGAGAGGGTTGTATTATGCTATGGTGATTCACAGCCAAGCACAGATGCTGGGGCTTATAAACTTTCTAAGGAGATAGTTGATGTCCTGAAGAGTGGCGGTGTGAAGGAAGTCATCACATTGGGGGGCATCGGAATACGCGGCGAGAGAAGAAGGACTGGTGCTTACTACATGTCTAATTCGGTGGAATCCTCCAAGAAATTGCAGAGGTTGAAAGCAACGGATAAGTTAAGCGATAAAATAAATGTGGTATTCGGTATGACCGGGCTTCTCTACGGTTTAGCCTCAAAAGAGGGGCTGAATACCTCTATGCTTCTTGTCGAAGCAAATGGTTCACCAGGTTACATGGATACAAAAGCATCCATGAAGATGATAGAATTACTATCGGATTATATGAACTTAGGGATAAAGATCAAGGAATCAGAAAAGAGCAAAAGGAAAGAGAAGAAGGTTAAATACTCAGTTGAGAGGGAAGATAAAGTTGAGGAGGAGGCAAGATTCAAGGAGCACTATCTAGGGTGATATGGACATTTTCAGGGTAAAATCTCTGCATAAATATGTAAAAGAGACTCTTCCAAGCCTAAAGTTCGATAAAATCCACGTTGGAAGCCTTGAAGGTTTCACACCCCCTTCAGTTCTAGTGGGAGAGTACAATTACCCAAAAATTTCAGTCGGGGTTATGTTCTCTGCGGAGAGCAATTCGCAGGTGCTTAATTCTCCCAACTTTTGGATTAAAAATAACTACACTGTTTCGAAGATATTCTCGCTTAGGAGAGGGCTTGTGAACGCAAAAAGCAGGTTCAGCGTATATGAACCTGATACAGACAAGCTCCAGAAGATACAGCTGACTTCTATGTCACAGAATGAGGTTAAGATAGGTTTGGAGCTTTCAAGGGTATACAATTATTATTTCAAATCCAAGGATATCGGCGTGTATGGAAAAAGCGCAGAGATGGAGAAACTTTCTTTCAATGACAATGTAAAGATACAGAAGCCCATTGAGACAGTTTATTATGATAGGGACCTGAAGGCGTCAGATGGCATAATAAATTTGTACTCCTCCGGAATTGGCGAGAACAAGATAAGTGATGTCCTAAGTTTAGGGGCTATGGGAACTAAGAGGAAAATGGTCCCCACAAAGTGGAGCATAACAGCAGTGGATGACACGATAGGCAAAAAGCTGATATCAGAAGTAAAAGGATTTGAAGAAGGGGAAAATTATATCCTGAAGTCTGGAGGTATACTTGGAAATCATTTTACTTTCCTTTTTCTAAAGGGAGAATGGTCCTTTGAACTTATAGAGGTTTGGAACAATAACTCAAAGCTGTTTATAGGCGACGGCGATTATGAGTTATATGAAGGTAGAAAGACCTATGCCAGTAACACAGCCGGCGGATATTATGCGGTGAGATTAGCTGTTCTTGAGGAGTTGAAGAGAATGAAGAGGCAGTTCTCAGTTGTTGTAATAAGGGAGATAACGCCAGAATATTTTGTTCCGCTGGGCGTGTGGGTAGTAAGAGAGAGTGCAAGAGCTGCTCTAAAAGGCGACGCAAAGGCCTTCGATGGACTGAAACAGCTGATAGAAGCCGCTAATATCTCCACGCTTTACTTGAAGGATATCCACGAGAGAAGCAAATTGCTTAAGATTATCAGGAATCAACGCAGATTATATGATTTTTCTTAAGGTATGGGTCGCTTTAAAACTATAATAATATTAAATTCCTAGCTATTTGTATTGTGAGGCCCCCTCATGGAAAAATTTGATGTGGTTACGGTAGGCTCAGCTACTAAAGATATTTTTCTGTTTAATAAGCAAGCAAGTCTGAAGCAAGGGATAAACTCGCATTTTCTTGAAGTGCCTCTGGATAGAAAAGTAGAGATCAACAAGATAAGTGAATTCACAGGCGGAAGCGCAACCAATGCTGCAGCTACGTTTGCTAATTTTAAAAAGCAAGTAGGGGTCATATCAAAAATCGGCAACGATGCAAATTCTGATTTCATACTCAAAGACTTAAAAATGAGAGGCATAAGTGACGAGCTAATTGTGCGTTCAGAGGGCGAAGCGCAGTTTTCAGTGGTTATAGTTTCAAACGTGGGCAAGGCCGTTATATTTGTATATCGAGGAATCGAGAAGACATTGAAATATGAAGAAATAAAGAATGAATTCTTCGCAAAGTGGATGTACATCGGCCCTATGCCTGTAGAAGATGTGGACATAATAGAGAAGATCATCAAAAGCCACAAAGATAAAGGCACGAAATTTGCAATGAATCCAGGTTCAAGCTTCTTGAATCTAGGTATAAAAAAAGTTGAGAGCCTACTAAAAGATATAGACATAATAAGCATGAATCAGGATGAAGCAAGGAAGTTTGTAGGGCTTAACAATGACGTTAAGAATCTCCTCGAATTAGCAAAACACGTCAAGACAGCTGCGATAATAACAAAGGGAAAAGACGGATCAATGGTGGCGGATAAGAAATTTATATACTATTCCATGGCTAAATCAGCCAAGCAAATAAATTATGTAGGAGCCGGAGACGCTTTTTTCTCTGGTTTCATAAATGCAATCATGGATGAAAAGGATATTGAAGAAGCCATAAATCTTGCGGCTTACAATTCCGCCAGTGTGGTTGAAAAATATGGGGCTAAAACAGGCTTAGTAGACAGCTATCCCACCGGGCATGTAGTTAATATAACTAGGGTAAAACACAGCGGTTCGTAACTAAAAGTATAATAATACCAAGTGTATAATATAACATGTAGGGTTTTATGAGAAGCAATTTAAAGATGAGGGGTGTTTTCCTTGCATACGACCATGGATTGGAACACGGCCCAACTGATTTCAATGAAAAGAATGTTTCACCGCAGTATATACTAGATATAGCCAAGGCTGCTGAGGTTGATGCATTGATAATGCTTAAGGGTGATGCAAGGGCTTTTTATAGAAGAGAGCTTGGAATACCGCTAATTCTAAAATTAAATGGAAAGACAGACCTCTACAAAGGGGAGCCCTTTTCGACCCAGAATACCTCTGTGCAAGAAGCAGTAAAGCTAGGCGCAGCCGCAGTCGGCTATACTATCTACTTTGGCAGTAGATATGAAAAGTACATGATACGGGAATTTGGTAAGATAGAGGAAGAAGCGCATAGCATTGGCTTACCAGTAGTTTTATGGTCTTATCCGAGGGGCCAGAGTATAAAAAATGATGAATCGCCTGATATAGTTGCCTACGCAGCTAGAGCTGCTTTCGAACTCGGGGCAGACATAGTCAAGTTGAAGTATCCTTCGGATGATTCTAATTTGAATTGGATTGTGAAGAGCGCAGTTGCTACGAGAGTATTTCTTGCTGGGGGAAAGAAATTAGACGAAGGGAACTTGGAAGAGCGGTTGACAAAGGCAGCTGAAGCAGGTTTCAGCGGCATGGCAGTCGGTAGGAATATCTGGCAGAGTGATTCCCCAGTAGACAGGATAAGAAAGATAAAGGAGATATTCAAGTGAATTATGGACGAAGGGTTGAAGGTATGCGCTGACATAGGCGGTACGAATATGCGCGTCGCTCTGATAGACAGGAAGTTTAGGATACTTGATGAAGTTTATACTGCCACCCCAAAGACAAAAAAGGAGTTTTTCGACTTACTTTTGAGTTCTATAAAGAAGTTCAGTGGAAAGAGCAATATTTTAAACGTAGCAATAGCCGGAAGAGTTGATAAAAATGGGAGGGTAATCCTGAGTTGGAACCTTCCTATTTTAGGTGTGAAACTGAAAAAGATACTGTCCAGGTATTTTAAAGAGGTAAATATTGACAATGATGCAGCCTGTGCAGCTTTGATGTTCATGAGAAAAAAGAAAGTGAGGAATGCTCTTTTGATTGCTTGGGGAACCGGCATAGGCGGTGCATTTTTGGTTGATGGGCGCATATACAGAGGGCAAGGAATAGCCGGAGAGATAGGGCATATGCAGGTGTTTGATAGCTATGGAAACGATATAGAAGACCTGATTGGAGGGAAAGCTATGAAGCGCAGGTACGGCAGATGGGGTGAAGAGCTCCACAACCTTGCGAAAAGAGGGAATACAGAGGCTTTAAGTGCCTTTGAGGACGTTGGCGAGAAATTAGGCATATATCTCTCCTCCTTAATATTCATGTTTGATCCGAAGAGAATAGTGATGGTAGGCAGCTTCCCATACTCATGGGATTTCATGAAAAAGAGCACATTAGAAGAGCTTGAGAGGAGAGGGCTAAAGAAGAGGGTGAAGATATACGTAGTTAAGGACAAGACCTTTGTGGTCAAAGGCGCTTATCTTTTGGATGAGTATAAAGAACAATGAAGTGATTTTATGAATAAAGTATTGTTGATAAATTACAAAGCGTATAAGGAATCGTTCACTAAAGGAGTAGAAATTGCAAAGGCTGCGGCTGAAGTTTCAAATGGGACTGGCGTCGATGTGATAGTTGCCCCGCCTTCCACTGTTTTGAATCAGATAAAAGGCATAGTAAAGACAATAGCCCAGGGTGTAGATGAGGTTGACCCGGGGGCATTCACAGCCCACATAACATGGTTTGAGCTGAAGTATAACGGGATAGCTGGTACTTTACTAAATCATTCTGAGAAGAGGTACTCCTTTTCAAAAGGCGGAGAGATAGATTACGATAGGTTGAAGCAAGCCATAGACAAATGTAAATTAGCTGGTTTGGAGACTTATGTATGCGTAGAAAATCTAGAGGAAGCGAAGAAGATTGCCGCGATGGAACCTACGGCAGTTGCCTATGAGCCTCCGGAGCTAATAGGCGGGAATGTCTCCGTCACATCAGCTCATCCAGACATAGTCAAGGAGTTTTCTAATCTGATAAGGGAAAACAGTGATTCCCTCCCTCTAATAGGCGCAGGAGTAAAGAAAGCAGAGGATGCAAAGAAGAGCATAGAGTTGGGTGCAGAGGGGGTATTAGTCGCCTCGGGAATAGTCTTGGCCAATGATTTTAAAGCAGAGATATATAACCTGGCATCTGCGATGGTTAACTAAGACAAGATGCTGCTTTCATAGCCGGCCACAGTAGGATTTGAACATATACCTGCTGAGTTTTTAGATAAAGAGCATAGCATTGAATCTATCAAATAGACGCTGTCATTGAAGACAGTTCCTATAGATTGATTAGATATCAGCGTATTTTCAATCTGCCGTAAATTCATACCGTTGAAAAAAGTAGGTTTCAACTGAGATGAAACGATGATGTATCTCCCGCCTATATCAATCAAAGGTATAAAATTGCCGTAAGGCGACCCAGAAGATACAGCGTTTTGATCAAATTCAAGTATCAGGTTCCTTGCATATGGGCTTTCAACTGAGGAGATATTGTAAAAGTAAATAGAGAAGTAACTACTTTTGTATCCATTCTCTGGCAGAAGATAGCCTATCTGCGGGCCAAGGCTTTCGTTTTTTGTCACGCTCAATTCGCCAGAGAAGGCCGTAATATTATTAGAGAAGTTACCAAAGTTTTTTAAAGCGTCCCTGAATATTATGCTTTCCAACGAGCCGAAAGGTGAATTCCCATACACATAGAAAATTTTAGAGTTGTTTATCTGGCTTTGATTTTGAATTATTATCGGATCGACCGGGTTTATCAGCTTTGATTCAAAATTTGTTTGATTCTCAACTCCATATAATTTTGTGAAGTTTATTGGGATTGATCTTTGTGTTGAGTTCTCCAATATATTGTAGAAGGTAAGCGAGCCGAATAAGCCTGCAGCGAATGGCGTATTCAAAACTAAATTGTTATTATTTTGGTTTAATGTCAATATGTTAGAGTATACAAGGGAGCTCACTAAATTCATTAGGCTACTACTTGAACTGAACACCGTTTGTGGAACCACAATAGAGGGAAGTGTTGTTATGAAATCTGATGAGATTATTGAGTCTCCACGGGTGGTTCCGAATGTCTCATTATATATATAAGGGCTATAACCAAATTCTGATAATATGTAAGAAAAAGAATAGGGGATGCTATTAGAGCACTCTATACAATTTTTGTTGATCACTGATATCTCAGACTGATTAAGGCTGGGTGCTGTCTTATTAACTAGAGAAAGTTTGAGCAAAAAAATTACCATAACGATAACTATGCCTAGCAATGCAACAAGCGACAAGAATCTAATCCTATCTATCATATACCCCTAAATAGTTTATCCATAGAATTTAAATTTTGCCGGTTTGGTTTGCTTATTTGCAGTGGAGTAATTGTAATGTTTCCCTTCAACAGGGAAGATACATCGGTTTCCCTCTTTTTTTCTGCTATTATATCTCCGAAAAGCCAGTAATACCTCTTCCCCCTCGGATCCTTTTTTACATATACCCTGTTTAGAAACACTTTATGCTGAGGAACCAGTGCTCTGACCTTTGTGTTTTCCTTGACAATGTCGGGGAAATTTACGTTTATTAGGTGAGCATAGCGCGGAAAATGCTTTTTCTTTATGACTTCAAGTATCTTTTCTGTCTTGTGAAGCAGAGCATCGGTGTCACTTTCATCTCCTTTAATTGTTCTGTGCTTAGAGAAGGCTATGCTTGGTATTCCAAGTATAGCGCCATACATTGCAGCAGAGACTGTGCCTGAGGAGTATATTGTCTCTATGCCTGCATTCATCCCCTCATTTATCCCGGAGAGGATCATTGATATCTCGCCCTTGAAAAGATGGGTGTAGGCAATGAACACACAATCGGCAGGGGTTCCAGAAAGTTTGTAAACGCCTTTGCCTGTATCGGAGACTTTCTCCAATCTTAAAGGTTTATGAAACGTAAGACTCATCCCGCTTGCACTACGAGGGGATTCAGGTGCCACAACAGCGACGTCTCCGCCGAATATGTTCATTGCGGCCTTTTGAAGTATACTTATTCCCTTTGCGGAGTATCCATCATCGTTTGTTACAAGTATCATTTTGTTCTACAGTTTTTTGCACAATAAATACAACTCTAGTAGTTCATCCGAAGAGATTGCTTAAACCGGCTGCAGCCTCTTCCGGCTTGACCGCTGGCGCTTCTTCTTTCTTCTCTTCTTTGTGTGTCTCTGCCGCAGCTGGCTGTGAAGCTACTGGCGCAGATTGCGCTTCTTTGATTATCTTGTCAATGTCTACGTCTTTTAATGCGGACACAACCGCTTTTATTTGGCCATCGTCAGGCTCGACCCCGGCAGAAGCTATTATCTTCTTCATTGAGTCTTCGTTTATTTCTTTACCAAGACTGTGCAACAACATTGCAGCGTATACATATTCCATATCACTTTTTCCTCCTTATTTTTGAACCAATTTAGCTAAAGCAGCGTTTTCAAGGCTTGCCCTTGCTAAAAGATCATTTATAGTGGATTTTGATACAATTCCTCTATCTACAGATAAAAATTTTACTCCTATATAAATCTTTTTTATCAGCGGTATGATGGAAAATCTGTTGATTATACCTGTATTTATTGATAGCGTGAGTGCCTCCGTAAATGTTTTAGAGACCATATCTATATAGTCCTCTCTCTTAGTGTAAAGGACATCTCTCCCGAATATGATGCCGTCACTAGCTGCAGACTGAACATCCAAAATCAGTTCGTCTGGCTTTATGTCCATACTTGCTAAAATAGCAGCTACCTTTTCACTTATCTTTTCGCCTTTCTTGACAACGACCGTGTCCGATACTATCGATATCTTCCCACCTTCTGTCTTTGTCTTAACTCCTATCGAAGAAAACTGTGAAAGCATAGGTCCTGGCGGGAATGGAGTCGGCCCACTTGGAAGCATTATATCTTCCTTCGCGACTTCTCCAGCTTTCGCTTTTTTGTAGTCTACATTCTCGAAGAATATCTTCATAAGCTCAAATGGGTCTAAATTAGATAAGATCAGAACAGGTATCTTTGCCTTCTTTGCCTTTTCAGACAGCTCCTCATTGATGTTTTTCAGTGCATTATAAACAACAATTTTATTGGTGAATATTATATCTGCCTTTGATCGCAACGATTTCTTTAGTTTCTCGAAGTTGGATGAAGGGAACCCGCTTAGCTCTACAAGCATGAGCGTCTTGTACTTGTGTATAACTCCGACTACCTCTTTCACTTTTTTCTCTTTCTTTATTGATCCGTTTGACCTTTCCTTTTTCATAATTTCACAGGCTTGCCCATCGTGGTTTTTATGTAGACCTTGCTTATATTGTTTTCCCCGTCAGGCAAAACAGATTTTACAGCCTCATAAACTGTGTTTACATTGTCGATGATATCCTTGTCATTAGATTCAACGTCACCGACCTTCACGGACACCGCCAAATTTTTCTTAGAGAGAACTCTGACAGCTTTTTCCATAGATTTTGCTAAATTTTGCAGATTCATTCCAGGATTTATTATCGTGTTGGTCTTAGGATTTGGCATCTTATTGATATTGGTCAGATTCTTACCGAACTTTGCAGCCATCTGTGGCATTATAGATGATTCTGCAAAGAAGAAGTCGTAGTCTCTAACAAGCTTTCTTATGGATTTTTTGTCGAAGTTCTTGAAATCCGTTGACTTTATGACCTTTGAGAACCCATTCAGCTGATCAGAAGGTATATCATCCCCTACAAATGCGCAGGTTTTTACATCATTAACCTTGTGTGGCATATGCAGAAGCAAATCTACATTTATCTTCTCTTTCTCCGATTTTTTCTTCAGCACTATTATCAAGTCTATAGCTTGCTTGAATTTCCTGGGTTTAGCGCTTCCCTTTACTTTCTTTATTGCTTCTTCAATTCTGTTGCTATCCATATCAGTTTTATGATAATTTATTCATTTTTAAACTTATTCTTACCATAGCTCTTTGCGTTTTGCAAAGTGTTTAAATTGAAAGAGTTTAATATTCTATATATACAATTATGGCAGAAACAGCTAAAGACTATACTATATCGAGAGAGGAAGGGGAGATTGTTCTGACCCTGAATATAAAACTCAGCGTACTGTACCCAAACCCAGAGGACAACGAAGACATTTTTGAAAAGATTGTTGACGCCTTAATAGAGAGTGGAGGGGTTACCTCCCTTGTAATAGTCAGTGACAGAAATTACATATACGTGAAGGATGAAGTTGAGTTCTTTAATGATATAGCGGAGAAATACAAAGCTCTGTTTCAGACGGATATAGTTGCTCCATTTGGGCTGGAAATCCAAAGAGACTTCCCGCAGGAAGTCTCGATGTTCAACTATGTTCTATACTCAAGATTTAAGAGGGACCCCATAGGTGCATTTGTATACGGTTCAAGGGCGATAAGGGAGATAAAGGTCAAAGCCGATAGAAGCCCCTCTGAAGGCATAAAAACCGTATTAGACAAGTTTGTCAGGCTGGTAGATGTTCTCTCATCGTTGTTGATAGTAAAGAGAGCCACCCCATATATTCTTGGGTATAAGGTAGGGGACAGAGCCCCTTATAAGGCATTGTTAAAGCCGATAATAAGGCCGAACTTCACTTACACTAGGATAATGGCCGAGGCGCCAGTCTCCGCAATAGAAGTGGAGAGTTATAAGATACCAAACTCGGATAATTCGGAGGTAACAATATACAAAGTACCGGGAGTGTCAAGTTTTCTATATCATCTGATGCCGCCGGAGCTTACGCTGAATGTTGATGAATACAACCTGCTTGATCAGGTCAGGGCGTCTTTCATAGATTACAAACCACAGGAAAATGAGTTTGTAAACCCACTTAGGATGAGGGAGGTCTTCTTTAACATAAGCAAGGACCTCTTGGAGGAACTGAACACAAAACTCAAGTATAACCTTCCATTTGATCAGCTGTCAAGACTTGCGAATATTCTGGTTAGGTTAACAGTAGGATTTGGGATAACTGAGATCATACTGATGGATGATAATGTCGAAGATGTGTATCTGAACTCCCCTATAGGTGACTCCACTCTCTTTGTGAAGCATTCAAAGTATGGAGAATGTAGATCAAACATTATACCGAATGCAAAGGAAGTAGAAGCATGGGCTTCTAGGTTTAGGCTTATCTCCGGGAGACCTTTGGATGAGGGCCATCCTGTGCTTGACACCGAGCTTATCACCGAAAACATAAGCGCCAGGGTAGCTATAGCTCAGAGACCACTCTCCCCATACGGCCTTAGCGTGGCTCTGAGGAGACACAGGAGCAAGCCTTGGACGCTCCCACTTTTTGTAGACAATAAGATGATCTCGCCCTTTGCAGCCGGTTTGCTTTGGTTTATGGTAGAAGGTGCACGAACATTCCTAATAAACGGCACGAGAGGTTCAGGTAAGACGTCATTCCTTACAGCGCTTATGCTTATGCTCATGAAGAAGTACAGAATAATAACCGTAGAGGATACCCTGGAGCTTCCAATCTCTTCGTTCATAGATCTTGGCTACGACGTTCTGTCCTTCAAAGTCCAGAGCGCAATAGTTGGTGAGAAGGGGGAGATGTCGGCCGACGAAGGAATAAGGACGACTCTTAGGCTCGGTGACAGTGCGCTGATAATAGGTGAGGTAAGGAGTTTGGAGGCTAGAGCTTTGTATGAGGCAATGAGAGTCGGTGCGCTCTCAAACGTAGTGATGGGGACAATACACAGCGAGAGCCCATATGGAGTTTTTGATAGGGTTGTAAATGATCTTGGAGTCCCAGTCACTAGTTTCAAAGCTACTGATATAATAATTTCCACAAACAAGATAAGAAGCATAGACAGGCTGACTGAGAGGAGGAGGATACTCAATATAACAGAGGTAAGAAAGGAGTGGAGCAAAGACCCGCTATATGAGAATGGTTTCCTGGATTTAGTGCAGTACGACATAGCAAATGATGAGCTCAAGCCAACAAAGGCACTGTTGGAGGGTGACAGCTACGTTGTAAAGCAGATAGCCTCCAATGTGAAGGGGTGGGCTGGTGATTGGGACAAAGTCCTTGATAACATATACTCCAGGGCTAACTTATTAGACTCACTGGTCAAATATGCGAATAAGGTAAATAGGAACTTCCTCGAAGCGGAGTTTACATCAAAAGCAGTAGACAAATACTATGATATAGTCTCTAGCTTGAATGAAAAGTATGGCTACGCAGAGAGTAAAAATATACTGGAGCTGTTCAATCTATGGCTAAACACACAAAAGTGAACCCGCTCTCCCTGGCTTCATTTATAGAATACTATACGACAGGGGAGCTTATTCCCAAGGATCTTTACGACGCAGACAAGAGAGTGAGAGAGGACTTAAAGTCGATAGAATATAAAATCTTCAAGGCAAAGAATCCCTCACTTTTGAGCAGGTTTATAACTTTCGGTTCGGATACAGTCGGTAGATTCATAAAGTTCAGTTTGAAGGAAAGCGATGAGAAGAAATTAAACACACTCCTATATATGATAGGAGAGGATTTCGATGCCAAGCAGCTGTATGGTTTCTCGCTCTTCACTTTAATGCTTGGTGTACTGCTTGGGATAATCTTAATTGTCTTTGGCCAGATTCTCGCCGGCATAGGCCTGATTGTCCTTGGGATATTATCATTGCCGCTGATTCAATCTTATCCTAAGCGGGAATTTCAGATTAGGATGAGTAAGGCTTCCAGCGATCTTGTTACATTCATTCTTTATATGATAATATCTATGAGGCAGACCTCCAATCTAGAGACAGCTGTGCAGTTTGCTGCAGACAACTTGAATAGCTACTTAGCATTTGATCTGAAGAAGCTCCTTTGGGATACAGCAAGTAGAAAATACAAAAACATAAAGGAAGCATTGGATGATTACTCAGTTAGATGGTCGAAGTATAATCCCAGCTTTGCAGATGCACTCTTTTTGATAGAGAGTTCTGTCTATCAGAGAGAAGAGGATATTCGGTTGCAGCTTCTTGATGAAGCCTCAACCAGGATACTTAATGGAACGCTGGAGGACATGAGTAAGTATGCCACAGAGTTGAAAGAGCCTTTGAATACAATATATATGATGGGAATGGTCCTGCCCGTTCTTGGATTGGTACTAGCTCCGATGATAACTGCATTTATTTCGATACCTGATTTCGGCCCACTTTTGTTCTTGATGTATGATATTGGGCTCCCATTGATGGTTTATTTCCTTATACGCGATAAACTCTTGACGAGGCCTGCAGGTTTTGCCCCGCCAGATATAAACAGTATCCCCAACCTTCCCGGCATAGGGCACTTTTTTGTGAATTTCGGTGGGAAGAAGCGCCGTGTAAGCGCGCTTGTCCCGGCAATTATAGTCTTCATTCCTTTCCTTGTTATATTCACACTTTTGATCCCGGAACTTGCTGCCTTTGGGCCTTCCCAAGTTTACATCTCACTTATATTGAGTGTTGGAATTGGTATGAGCATCTACACTTATCTAAGATTGTCAACATTCCAGCTAACAAAAGCCAGACAAGAGCTTTCAGAAATACAGGGCTATCTGGCTTCGGTTGCTTTTCAGTTGAGTTCTTTTCTTTCCCAGGGCAACCCACCAGAAACTGCTATGTTTAAGGTTGCGGATACTATGCAGAACACACCTGTCATGAGCTTCTTTAATGTGACAGTCAGCAATATACAAAAGCTAGGCTTGAGTCTAAGAGAAGCATTATTCAATCAAAACGTGGGGTCCACTAAGTTTTTCCCTTCGGCCATGCTTATAGTTGTGATGAGAATCTTCTTAGAATCTGCGCAGAAGAGCGTCAATGCGGCTTCCTCGGCGATGCTTTATATATCAAGACACCTGTCAAATCTTAAGAAGATAGACAACGACATAAAGAACCTTCTTGATGATGTAACCTCAGGTATGAGAGTAGAGGTAGGCCTTCTCAGTCCAATAATGGCAGGGATTGTTGTAGGCATGACGGCTTTGATAGGCAGCGTGCTCACTTCTTTGTCTTCTAATATTTCTACGATTCAAGCCAGCATAACAGCCAGCTCTGGCCCAACTTCTGGTGCGTCGTCTATGATCCCGTTTGCATTCAGTCTTTTCAACTTGTCGGGCGGGGCAATACCTCTTTATGTTTTTCAGATGGTTATAAGCATCTATATAATTACATTGAGCCTGATAATTGGTTATTCAATTTCAATGATAGACAACCCTAACGACTCTATAGATATAAGGGATAAGATGGCATCTACATTGTTGATAGCAATTGTCTTATATGCCTTAATCTCAGTTATCGTGACGTTTGCTTTCTCGGCTATGGGAGGGTCTGTTCTTGCTGCGACCCATATCATCTAACGACAAGATGTATAATTCCTATTTTTTTCGAAGCATCCTTAGCGGATTAATTAAACTCGATCAGCTGAGAATGTAACAAAACGTTTCAAAAAGTGGTAAATATCAATTTTATAAAGGAGTGTTTCCTAATTATCCTAAAGGAGGGTGATTTAAATGGCAGATTTTGTAAGAAAAAATGCAGTTAAAGCCGAAGTCAAGAAAGTGGGTAAGGGTATGAGATGCCCTGATGACACTATAGAGTCATTTGACAAGGCAATAAAGTCCATGATCGCCAAGGCAGTGGAAAGAGCCAAGGCAGACGGCAGGAAAACTGTCAGAGGGCAGGACTTTTAAGGTCTTCAGATGCACAAATAAAACGACTTTAGATTTTTTTATTTTTTTTAGCTTTTTATTCTATGTGTGATAAGTATTCTCTGTGGTAGATGTAGCGTTAATATCGGGTATAATAATAATAGCAGTCGCAGTAGTGACACTGGTCAGAATAATAAAGCCTCTTCTCGAGGGAATAGCTATAATAATTCTTGTGATAATAGGTAGTGCGTTAATCTTTCACGCAACTCCTCTTGTCGGTCTGCCTAACTTCCATATACCTGTATCGGAGGGCCCAAATATAATGGGTGTAAGCAGTGGCGTAGATAACACAACTGATCTAGCGGTATTCAATGCTTATCCTGTCTCTATAAGTTCATTTTCAGCAAGCGTAGGTGGGAAGAAAGTTAATGTCTTGAATAGAGGGCTGTTGATAGGAGGCTTCAAATTTGGTGTGGTTGTATTAAATTCCACCCAGCATGGAACTATAGTGCTTAACAGCAGCAGTCAGTTCTTCGGTTTTTCGCTTGGAAGTCTATCAGCAGAGTACAATTATACATAAACTAATTCTAAAATTGTTAACAGGCACCATTTCAGTCTAAGAAAACTGAATTTAATCAGATTTGTCCAGCTCTTTTTGAAGCTCCTGAAGTTTTTGAGTGTCGCTGCTAAGTGATTTATCTATACTTTTCAGCCTGAATTCTATTATGTCGACTTTATCTTTTAACTCTTCAAGAACCGCCTTTTTATCCTTTTTTATGAGTATCTGCCCGACAAGTTCGTACAGCTCCTCGCCGTCAGGCGTCTTCTCTACTTCTCCAATTGTCTTCTTCAGCTCATTATACTGAAGCTGTAGGTTCTGCTTCTGTGCAGTATTAATCTGCAACTGCTGTCTCAAGTTTTCATACTCTTCTTCTTTATTCATATTTATCTATCATCTCCAAACTTTTTATAGTTGATATAGCTGTGTTCATTACTGAATGTAACATCGATATATCTGCTGCTTTTATATATATTTGCATACCTTCATCTTTGATTTTGGCGGAAAGTCTGAATCTGTCATTTTTCGTGAAACCACCGAGCAAGCTTGGAAGGACGTTTTCTCCGAACTTTCTCCCGTTGTTTATATTTAACACGGCTTCAAACTTATACTGCTTTGACATGTCTACCTGTCTTCGGTGGATTCTTGATCAGTATCCTACCTCCGCAGTAAGGACACCTAACTATCTCCCTTATCTCCTCCTGCTCAACAGTCGCCCCACAGTCAAAACATGTGTACTTTACCATATTTATTTACTTATCTCGGACACAGATAGTGAATAAGCATCGCTGGCTATCTTCAAACCACAGCGCTTGCATTCCCATATCCCTGCGCTGACTCTTCTCATCGAAAAGCCTTTACATCTAGGGCATTTATATTTTTTTGTCCTCAGAGCTCTTATTTCATCGAGGTTCTTCCTCGTCGTAGCTCCGTATCTCTGTGTCCTCATACAAAAAATTTCACTATGGATTATTAAGTTCTTTCCCTATTTAAGCGTTTTTCTAAGTCTTTTATGAAGTATGAATGGGAAAATTGATGAATCAAACAGTAGGTTTAAAGTGGGCAAAAAAATGAAAAAAATAATAGTAGAGACATCTAAAGGTATAAATTAATACAAAAATTTAATGTTAATATATGCTTAAGGTAAAATATCAGGCGTCCCTAGAATTTCTTACTACATATGGATGGGCAATAGCAGTTATTGTGCTCGTCTTAATTATCCTATATTCTTTAGGTATCTTCTCCTTCTCTAATTCAGTCCCTAACTCTATAAGCGGGTTCTCTTCTACCCCTGTATTATCTGTAGAAGCTACTTCAAATTCGTTGATGCTGGATATAGATAACAACGTAGGCCAGCCTATAAACATAACTGGAATAGTGGCAAATTCAAGCGTAAGCAGCTACTCGACTTTTTTGTGTCAATATTATTATCTATATCCCAGCCAAAGTACTATCTGCATAGTTTCTGGTAAGTTTTCGGATCCGGCTTATGTGAGCGTAACTATTATGTATAATATACCTACAAGTAAGAGTGTGCAGTTGTCATCTATTGGTAATTTGATCGTACATTTGAGTGCGATCCGGTCGCCTTCGATGCCTATGGGTGTGATAGCCTATGAAAAAATATTTATAAACAATTCACAGTCCTCACCTACACCCGCCCCCTTCCAGCAGATGGTAAACGTCTCTAACTCTTTTTATAATGGCTATGCTGCCTCAAACTTCCAGAACGTAGAATTCTTCTATGCCAATGGGACTATAATACCCGCTTGGTTAGAAAGCTATACATATTCAAACAATGCTATCTATTGGCTCAAATTAGGCAGTATTCCCGCCCACACCTCAATGACAATCTACATGGGTTTCGCTCCTCAAACATATAATCTGTTTAATGGGGTGAATGTAGGTGAGGCTCCACAGCTCTCTCCAACATATGCAGAATATG
>JAGDXU010000014.1 GCA_023269965.1 Candidatus Parvarchaeota archaeon | reverse complement strand
TGCCCCTTTGGGGGTATCAGTGCTCCCTTTGCATACATCCCTGTCTGTATGCAATCTGGATATGCCTTTGCCCCACAATGCTTGGGACAGATTGCGTAGGCATTCCAAACCAGCTTTTAACTAGTTTTATGGTGGAAGTATCCTGCATGCCTTCCATGAAGGACTTATTCACAGGACTTTCCACAAACATAGTATTTCCTTCCAGATTAATATACTTTTCGCAATTCATCTCCTCCCTGAAGGTCGGAGCTTTCTTGCTCATTTTATTGTAAATGCAAAAGTATTTATATATGTTTATATATAATAAACACATGGTTAATAAATATAAACATATGTTTATGTATTTAGACATACTTGATTTACTGTTTTCAGATCACCATACTTTGATAAATGTGAGAGATATAGCGAGAAAACTTCACTTAAACCCTGCAACAGCAAGTTCATTGATTAAAGAATTAAATAATATTGGTTTAATAAAATACATAGAAAGCGGCCGCTCTAAAATATTAAAACTCAACATTGATGACAGCAGACTTATAGATTTCTTGTCCATGGCAGAGGTATACAAAAAAATTAAGTTTGTAGATAAACTCCCGTTTGGACAATTTTTTAAGATGTTAGAATCAAACGAAAATTTAGATACGGTAATAATATTCGGTAGCTATGCAAGAGGAGACTATTCTAAAGATAGTGATTTAGACCTACTTGTTATCTCCGACAAAAACCAAAAAGAACAGCTACCTTCCTATATTCTGCCAATTCAATTGCACGATATCCATATGACGAAGGAGATGTTCCTAGAAAATCTTAAAAACGGAAACGAGGTTGTCAAGGAAATAATAAAAAGCCACGTAATAATCAAGGGGGTAGAAGGGTTCCTGCAGGCGGTAATCAAAAGCTATGGAAACTAAGATCATTTGGTGTTTTAAAAAGGCTGGCGCAAAGATCATAGACCCAAACATGAACATGCAAGCATCCTTCATAAAATTGGCTATCCAAACATTAAAATCAGCTGAAATGACACTTAACCAGAAAGACTTCGTGTGGGCTACGTCCATGATATACTATGCGGAATATTATGCACTTTATTCGCTATTGTTAAAAATAGGCATAAAATCTGAGAATCATGAATGCTCGCTTGAAATTGCTGAATTCTTAATAGATAAACCGATCAATTTTGACGATATAAAAAGAGCAAAGAAACTCAGAATAGATGCACAATACTATTTAAAGACCACAAGTGACAATGAATTGCAAAATGAGCTTAAAAATGCAAAGGTATTTGTGAACAAGGTTATTGATATTGCAAGCAGGCTCGGCACAAAAGAGATAAAGGAATACAGAAATAAGATATTAAAGTTGATAGAAAATTGAAGACGGTTAATAAGATTAAAATAATTAACTCTGCCCCGACCGGGATTTGAACCCGGGTCACCGGCTCGAAAGGCCGGTGTCCTTGGCCTCTAGACTATCGGGGCACCAAATACATAAAGTAATCTGGATATAGAAATATAACTACTTATTCTTTGTTTCTTTGGCTTTCACCGGGTCGGCCTTCTTCTCTTTATCTTTCTCATGGCAGGCAGGATTGACACAAAATATGTACGTTCTCTTGCTTTCCTTCCCTCTCCATTCAATCTCATGCAGCCCGCATTTGGGACAGGTTTGCGGTGAGATAAATATGTAACCAGACTGTGGCAGCGGCATAGCAAAATGACAGTTAGGATAGTTGGAGCATCCAACGAATCTTTTATGGGTCCTCTTTGAGATTATCATCTTAAGATCATGCCCACATAGAGGACATTTTCCAAAGACATACTGCTTGAGTAGGGCCTGATGCATCAGTTCGCCTACCTCCTTTTTCTTTTTCTCAAGGTCATTCAGTATATCGTGTACATCTTTTCTCGCTTCGTTTACAACTTCATCTTTTCTTTTTTCTGCCTCTGCTATCTTGTTCATGTCTTCTTCTAAATTCGCAGTCAACTTTGGTCCGGTCAGTTCAGGAGAGATTTTTTTCAGACTTTGCGTGACGGCAAATGCGACTTCGCTTGGAATGAGAGTCTTGCTTGCTGATATATACCTCCTAAGCATAAGCTTTGATAATATGTCTGGCCTTGTTGATTTTGTGCCAAGTCTGTACTCCTCCATCAATTTTATCATCCCTCCTTGCGAATACCTTGAAGGAGGGGAGGTCTGATCTTCAACTTCATCTATGGATTTAACTTTCAATATCTGCCCCTCTTTAAGCTCGGGGGGCAATATGTTCTCCTCGTATTTTGAGTAAATATAGACTGATCTCCAGCCTGGTTCTATAATCTTTGAACCATGCAGTTCAAACTCTTTGCCACCTATATCCAAAGTTATGAGTATTGATTCCTCCTTTGAAGGATCAGATAGTGTGGCTAGAAACCTTCTACTTATCAAATCGAATATCTTCAGATCCTGTGTGGTAATTTTCTGATCTGGTAGCTTAACAGGGTGTATAGGCGGGTGATCCTTTGCGCTTTTTCCAGAGGTGGGATGCAGCTCAGAGCTCAATATCTTATCTATAAATCCCTTGTATTTTCTATCTGCACTAAGTTCGTTTAATATCTCCTTTAGATTAAGAGTTGGAGGATAGCTTTGGTTATCAGTACGGGGGTAAGATACATATCCTTTCATGTAGAGTCCTTGCACTATCCGCATTGCGTTTGGCACTGAAAACCCTATAGCCGCTGCACTCCTAAGAAATGTTGTGGTATCAAAAGGCTTTGGTGGCAGCACAGTCCTCATTTTTTCACTTATTGATATAATCTTTGCTTGCTTTACATTTTTAATCTTCCTTAGCTTCTCGGCTTCTTTCTCTTCAAATATCTTTTCTTCTTTGTAATTAGCTATAAGCTCCGCGCCGTTTGCTTCCAATTTTGCTGTAAAGCTCCAGAATTTTTGGGGCTTGAAGTCCCTGCGTTCCTGTTCCCTGTCGACTATAAAAGTGAGAGTAGGAGTCTGAACTCTGCCTACGGATAGATAGGCATTCCCAAGCCTCTTAGCGGATAAGGATATGAATCTTGTGAGCACTGCGCCCAAAATTAAATCAACTTCTCTTCTGGCATCTGCGCTGTCTGCAAGGTTTTTATCAGGCTGCTTCAAATTTGAGAATGCTTCTGATAGTTCTGTTTTTGTAAGAGAGGAAAATATAGCACGGTATATCTTTATCTTGCTGTTCACAGATTTGACCACATCTATAGCCTCGAATCCAATGGATTCACCCTCGGTGTCGTAATCTGTTGCTATTATGACCTTTTCCGCTTTCTTTGCATACTCCTTGAGGACATCTATATTCTCTATAGCGGAATCCGTGTATTCTAGCTTCGCATCCACCATCTCATTAAGAGTTTCATAGTTCCAGCTCTTGTATTTCTTAGGGTACTTTACTTCTTTTATATGACCTTTAAGTGGTATAACAACGGATTCCTCACCGTTTATCTTTGTGATCCAAATTTTAACCAGCCCATAATCTTTTGATGTCAATCTTGATTCGCTAAGATTTTTAGCTATTGTCTCAGCCGCTGTACTCTTCTCAGCAATTATCATCTGCATCTTTAAACTTTGTATGTGATCATTTATAAATGTAAAATCGTCGCATTCTATACGAATTTCAAAAGATTTTTATAGGATTGACGATAAGGAAGGACATGATACTCGGAGACAAAGATATAAAAGATGCTCTACAGAAAGGGGAGATAAAAATAGACCCGCTTCATGACGATACGATAAGAGAGAATGGGGTTGATTTGAGGTTAGGGAGGGATTTCATAAGGCTTAGGAACTTTAAGGGGGATGTCTACGATTCAAAATCAAAGATCGGTGAATTCTCAAAGGAAGAGACAAGTGAATTTATTATAGAGCCAAATGAGAGGATATTAACTGTGACGGAGGAGGACATCTCACTTTCTAGTAATCTGATAGGCTTTGTGAATTTAAGGTCATCATATGCCAGGATTGGAATAATCATACCACCTACCATTGTCGATGCAGGGTTCTCAGGTAAGCTCACAATAGAGTTGATAGGTTCGGAGTTCCCTATAAAGTTGCACGCTGGAGATAGATTTTTACATGTTGTGTTTGCGAAGACTGTATCACCAGTCGAGAATCCATATAAAGGTAAATACGCAGGAAAATCAAGCGTCGAGACAGCAAAATTTTAGGAGGGTAATATGGCAAGATTAGTTAGGCATGATGCGAAGAAACCATACGCTATTAAGCTTGGAGATATAGACGCTTTCAAAAGCATAATAACCGATGAGAAGATAAAAAATCTATCGATTCATATATGTGCCTGCGGATTGTCTAATCACAAGCCTTTTTGCGACGGCAGCCACATAAAAACACAGAGTGAAGAAGAGGGGAAAGTATACTTCTACGATGAGAAAGATGAGAGGCATTGTCTTCCAATAAAGTACAAAAACGAATGAAATTAGGAAGGAATAAAAGTATATTAAAGTACAGCTTTCTATTAGATTGTTGAAGCGGAGTAGAGCAGCCAGGAGTGCTCGCTGGGCTCATAACCCAGAGGTCATAGGTTCAAATCCTATCTCCGCTATCTTTTTAGTCGCTGTGAATTCAAGTATTTAAATGAGGACATTTTCATATTGTAAATACAAACTTATGGATTCGAATATTTCAAATAAAAAAATAGAAGAAGAGAAAAAGATAGCTGAGCATTCTAATGAAGAAAAAAAGGACGAGCTAGAGAAGCTTAGAGAAGAGAATGAAAAGTTGAAGGAGCTCCAGAGGCTCAAGGAAGAGAATGAGAGGCTTAAGAGAGAGGTGAAGGGTGCTCAAGCACCGCACGAAGACCATCAAGCTGCCAAGGGGATAAAGTTGAAGAAGAATACATTGATGTACATCGGCTTTGCTGCTGTCATAATCGTCGCCCTTCTGCTGCTTGTCTTCGTATTTCATGTTATCAATATAGTTCCTTCAGCCACATCGCTGCAGCCTTCGGTTAACGCAGGCGCGTCTGGTAAGTTTTTCGTGGGGCCAGATGGCCAGCCTTTAGGATCAGCATTTATAAATGGGCTTTCTGATCTAAGTACTCAACTTCAGCAAGTTGGTAATCAGGAGTTAACTGGCAAAATAATAAGTGAGCCTTATGGTTGCTTGAGTCAAAGTGGTCAGTTTATAGCTAATGCAACTAAATGTAATGCTGCTCAAGGTTATTCTCCATCCCCGGCTTATTCTGTATTAGAGTACGGTAATGGTAGTGGTAACTATAATATTATCCCCATAGCAGTGCTGTCTAATTTTTCAAAAATCTCGTTGGATCAAAATAGCAAGCCGACGATTGTTTACTTCGGTGCTCAAGGGTGCCCTTTTTGTGCACAGATGAGGTGGATATTGGCAGTTGCGCTATCCAGGTTTGGAAACTTCAGTCAGCTTTTCTATGATAGATCTGCTACTAACGACTGGAATGTACCTACATTTATGTTTAACTTCTCAAGCAAGCTATTCAATGAAGCCACTGCGCAGCCAGCGGTTGATAATGGCCAAGCACCTTATGGGGATGCTAATCCAACTCCTATAATCAGCGGGGCATATTATACCTCAAAATACATAAACTTTGAGCCTTTCGATGAGCTTGGTGGTTCCTTCTTAGTCAATGTGACTGGTTTAGAGTCAATTAATCCATTTGTGTATAGCAATGTCTATCTGTCTGCAAATAATGGCTTAAATACATCTAGCTCATCTTCTATGACTGCTGATGGTTTTGGAATCACTAACTTCTTTTTGGGAGGTGTACCGTTCTTTGATATAAACAATCAGTTTGTATTCGATGGTTCAATAAATAACCCCGGTACGATATTGGATTCTAGCACTGGCACTGTGTTTTCGCAGTATTCAACGCAGCAGGATATATTGAATTCTATAGAAAATCCAACGCAAGGATCATTTGGTCAGACTGTACTTGGAGGGGCAAATATACTAACAGCTGATATCTGTGAGACAATAAACAACACAGCTCCAGTGTGTTCTCTAAGCTATATACAAGGACTCGAAAAGATGATTAGTAGTACTGCCAAGTGAATTAAAATAGCATAATAATTTACTTTGATTTTTAAAGCGTGTAGATTGGCTCCTTTTTTGTATTTAAATTATGGTCTTACCTGCATTTTGCATAATATATATTCCCCCATTTTATTATAATTTAAATGGAGGTTTTTCCTGTAGACATAGACTATATAGTAGTCGATGAAAAGCCGTTAGTCAGAATATTTGGTATAAACGAAAAAAACGAGAGGAGTATATTATATGATGACTCCTTCCAACCATACTGCTACGTTGCCGGCAGCAAGGAAGAAGTGGAGAATGCGCTTAAAGGCGCTCCTTTTGTTGTTTCGATAGAAAAAGCGGATAAGCGACTTCTTAGGAGGAAAATAGATGTCTACAGGGTATTTACCAAGCTTCCGGAGGATGTTCCAAAGATAAGAAATCTGGGTTTACAGACATACGATGCGGACATACCATTCTACAAAAGATACATTTTAGACAAAGGGATAAGCTCATTCACTAAAGTGGACTTCTCGGTTGAGGGGGATAGGATAAGGGGGATAAAAGGCTTGGGCGAGTCAAGCCCTCCGTTCAAATCTATCGCCTTTGACATAGAAGTCCTTTCCGATAAACCCATGCCGGATTACAGGAAGGACCCTATAGTCGTCATCTCATTATTTAACTATGGTCTCAATAGGATAATAACTTGGCTTGATACAGATGTGGATGGTGTGGTCAGAGTAAACGATGAGAAGGAGCTTCTTAGGAAATTTGCTGAGATAATATCCGACTATAACGCAGACATCTTAGTGGGGTATAATTCTGATGAATTTGACCTTCCCTACATAGAAGGGAGAGCCAGAGTTTTGGGTATAGATCTTAAATTCAATGGTTTTAACATAAAGGTTAAAGGCACAAATAGAAAACTTTCGGACATAAACGGGAAAATACACATAGATATCTATAATTTCATAAGGAACATATATGCGGTCTACAACTTGAAGACAGACACCTTGAAGCTTGACGCGGTGGCAGATGAGATGCTTGGGGAGAAAAAGGATGATTTTGATTGGTCAAAGGTAAAGGATATCTTGAGAGACAAGAGCACAGCAAGTACTTTCTGCAGATACTGTCTTAAAGATTCTTCTCTAACATTCAGAATCTACGAGAGGCTGTATAGCCTATTGGAGGAGATAAGCAAGGGAATAGGGCAGCTGCTCCAGGACGTTTCAAGGATGACTACCGGAGCAGTTGTTGAACACTACATAATGAAGATGACTGTCAAGGAAAATGAGGTCATACCCAACAAGCCATCGGAATTTGAAGTTCAGGACAGACTTAAGAGGATAAATATTGGGGCGTTTGTTTATCAACCAAGCCCAGGCATGTATTCTGACATAGGTATAGTTGACTTTAGAAGTCTATACCCAAGTATAGTCATATCCCATAATATCTGCCCCTCCACTATAGTTCATGAAGGCGGAAATGTGGCATACAAAGACAAGAGCCAGGTATTTGGATTGATCCCATCAATATTGCTATCAGTGCTAAATGCAAGGATAGACGCGAAGGCAAAGCTCAAATATGAACCAAACAACAATACTTTGAAGGCAAGAGTTTCAGTGTTGAAGTTAATCGCCAACGGTTTCTTCGGATACTTGGGGTACTACAATGCAAGGTGGTACTGCTTTGAATGCGCTGGCTCGATTCTGGCATTGGGCAGAGAATACGTCAATAAAGTGATCGAGCGCGCAGAGAAGGATGGGTTTAAAGTCATATACGCAGATACAGATTCAGCCTTTATATCAAGCATATCAAAAGAGCAGATGAATAAGCTGCTTTCAGATATAAACTCGACTTTGCCAAGCCCCATGGAGTTGGAGCTTCAGGGTGTTTACAGGCGTGCATTGTTTGTCAGCGCAAAAGGTAAGGAGAAGGGCGCAAAGAAGAAGTACGCACTCTGTGATCAGGACGGCAACCTTATAGTGAAGGGGTTCCAAACGGTTAGAAGGGATTGGGCCTTGATAGCAAAGGAGACGCAATATGAAGTCCTAAGGAAGATTCTCGTTGAGAATGATGTGAACGGTGCGTTATCCTACGTAAAGAGGGTTATAGGGGACATTCGCTCTTTGAGGGTACCATTAGATAAGATGGCTATATTAACAAGGCTTCATAAGGATGCAAGCAGCTATGCCCAGACTGGTAGGCACATCTCCGCTGCTTTGAGCAGTGGCGTGAAGTTTTCGGCTGGTGACACCGTAAAGTACATAATAACTAAAGGGAGGCCAGGAGAAACAGTCTCACAGAGATCGATTCTTTTTGACATTGCTAAGGAGAATAACATCCAATATGATCCGGAGTATTACATAAATCAGCAGGTTATCCCCTCTGTCCTGCAGATCTTTGAAGTACTGGGCTTTTCGGAGGGGGATATAACTGGGAAAAAGAACCTTTCATTGAATGATTTCTAGAGATGAATGTTTTTAACTGCGCATATATTACTTTCTATTTGCTATGGACGAAGAGGAAAAGGAGAAATGGATAAGAGCGGGAAGAATAGGCAAGGAAGTGAGAGAATACGCCGCTTCTATCGTCAGGCCGGATATGAAGATGCTTGATCTTGCCATTAAAATCGAAGAAAAGTTCTATTCCCTTGGCGCCAAGCTTGCGTTTCCTCCGAATCTATCAATCAATGATTTGGCCGCGCATTACTCCCCTAAGTTCGATGATCAATTAATTCTGAGAAAAGGAGATACACTGAAAATAGATATAGGCGCAAGTATAGATGGCTGTCTCTCTGACACAGCGACAACTGTGGTTGTAGGCGAAAAATCCACTCCATTAGTTGATGCTTCAAGGGAGGCGTTAGAGAATGTGGTAAAGATCATTAAACCGGGAATGAACATAGATATTATAGGGGAGACCATCGAAAAGACTATAAGAGATAGAGGGTTCTCCCCGATAGTCAACTTGGGAGGGCACGGACTCACAAAATACAATGTGCATGAGGGGGAGTTCATACCAAATGTAAACCAAAGCAGTGGTAAGAAGCTAAGAAGCGAGGGAGTGGTCGCAGTCGAACCGTTTGCCACCACTGGAAACGGTTATGTTATAGATTCTACCCCTGGTGAAATATTTATGTTTCAGTCTAAGAGAAGCATAAGGGACAAGGTAGCAAGGGACATACTTGATTACATAGAAAGTGAATATAGAACGCTTCCGTTCTCAAGGAGATGGATAATCGATAAGTTTGGTAAGGTGGCAAACTACGCATTGGATGTTTTAGTCAACAGCAAAGCGCTTTATAGGTTTCCAGTCCTCAAAGAGGAGAGTGGTGGTATAGTGTCGCAGTTTGAGCATACTTTTCTTTTCGACAAAGGAGAAGTAATAGTGACAACAGCCTAAAGGAGATATGGGTGTAAACTTAAGGGGGATAATTAGTGCAAAGGAGATAAGCGTGAAAGATCTCTCTGGTAAGGTTATCGCCATAGACGCTTTCAACTGGATATATCAGTTCCTCACAACTATCAGGCTTGCAGATGGAAGCCCTCTGACTGACAAGAATGGAGAGGTCACAAGCCATATAAACGGGCTTTTCTACAGAAGTATTATGCTTCTGTCGAATGGTGTGATACCTTGGTTTATATTCGATGGGGAAGCCCCTAAATTCAAGAAGATGACTTTGCTTGAGAGAGCGAAGGCGAAGGAGGAAGCTATCCAGATGGCAGAGATGGCAAAAACAGAGGCAGAGAAGTCGTCTTTCTTGAGAAGAAGTGTAAGAATAGATGATTACGTAATCCAATCGTCCAAGGAGTTACTTCATATTTTAGGCATAACAACTCTTCAGGCGCCTGCAGAAGGAGAAGCGGAGGCAGCTTACCTGAATGCAAAAGGGGTTGCCAACTACGTTGCTTCGCAAGATTATGATTCTCTCCTGTTTGGTGCATCGAAAGTAGTTAGAAATCTGAATGTTAGTGAGAGGAAGAAGGTTGCAAATAAAGGGATAACAACCCAAGTCAAGCCGGAGCTTATAGACGCAAATGAACTTTTTAGAGATAACGGGTTGGACAGAAGTAAATTGATACTTATGGGGCTACTTATAGGAACTGATTATAATTCCGGCGTCAAAGGCATCGGCCCGAAGAGAGCTCTTGACATAGTTAGGGGAAACTCAAAAGAAGACATATTATCAAAGTACGATTTTGGCACAGAATACGATATAAAAGAGATATACGAATACTTCATGCACCCTGATGTTGTTGACAGCGTAAAACCGCGCATGGGTAGGATAGATAAGGAAAAACTTATAGAGTTTATGTCAGAGAGGCATTCTTTTGACAAGGATAGGGTGATAAAGAGCATAGATAGACTGGTTAAGTTGGGGGACAATAACCTTTTGAATTTTTAGTTCAGTTATGGACGAGCAGCTCGTTGAAAGAGTGAGAAAAAATGAAGAGATAATGGATCAAGTATTTGAAAACGTGAAGGTAATAAAGATCTCCAAATCCGCCGAGGAACTCATGGACAGTGCAAGGAGATACTATGAGGATGCTAAGTATTTTGCTTCAAAAGGAGATTATACATCCTCCTTGGAAGCCTTTGCAATCTCATGGGCATACATAGACTCAGGTTTGAAAGTAGGTGTTTTCTCAGTCCCTGCTGAGATATCTATTTACTTCACCATCTAATAGTCTACCTCTGTAATAGAACATACACACGTGTGTGCCCTGCAAAAACGTATTAATATTACTAAAGAGTAAATATATATCATGGTGGAACAAGTTGAGAGATTATCAGCTGCGGTCGCAGTCCTAGTTTTCCTACTTGTAGGAATAATGATATACCTATTTTTAATCCCACCATCAGCTGTGACAAGCATTGTGGGGAACTTCACAAACTTAACATATACAAATTCCAGCGCCACAGCCCCTCAGAAGGTGGTTTATTATTATCCTATAACCTCTTACATCGGCGGAAATGCACAATCAGTGAATTTTACATACCCCTTTGAAGGTTTCACAGTATCATACAGCGCAGTCAATTCAAGCATCTCTGAGAAGCCATTTACATTGACTTCCTCTATCTTCGGATCATCTTCGAACAATTTGAAGTTCACAGGGAATAGCTCGGATAAATATTACTTAATTTTGAATATATCCTCAGTTTCAGGCACGCCCTACCTTAAACTGCAAATCAATGGGAAGTATTTCTATTCCTCCATAGCAGATAAAGGGATACTAAGGATAGCAATACCCTCAGTAGACACCGGGGAAAATATACTATCTATCAACAATTACTTGAATGGATTTGCATTAACTCAGTCAATCTCTTTCTCGAATGTCTCTATGGTTCAAACGTCTTTTATAAATACTCAATTCTCTAAGTCAGTGGAGATACCATCCATGCTGGGCCTTGGTGACTATATCCTGCAGTTTACACCGATTGGATACGGGAACATGTCAGTTTCAGCCAACGGCGTCGGTATATCTTATATAACAAACGGTTCAAATGTACCGATATCTTTAAGCATCCCAGAATCTGTTGTAAATTCAGGTATTTCTACCTCAAGTGGCAAGAACAATGGCATCATACCCTTAACATTTAACCTCTTATTCTCAGTGTCAGAAGGGGGTAGGTATGTGGTAACTGACAATGATCTTCTATACGAGCTCCCACCCATACCGGTAAAACAGATATCAATACCCTACAGCGTGAAGGCGTCAAGTTCATCTTATATATTCTCTCTGGGTGTTTCAAGCATTGTAAGGTCGGGCTACGTGAATATCACATTCTATCCATCCGGACTTTCATTTTCTATACCTGCAAGTTCCCTATCAACTGGGGAAAATATTGTTGTCGAGCCCGCGGCTTATCTAGCGGGGGATGAGGCGAATGGCGATTACACTGGAACAATAACTTTAGCTTCAGATGGATTGATAATGCCTTCCTCTTTGACGATTACCCCCTCTTCTTGAATATACATAGAAATGTATTAATCTGACGATGAATACTAGATATTATGGCTCTGAAGTTAGGGAAGGGAATCAAGCTATTCAAAAAAAATACCCCTACTGCACCGGTTGTGGGTCCAACAACCTCAGTACGCCACCCATATCTAGGTAGAATCAAATCAGGCTTAAGTAATAAAATAAACCGATCTCTGCAAAAAAGGCAACAAAAGAAGCAAGCGTTAAGTCAATTATCCCCTAGCGAACAACTTAAGCAGATAGAATTAAATAAGATTAAATCCGCGACTAGGAAGAAACGTTTGGGCTTAGGTGCGACAGTGTTGATTGGGCTTTTAGTTATTGTTGCAGGTGCTTGGTTCCTTTTAAGTGGCATTGCTTCCCATACTGGTATCTTTTCGTACCAATTAGGCAGTTTTTATGGGCCTTATATATCGAGCATAGAAAGTTACACTTCCTCTACTTTTTCAATGATATCTGGGTTCCTCTCGAATCCTGAAGGATATATAAACAACTATTTCTTTCCAAAGACCACCAGTGTGCAGCCTCCCGTGACTACGTTTACATCCTTCGTAACAGTTACCCCTCCGCCATCGGAGCAATCCCTCTACATAACCTCCTCCTCTTCAGCACAAAATCTAGAGTTTGTCGTTGGTAATTCAGCCAATCTCCCGCTTGGGTCAACCTATCCAAATAAGTTAAATCTTGACATAGCGTGCGCAAAAGGGGATAATGTCTGCTCAAATCTAACCAATCTTGAATACGGTGAATCAGCAAGCCTGCGTGTGATATTCCCCGGAAGCGAAGTACAAGAGAGTGTGCCGATAGAGGTTCATTGCCCTACAGATAATCCGCCATTAGCGAAGCAACTTCCAATCCAATCAAGCGTTGAAATTACAGCCTCTGCGACGAACTATACCGCAGCATCCCTATTGAATTTGGAGTATATTAATTCCACATTCTACAGTGAACTATTGTACAGCTCACAAACTTACATACCCAGCGAGGAAGCAACTGTAATCCCCTCTCAGGGTCCTTTGGAGATCATACCAAATCTAGGTGAGTCTGAACCTGTATTAAACGATCAAAATGCATCCATAAGCATACAGATAAATAACCTTGGAAGCGGGACTTATGTTCTGAACAATTTGACTGTCTACCTACCATACAAGTACTTCTTTTACAATGGGGTCTCGTATGAAGGATACTCTTTTTCTTCTGTCGTTAACAAGAACAAAAATTCGTTTGATTGCTCCCTACTTGATATTGGTCAGAACAATCAGCTTGATATAGTACAGAATTTCGCGTTCCCCACCTATGGCTATATCAAATGCTGGCCAGATAATGTGAAGCAGTCGAGCTTCCTTTTTGAGCTTCCAAATTTCACCATGCCTAACCAAGTACATTTTGAGACAATACCACTGATATTTCAGACGGATTACAATTACACCCAGACAAGTTCAGTGTCGTTTTATGTGATCAATGAAACTACATGCAGCAGTTGAAAAATATGGAACCTAATGAATATTACCCACCGGAGAAAAAGCACAGCTCAGCAGAAGGCGTGCTGATCTTCTTTGTAGTGATCATTGTTCTATTCCTGTCCTTACCTTTTATAATGCCAGCCATACAAGCTGCACTTATTCCCCATTATGGTCAGTACGTTGGAAATTCAACTCAGGGTGTAGTGATATCGTCATCTAGGATACCGGCATCAGTACCTCCAAAATCACTATTTTCTGCGGTGTTATATGTATCGAACAACTTAAACGGAAATAATGCACAGAATATCCACCTCTGTATAGATAATTTAGGGATAATAATGAATAAGTCCCCCACGTGTGTTCTTATACCTAGCCTTTTCGCAGGTGGCACATTACCTGAGGTCTTCAATCTCCTATCCCCTCCGAATTCATTCTACGGCAATGTACCTTACACCCAAGAAGTGGGGTACTACATAGTTTACCCATACTCCTCTATAATTGCCCAACCTGTAGAGTTCATCTCACAGTCGTCAGAGCTTTCTGGAAAGTACCCGGCTATACAGAGTGTTTATAATGGGTCATCCGGTCCAGTGAGGTTATCAACTTTAAGCCAGGGGCCTGTCACATACACCGATTCATCCACAGTGCAGCTGTCTCTATTAAACACTGGTGGGGAAGTATTGGGTAATGTAACTATATATCTAGTCTTCAATAGTTCGTTGCTGGACATACCGAACAGCAATATATACAAGTTAAGCTCCTCGCATTACTGTGCTCAGACGTCCCCTATCAATACACCAGGTTTGGAAACACTCTGCGTGAATGAAACGCTTGGATTAAATGGGCTACAATTATCCTACCCGGTTAATTTGACAAGCACAGAAGCATCGAATCTTCTAGCCTCAAATCCTCCCTACGTGGAGTTTGGAGGGCAGTTTTACGTCGGTGTGAGATACACATACGAAACAAATGGGTTCTTCCCGATAAAGCTTCAAACTGAAACTTACAATTCACAGTGATTCTAGATTATATCATATGGCAGAGGATTTTATAAGGCATGAGTTAATAGAGAGTAGGGACTATCAGAACAACATATTCGAATCAGCAAAGGACAAAAATACACTTGTGGTCCTACCAACTGGGCTTGGAAAGACAATAATAAGCATAATGGTTGTAAATTACCGCCTTTCGAAGTATGAAGGCTCAAAAGCGTTGATTCTTGCCCCTACAAAGCCACTGATAGAACAACATTATAGAACTTTCTCAAGGCTGACAAAGTTTTCACTAGGTATAGCTAGTGGTGAGATTCCACCGGAAAAAAGAAGGCTGGAATATGACGCACACCAGGTGATATTCGCCACTCCTCAGACCATAGAAAATGACATTTCGACTTCTAATATTGATCTGAGTAATTTCAGCGTGTTAGTTGTTGACGAAGCACATCATTCGATAGGAAATTATTCTTATGTTAATGTAGCCAAGGCTTTTTACGGATCCTCAAAGTTCCCTAACCTCCTTGCGCTAACTGCTTCGCCCGCCTCAGATATGGCAAAGATCAAGGCTATATGCAAAAATCTAGGCATATCAAACATAGAGATGAAGAGTGAAATAGATGAAGACGTTTCAAAATACGTTAAATCCAAATTAATGGAGGAGATAAAGGTAACGCTTCCGCCGGAGATTCTGGATCTTCTTGTCAAGGTAAAAGGTCTGATAGACCAAAATATCTCAGACCTGAAAGAAGTCGGGATAATGAAGGATGTATCGGCAAGTAAGATAAATAGGAGGCTAATACTTCAATTGCAAAGCGAATTCAGGAAAAAGATGGCCTCGGGTGATAGGAAATTCTACGTTATAAGAGGTGTTATAATAACCTCTAAGATATTGAAGCTGTATCATGCTTATGATCTTCTTGCAATTGAGAGTTTGGAGGCATTTAGGAATTTTATGGGGAAGATAGTCAGTGGAAAGGCCAAATCTGACAAGGAGATAGCTAAGCTTGAAGAGACAAAATACATCATTGAAATGGCTGACCATCTGCTTGAAAGAGGGATAGAAACGCCAAAGCTTGCGGAAGTTGAGCGCATATTGAGGGAGAAGATGGACAAGAGCAAGAGATGCATAGTTTTCACGCAATACAGAGACACGGTAGACATAATATTCAAACATCTTAAGCATATCGAGGGCATTTCACCGGTAAGATTTATAGGTCAGGGGAACGGAGGATTATCCCAGAGGGAGCAAGTAGAAATAATTAGAGATTTTGAGTCTGGTGTTTACAACGTGCTCATTGCTACAAGTGTGGCCGAGGAGGGAATCTCGATCAAAGATGTAGACGTAGCAATTTTCTATGAAGCTGTCCCAAGCGCCATAAGATCAATTCAAAGGAGAGGGCGAGTTGGGAGGTTCAATGTCGGCACAGTGTATATACTTATAACAGCAGGCACAAATGACGAGGGCTACTATTGGGTCTCAAAAAGAAGGGAGAAGGCAATGAGAAAGCTAGTAGAGGGGTTAAAGAAGGACAAGAACATGATAATCAATGATGGGACTTTGAATCCATTCACTTAAGTTCAAACGGGGCGAATTTAGGTATATCATTGAGTAGTCTGAACCTTTTCTTGAACTCCTCATATATTGCTTCAGTGTCATTTATGGAAACTGAAAGCCCTACCTTGATTGCGTCTTTCATGTTAATCATGCTCGACAATCTATTGTTTACCTGTATCTCATAAAGCTCTGGGTCAAAAGATGGCCCATGTGATTTTGATTGATTTAGACTCTTCCCTATGCCAACGATTGATAAGATATCCTCCTTAAAAGAATTGTAGATATCAACCAATGCAAGACTTTCTGCGGGCTTTATTTTTTTCTCTTCTCTTGCTTTTTTTGCTTCGTCTAAGTAATGCGTCAATTCGCTTTGTATTGCATTAAGTGATGTGACAGACATGCTTTCCACTCCTTCGAAAACAGTTTTGTCTATAAGCGCAACGGATGCTTTTTTGAAAAGATACCACTCCTCCAACGTAAAGCAGTAAGGATTCAGCTTGATATCTAGTGCCCCTTCATATTGGGGTGGCACCTGTGGCATGTCCTTTGGAAACATCTGTTTTTCCTTGAACAAGAAGTCCATCTCTATTCCCGCTATCACTTTGGGGCCGTACTTTTTTATTGCCCTTCTTATAAACGCTGCTTCAGATTCTTTTGGCCCCCTGTTTATCGGCAGAGGATTTATAGTTTTCTGCTGAGCGCTTGCAGGCACCATAATCTTTTTGCTTCCTCCGAATAGGTTTCTCCATTCTACATTGTAATTGCCTAAGTACACCTCCTTATAGCCGATGACATCAACTGTAAATAGGGCATACTCGGAGAAATCAAGCATGCCGGTTTGTTTCTGGAACTCAGCACCTTTGGATACCCCCTTCATGCTCATTCTCTTAAGTATAACAAGATTCTGGTATGCAGATTTCTTGTAGAACTCAAAAGACGCTGCTTGGCTCTCTAGATACTGCAGCAACAGATTTCTACGGGTCTTAAGGTCAGTTTCATTCATCTTTTTCCAGTCATCATACTCTAACCTTCTGTTTCTCAAGATATTCTTGTACATCTCATTTCTATTCAGCTTCTCAACATCTTCTAGACTGTTTATTGCATAGAATACAGACACTATATCTAAGTATCCAGGACCGGCGGGATTCTGATTGGCAGATCTAGATAGAGACAGCAAACTTGCACCCCCTTTCCTTGCATCTACATTGTCTATAAATATCCTCTTCAGTTCCTGCTCCGCAGCTTGGGCGACATTTTTGTCTGGAGATCTGCTCTTGTAATAGAATTCAAGGTTCCTGTCAATCTCCTTAAGTTCATATATTATGTTTATTATCGATTTAAGAACCTGGTTAACAGCCCCAAGTATCTGCATCACCCTATCTTCAAGATTCTTCCTTCTTTCCAAGAAGATGTTCAAAATATTTGAAAAAGCTGAAGGTTCAACCGTTTCAAGTTCCTTTAGTCTTTTGTAGCCAAGTTTACCAAATTCTTGGGAAATCATCAAATATTCGGAGTTCACCTGGTATTTCTTATTGATATCAACTGAAACCAAGTACCCGCCAGGATTACCAATAATACCTATATCTGGCAGCCTTTTCTTAGTGGCGTAGATTAGCTTTTTTGGGTTAATGTCGCCCATGTAATGAGAATTAAGACCTGAAGCTCTGCCCTTCAGTTCACTTATGAAGTTGGAGATCTCCCCAACGTTCATCTTAGAAAAGTCTATATTCAAATTCATACGCCCTTATAAGAATATATATGAGTTTGAAGCTATAAATATTATGTATATTCTTATTGTGATTTGAGGATAAGAATAAATATCAGTAATTGGTAAGTTTTGTCATAAGAATGATTAGAATGGAGGAAACATGCATCAAATTGAGAACGTGAACCCTGCGGATAACGCTTTGAACAAACTCTTCTCATCGATAGAGCTTCTGTCTTCAAAGATAGATGAGCTAAATGAAAGGGTGGATTATCTAAGTTCATTCATAGGGCTGCAGTCAAATGACGAGGAAAAGTCTACGGTGGAACCGCCAGGTCAACTCGCTGGAATATCTTTTGATATAATAAACCAGCTTTTCGATCAGAAGGATGCAAATGCGCTTAGAGCTTACTTTCTCAGAATACTGGCGATGTTTCATAGGTACATAAAATCGATAGTTTTATTTGGAAGCGCAAAGACAAAGAATAATCTGTCGCCGAAATCGGATATAGATGTCGCCTTCATAGTCGATGACACAGACATAAGAAAGTTCACTTTAAAGGAACTCAAGGACAGATTGTTTATAAAGATGGCTGAGATAGCAAAAGACTTCTCAGATAAGATACATTCACAGGCCTACCCATTGAGCGAATTTTGGATGTCGATAGTCAAGCCAAACCCAGTCATATTGACTATCCTTAAGGATGGGGTTGCTGTGTATGATACTGGTTTCTTTGTGCCTTTGCAGATGCTTTACAAGAGCGGGAATATCTTGCCAACCAAGGAATCCATTGATTCCAATATAGTGACAGCAGAAGAGCTCCTTAACTGGGCTGATGATACACTGTCAAGGAAGCTTAGCAGTGATCTTTTCAATGCGGTTGTCTCTGCCGGTCAGTCTATATTGATGGAGTTAGGTTATTTGCCGCCAACTCCTAAGGAAGTGAGTAAGGAACTGGAAGCAATAGCCGTAGAAAAGGAGCATCTATTGTCTAAGGAAGACGTTGATGCTGTGGCAGATATAGTTAAATGGTTTAAAGATATCGATCATGGTGAGGTAAAGTCAATCACCGGTGAGGAGTACTCGAAGAAATACAGCGAGGCAAAGAAGGTGGTAGATAAGATACTTAAGGAGATAGAGAGACTAAGGGAGAAGAAAGGTATGCCGAAGCCGATCGTAGACGAGGCATCCTTCAAAAAGCAGGAGGAGGGGAAGGATTACATCCCCAAGGGTAACGTATGAAAATATTATCTTACAGGCGCGGGAGAAAGACCCAGACTCAGAACCAAGCGATTATAAAGCTCGACAAGGCTGAAACGAGAGCAGAGGCCAGCAAATATATAGGTAAGCGTGTGGAGGTCAGCTTCTCGAAAACGAGCATACGGGGTACAATAACGAGGGTCCATGGGAATAAAGGCAAAGTGGTTGCTAGGTTCAATAGGGGCCTGCCAGGCCAGATTAAAAATAAGGATGCAAAGCTTGTAGAGTGAATTTTTACTCCTCTATCTTGAATCTTTCCTTTAATTTTAGCGCAGTGTAAAGTTCCTTGTATCTGTTCCTTATTGTGACCTCGGTTATTCCAGCCGCCTTTGCCGCGTCTCTCTGTGTTTTCTTCTCTTTATTGATTAGTGTTGCTATGTATAAGACCGCAGCTGCTATCCCCATTGGTCCCTTACCGCTTATCAAACCCTTATCCTCAGCTTCATCAAGGAGCTTTATCGCATCGTTTATCGTTTTATTGGAGACATTTAGAACGGCTGCAAATTTATAGACATAGTCCTTCGGCGAAGTTGGCAATATCTTTATTCCGAGCTCCCTGCACAGTAATCTGTAAGCTTTGCCTATCTCCTTTTTTTCGATCCCAAATGCTTCTGAGATTTCATCCAAAGTTATAGGCTTTCTGTTCTTTCTTGCGGCGGCATAAAGGGCGCCTGCCACGACGCTATCCATTGATCTACCTCTAACGAGTCTCCTGTTTATTGCTTCCCTGTACATCTTCGCTGCTTCTTCCTGTATTATATTTGACACATGAAACTGGTTGCTCACGTGCCTAAGCTCTGTAAGCGCAAACTTCAAGTTTCTTTCAAACGCAGTTGAAATCCTTGGTTGCCATTTTCTAAGTTTATAGAAAGTTCTTCTGTTTGAATTTGATAGCTTTATGGATTCACTTGCTTTTCCTATAACAGTGCTTGTGCCTTTATCATACTTTGTATAGCTGAGTGGGAGGCCCATTCTGCCCTTTTCTTCTCCGCCTTTTTCCTCTTCAAATGCCCTCCATTCTCTTCCATAGTCTATTGAATCTGGTTCTATGACATAACCGCATTTTTGGCAGATTAACTCATTTGTGGTCTTATCGTATCTTAAATCTTTACTGCCGCAGTGTGGGCATTTCTTCACGTTTGTTTCACTAGATATTACCATAAGGTTTAAATATAAATGATTAAATTCATATTTAAAGCTTTCTATTCGAAGGGAATCTGCAGATAACACTCTCTTGTAATAGTTAGATTTATATTGAAGTTCCCTTCAGAATATTATTATTGTTATGTTTGAAACCATAAAAAAGTTGGTAGATGAGGGCTTGATAACCAATGCAGATAAGTATATACTCCAAAAGAAACTGGATGACCCTAACTATAGAATAAAGCAAATGTATGAGAATTTTCTTTGGGATTCCTTGAAAGGTAAGTACGAGATTCTGATGCTTCCTTCTGATTCGGAGGCTGTTGATAGGGCTGAGCGCAGTTTGGACAAAATACTAGATATAAGCCTTTTGAGTCCAGAAGAGGAGACCAAGCTAGACGGAGCTTATAGGATAATAGGTGAGCTATATGTTCCAGGGGTTAGTGGAGATGGCCATAGGCCGACCATGGATACATTCACACTTAAAGCAAAGGGTTCTACATTAGACTTAAGTAGATATGAGCTGAGTGAAAGCGTAATAGCCAGAAGCTTTTATTGGCGCTATGATCCTTATTTTAATCAAGGGTCTATAGGTATAAAGCTGGTGGGCGAAGATGAGGTAATTATTACCCTAAGGCAAACTTTCAGTGGGGATAAATTGAATAACAAGAGATTGTATAGGTACAACTTCGATAAAGGAGAGAACGAGCTTATAGACATAGATGACAATATGAAATTGGTGACTTTTCTACAGGTTTTAAAAGAATACCATGACAAGCGTTTATCGGAAGGAGAACCTAAAATTGAAGAGCATAAGAAAAAGGTATCTCAACCTTTTGACGGCATGTATATTTAGCTATTTTATGAAGAAAAATATAATATCATTCTGAGCATCTTCAATTGCCGTTGGTTTAAGGTAGGATAGATCTATCTGGGATGCTTTCAGCACCGAAATGGCTACTGTCCCCCCTTCTTTGCAGTATTCAAAGGCTTTTTCTAGACATATCCTTCTAGTTTCTTTGTTCAGGTCTTGAAGCGTTGTCAGGCATATTACAAGATCAAATCTCTCATCTAGGTTTACTTCTTCTACTCTGCTTCGTATGAGAGTAACATTTTTTAGGTCCTTTCTGATTATTTCATCAGACAGACTTGATGGTTCAATAGCTACCACTTTCTTGCCTTTTAAGAATTCCTCAAGTATGCCAGTGCCGGCGCCTATGTCCAACACAGTCTCTATTTTATCAATATCAAGATGTTTAAGAATAAATTTTATCTTTCTTATCTGCTCATCTCTGTACAGTTTTTCATAGCTACCACTTATTGCGTTATAGTAATCGACTGCGTCTTCCATCTATCAAAATGACTGCGCAAAGTAAGCGTTAAATCTTGCTTTTTCACCGCAGTATATGCACTTGTCTGATATCAGCTCTTCCTTATCAGCAGGTATGAACCTGGAGCTGGCACTAGTTTCCTCTTCTATCTTGTCCTCACATTTTTCGCTCCCGCACCAGGCGGCTTTAAGTATGTATTTTCTCTCTTTTAATCCCGTTATAAATTCATCTTTGTTATTGGTGATCTTGATGTTTGACATTGTCTTCTTTCTCTGCTCATTAAGCATCTTCGATTGAATCAAATTAAGTTTTTCGACTATTGAGTCGAGCTTGTCCAATTTTATCACGCCCTTCTCCCCGTCAAACCTTACTTTATAAGTCAGCTCCCCGTTCAGCAGTTCTTTTTCTCCGACTTCAAGTCGCATAGGAACTCCTTTCAATTCGTACTCATTGAATTTCCACCCTGGGGAAGAGTCTTTATCGTCGTCAAGTTTTACTCTAACACCAAGCTTCAAAAGCTCGTCTCTAATCCTTTTTGACTCACTCAAGATCTTTTCATCTGCCCTGCTTCCAAGTATCGGTATAATGATGATTTGTATAGGTGCAATCTTAGGCGGCAGAACAAGCCCTTTGTCGTCTCCAAACTCTAGCACCATCACCCCTATAGTTCTTGTGCTTATACCCCATGAGGTCTGGTGCACATATTCCCATTCATTTTTCTCATTCAGGAACTTTATTTCAAATGGCTTAGAAAAGTTTGTTCCAAGGACATGAGAAGTAGCAGCCTGAGATGCGTAGTTGCCTGGCAAAAACACCTCTAAAGTGTAACTTTTGTCAGCGCCGGCAAACTTTTCTCTTTCACTTTTAAGGCCTATGAAAGCTGGCACTGCCATGATCTCTTCCATAAACTCCTTGTAAATCTTTACGATTTTTAGTGCATTCCCCTCTGCTTCCTCCTCTGTGCGGAATGCACAATGTCCCTCCTGCCATAGGAACTCTCTGCCTCTCAGGAAGAAACGGGTCTCTTTTGTCTCCCACCTAACTATATTCACCCACTGATTCAGCAGCATTGGCAAATCCCTGTAGCTTTTTATCCAGTTTGACAGGCTGTCGTATATTATCGTCTCTGATGTGGGCCTTATTGCTAATCTTTCGTCTAGCTTCTTGTCACCACCCATTGTGACCCAGGCTGCTTCAACACTGAAATGCTCTATATGTTTTTCCTCCTTTGCGAGTAGATGTTCTGGTATGAGTGATGGGAAGTAGACATTCTCTACTCCTAATTCTTTGAATTTTTTGTCTAAGTATTTCTGGCTTATCTCCCACATCATATATCCGTATGGCATGTAAACTGAGAAACCCTTGACACTTGAGAAGTCTACAACCTTTGCTTTTAGTAAGACCTCATTGAACCAGCCTATCACATCTTTTTCTTTTTTATTCTTTATGCTATCCGCCATAAACTATCTTCTTTTTTGCTTTATAAATAATTACATTCATTCAATATTCCTGTGCATAACTACCTCAAATAGTTGGTAACCCTCTCTAAGGATACCTTCTTTGCCACAGATTACTGATACTAATATCGCCAGTGTTTCAGTCATCTCCGCATCTAACAATCAAGTCGTTACAACTATCTCAGGCACTCCATCAGGTCCTTGTGATATAAATTACGGTCCGCTTTGAAGTGTGTGTTGATTTGCGATTTAATAAATTTTTATTCCTTTATTTGTCTGATTCTATTGTTGATCCTTGAATCCTTTTCATAAAACTTTCGAGAGAGTCTTCTAGATGTCTACCAAAGAAAACCTAATACAGTGTCTATTGAAATGGTTTCAAAGCTTCGATCTAGTTAAAGATAAGCCTTGGATGGGGATTGAACCCACGACTTCCTGCTTACGAAGCAGGCGCTCTACCACTGAGCTACCAAGGCTCTTTATACTTCCGTGCCTTTTTTGAACTCAGGTTCGCTCTTCTCATAGTCTTTAAGTCTGCCGTCAGATAAATGCTTCGTAGGATCAAATGTCTTCCCGCAGAACATGCATTTTACCCTAGTTTTTGATGAGGTTCTTTGCTTTCTTCCACAGTATGGACAAATCGTTATATAGGTTTGCATTTTTACTCCTTTTTTCAGCTAAAGGTGAAGCACTTATTTTCCAAACGCTTTACTTCATTAGCTCCTTTGCGAAATTAATAAAAGCAGAAGATGCAGCGTCTCTGCTGTTTCCTGCGACGATCGGAATCCCTGTTTTGAGTGCTTCCTGCATCTTTTTACTCTCAGGGATCTCTATCACTCTCTTGAATCCGCTTTTCTGCTTTATTTCCTGTAAATTCATATTGTCTTTTGATTTTCTGTCGTATATATTTACAGCCAAGTATATATCATTTATGCCTAGTTTACGCAGGTCTTCCCTGAGCTTCTTTGCTTCTATAATGGACACAATATCGGGCGTGGTTACTACAACCACTTTAGCGTATGGTATTAACTTTGTAAAATCAAGATCTTGGGATGGTCTTGTATCGACGATTACAAAGTCATAGTTCCTTATCAGCTTGGAGATATGATAAGGCAGATTAAGTATTTTATACTCTGCGTTTGAATCCCCTATTCGCTTGAATACCCGGGATGGTATTAAGTCAAGACCGTATCTCTCATTTTTGTATATAGCATCCTCTATTTTTATCATATTGTTTAGAACATCTTGGAGCGCATTTGAAAATTCATCAAAACCGTAGTGTATAGCGACATGGGGCGTTGCCAAGTTAGCATCCACTATCAAGACTCTTTTCCCAAGCATTGAAAGCGCAAGCGCGAGATTTACCGAGACAGTTGTCTTTCCAACCCCGCCTTTATAGCTCGTTACAAATATAACTTTCTGTTCCATTTGGAGTTTATCATTTTATATACTATTCACTATAATCATTGTTTCCTTTTAATCTTTTGTGTTCGAAACCTCCATCAAATATCCGTCAGATTTCATGTTTATAAAATGTGAGCGGGAAAACCCACATTCTTCAGAGGCGGGATGAAAGCGAACCCGAAAATGGAAAACATAAATAGTAAAAGAAGCAAGATAACAATATGCTGACAGCATATAAATTCAGATTGTATCCAGATAAGAAGCAACAAGAAATATTTTCAAAATACTTCGGCTGCAATAGGGTGGTTTGGAATAAAGCATTAGAGTTGAGAGAGTCCTATTACAAAAAGCATAAAAACGATAAAGCA
>JAGDXU010000011.1 GCA_023269965.1 Candidatus Parvarchaeota archaeon | reverse complement strand
TGTATAGAAAAATCAAAAATTACCTTCTCTCAAAATAAGAGATATCAGAGTGAACGAAGTCCAGAGATGCGACTTTTCATTAACGTAAAAAGATAAACGTTGTTATATAAAATTTTCCCATGGTGATAGTGGGGGTATAAATTTGAACTATCCCGGTGGGAGCAAGGATGAAAATATATTTTTTACTCAAATATAGGCTGTCAGGACCAGATAAATCTATTTTAACTGGTGAGTCTTTTAACTCTAAGGAAATTTTCATATGTTCTATTAATCTTTTCTACCAAAGTCTTATAATTTTCATCTGAATGCTCTAATTTGAACTTTCCATATTTAAAATCAAAAGTGTTTTCATCCTTATCGCTTGTTGATACAAATTCTAAGTATGAATCGTAGTATTTTATCTTAAGAGAGCTATCACTGAAATAAATCTCATAGTCATTTATATCCAAATAGTATGATTTCTTGTTTGTTTTGTCTTCTTTACCAAGATTCTTTGCCAATTCAATGGATTTTTCGACCGTATTATTCAGTATTACATCATCTAAAACGTGGTTCATTTTATTAATTTGATAGATAAAAATATAAGCTTTTAGTACACACACTTACATAATCTTATCTATTAAAAACACACGACAACTACAAGTAGACAATTCTCTATGAGTAGGCTATTAATATCGAGAGGTATACAAATAACATAAGATAAGATGGAAGAATTTAACTCAATGCCATTGAAAGAGGAACTCATTAACTCGCTTAAGAACATCGGCCTAATATCCCCGACTGACGTTCAAAAGGAGGCAATACCTGTTATTCTAGAGGGAAGAGATGTCGCTGTTCGAGCCAAGACAGGGACTGGAAAAACCGGTGCATTCGTGATACCTATAATTCAAAAGATATTAGAGAATCCCGAACCATTGAGCGCAATCATCCTCGAACCGACAAGGGAACTTTCGCTACAGGTGTTTGGAGTCGTCAGGTCTCTAGGTAAACCGCTAAAAATTTCTGCCGCCATAGTGTATGGGGGAGTAGGGATAAATCCGCAGATAAACGCAGTGAGAAACGGACCACATATAATCATCGGTACGCCCGGCAGGGTGATAGATTTGATGAAGAGAGGAGTACTGAACCTGAATAGGATAAAATTCTTCGTGCTGGACGAAGCTGACCTTATGTTCGATATGGGATTCATAGATGATATAGGATACATACTCAGCAAAACGCCTAACTCAAAACAGCTCATGCTTTTTTCTGCTACTTTGCCTAGGCCGATAATGCAAATAGCTGAGAAACACATGAAACCGGATAAAAGGATAATAATAGTAGGAAAGGAAGAGGAGATAACAGCTAGTGGTATAATGCACCTCTATACCATCGTAAGCGGTCAGATGAAAATCGCAACTCTCCTCGCGTACATAGAGCATTACAAGCCAACGAAATGTATAATATTCACAAGGACAAAATTCGGAGCCGAAAAACTTTACAATGTACTCGAACACTATGGATTAAATGTTATACATCTGCATGGGGGTATGACACAATCAAAAAGAGAGAACTCATTGGAGAGATTCCGAGGCGGCACACAGTTCATGATCTCCACCAACGTAGCTGCGCGTGGACTTGATATCAGTGATGTGAGTGACATAATAAACTTCGATGCGCCAGATGAACCGAGGACCTATGTCCACAGAGTCGGAAGAACTGCTAGAATGCACAAAGAAGGCCGCGCCTTTACAATATTCCTGACAAACCAGAGAGGGATGATAGGCGACATAGAGAGGACATCCAACATACACATGCAAGAGATAAACTTAGATACATCTAGCATCGACCAGTCAAAATTCAAAAACTATGAAGCTGATTTTTATAGTCGTTCAAGAAACTATGGCTCAAATCCAAGCAGAGGTAATGTCAGACCAAGATACCCAAGCTATAGAAGGCATTCATATCATGGGCGATAAAATCTCCAGGTGAGACCATAATGCACGGATATACGAACGTGATGAGGGAAGAGACGGCAAAACCAGACACGTACATGGTGAAGATTTTTGACAGAAAGAACAATGTAATCGTTGATTACGGCTGCGGGGCTGGGTTTTACTGCAAGTATCTACAGAATTTTGCTTCCAAACTTTACTGCGTCGATATAGATACAGAAGCCCTGGAAGAGCTTAAAAAGAACATAAATGACGCTACAATACTCACAGACGTTTCATCTATACCTGATCATTCAGTAGATGTAGTTTTCTTCGCTAATTCTTTTCATGATATGGATAAAGAGGAAACCGTCAAAAACGTTGAGAGGATATTAAAGGATAATGGAGAAGTGATAATAATCGACTGGAAAAAAGAGCAGACAATGTTTGGTCCTCCTCTTTCAATAAGGATGAATGAGGAAGACTATCTTAATGCATTTGCCAATTTTAGGTTAGAGCGGAAATTTGACAGCGAATTACACCATTATGGCTTAGTGTTAAAGAGACAAAAAATTTGATTCAAAACTCTGTATAGAGTTGAAATGGATTCTAAAATCTAGTGCTGGCGCAAGGATGCACTTAACATGCCCTCTACAAAATGCCTAAAAGATCCCTTAAAAGAAACCCTTCTTTTCCTTTATGGCGGCCTGTACCTTCTGCATAAGGTCTGGAGGTATAGGATCTATGCCGTGCTTTTCTTTAGCATGTGCCGCTATCTTCGGCATCAATTCCTCCTTTGTCTTCGCGCTGGCTTTGAAGCCGCAGTCCATACCTATATCCTTGCATGCAAATTCGTATTTCATATTACCACCTCAAAGATTGAGAGAAAATCAACGAATAAAAGCCTTCACATTTCAAATGAAACGTAAAAAGAATTTAAATGATTAAAGACCAGTTATAGCAATGATTGATGTTAGTTGGATGACTGGTGGAAAACAGGGTACAGGTATAGATTCTGCCGCGAGCCTTTTCTCAAAGGTGCTTGTGAAAAATGGGTACAACGTATACGGATACAGAGAATACTTCTCAAACATAAAGGGCATGCACAGCTTCTTCACGATAAGAGCTTCCGATGCGGTTGTAAATTCGCAGTCAAATAAAGTTGACCTTGCTGTCTTCCCAGACAAAGAATCTGTTTTCGGAGAAAAGAACGAGCATGGCGAGACGATACACGACGGCCACATAAAGGATGTTAAAAGCAGCGGGATGCTCATAGTGGACAAGAGCGTAGATGTGAGCCAGATAAAAAGGAACGACATAAAAGTTGTGCAGGTGGACTTTGACCAGATAATAAACAACGTCGCAAAAAAGATGGGTGTCAAATCCAGCGATGTGATGATAGCCAAAAACACCTCTATAGTCACCATATCCGCATACCTATTCGGAGTGGACACTGAGATATTGAGAGAAGTCATTGGCTCAGAGTTTTCAAACAAAGGGGAAGCTGTCATTAAGATGAACACAAACACGCTTGATGAGACCTTAAATTACCTAAAGACACTGTCAATATCCAGCCTAATAAAACTTGCGCCAGTTAAAAACGACGATCAATTGCTCCTTGAGGGATACGAAGCCAGCGCTATCGGCAAGGCCATAGCCGGGTGCAAGATGCAGGTTTACTACCCAATCACACCCGCAAGCGATGAAAGCGTATTTTTAGAATCGCATCCAGAGCTTGGGATCAGAGTTGTACAGCCAGAGAGTGAATTAGCGGTTATAGGGATGGCATTGGGTGCTTCCATCGCAGGAGTCAGGGCATCCACTTCAACGTCTGGGCCAGGATTCGCATTGATGACGGAAACTATAAGCTATGCGGGCATGACTGAAACTCCTATCGTAGTAGTAGACCACCAGCGTGGTGCACCTGCGACTGGATTACCGACTAGAACCGAACAAGCAGACCTTGAATTTGCGGTACACCAAGGGCATGGTGATTTCAGTAGGATAGTGATAGCACCTGGTGATATAGAAGAAGCTATATCGATAACAGCTGAAGCATTTAACTACGCTGAAACCTTCCAAGTCCCAACAATAGTTCTAAGCGAAAAATCAATATCCCAGATATATAAGAGCATAAAGAAAAGTTACATAGAAAATTTCAAGGATTCATACAGGATAAAGCGTGGAAAATTGGTTGACAAGGCAGGATACGATGGAGACTTCAAAAGGTTTAGCTTTACCGAAGATGGAGTATCACCTAGGCTGATACCTGGAAGAAGCGACCATGTAATGTGGATAGCTGGCGATGAGCATGATGAATATGGGCACCCCTATGAAGAACCTATGAATAGAATCAAGATGATGGAGAAAAGAAACAAAAAGAATGAACTTATACTTAAGAGCATAGACAGGAATGAAAAATTCAATATTTATGGGGACCTTGATAAAGCCGACCTGCTGATAGTCAGTTGGGGATCACCGAAAGGGGCAATACTTGATGCGATCAATGAAAAAATTGCGTTCCTCCAGGTAAAAATAATAGAACCACTTGATCCTGAGATTGGGAATATAATAAAGAGAGCAAAGAAAGCTGTCTGCATTGAGGAGAACATAAGCGGCCAATTAAGGCAACATATAGCATCGAGGACTGGCGTATTGATAGAGAATCAGATACTCAAGTACAATGGAAGAATTATAGACAAAGACGAACTGAAGGATGGGCTCGACAGGGTTCTCAAAGGCGAAAAGAAGGTGATATTGAATGACTATTAATCTCAGCGATCTGAACTCCCATGAGCAGAATGACTGGTGCCCGCAGTGCGGTGATGCAGGGATACTTTTAGCCGTAAAGAGCGCGATAATACAGTCTAATCTAGACCCAAAAAAAGTGGTTGACGTATCCGGGATCGGTTGCTCATCAAAACTTCCAAACTTCGTGAATGTAAATGGCATACACACACTTCATGGGAGGCCCATACCATTCGCTGAGGGAGTCAAAATTGCAAATCCAGAACTAACTGTTTTTGTGAATGCGGGAGATGGAGACACGTACGGTATAGGAGTAGGTCACTTCATAAGCGCAGGCAGAAGGAATGTCGACATAAAGCTACTGATACATGACAATGGCGTGTATGGATTGACGAAAGGGCAGATAAGCCCCACACTACAGGAGAATCTGAAAGTCAAGGGATGGCCCGAGCCAAATATAAACGGCGCCCTCGATCCCTTAAGCCTAGCGATAATAGCAGGTTACACCTTCGTTGCTAGGTCCCAAAGCTATAACGTGAAAGAGTTGACTGAGCTGATTGTAAAAGCCGTGCAGCACAAAGGGCTTGCACTTATAGATATCCTCCAGGGGTGCCCAAGCTACAACCCCGAGTTCACATCCTCGGCCTGGTTCTCTGCACATACCCACCCGCTTCCTGATACATACAATGGAATAGTTAGCGACCCGAGTAATCTTGAAGAGGTAAATTCAAAGAAACTGCAGGCTTTGAATATTCTTATGTCCGAAAATATAGAGAATAAACATACCGGCCTATTCTTCCAGTGGGAAAACGCTGATACTTTTGAAGACAGAATGAAAAGAAGCAAGATTCCGCCGCCCATAGATGAGGAGATAAGCGACGCTGAAGGAAGATCAACAGTTGATCTCAGCGGGATAATGAAAAGCGTGAGCACTTAAATTCTTATCAAAAACTTAAATCACAGATCTCACACCTCTGTCTCTCTTATTTTTTACCTTGTGCCTTAAAATCTCTCATCCGCATTCTATAAAAAATAGAAAGGAAAGCTTTATATACTATTAAAGATACTATAATAGTATCTAAAATAGATACTAAATAAGTATCTATTAAGAGGGTGATTGAAATGGAAGGAAGAAATTTTGGATTTGGAAATTGGCATGGAAATTATGGGCGTGGGTTCATGGGAGAACACGCTAATTATGGATGCAGACGCGGACTTAGACGTAGGTCTATGATGCGAAATGAGTCTTTAACTGGATTGGATTATGACCTGCTTTATACATTATCTGATGGAGAAAAGGATGCTGCTACCTTATTAGAGGATATTTCAGCCTTCAGAGGAAACAAAAACTTCCCAGTGCTTGGATGTATCAATCTGCATCTAAAAGAACTCTCCGAACTTGGTTATGTCGAGCAAGTTGAACGGGAAGGAAAAAGATACTACAGACTCACCGAAAATGGGAAGAAACTAGTGGAGGATAACTAAAATGTTCAATCAAGGTTTCGGCTTCCACCACGGACAACATGCAAGGAGAGGATTTGGGCTTAGGTACTGGATTCTTTCTCTAGCTTCGAAAGAACCATTAGTCGGGTCAGAGATAGGTGCAATGATTGCACAGTATAGCGGCGGCAGATGGTCACCATCACCAGGTTCACTTTACATAACATTGAAAGATTTAGTGGAAGAGGGGCTGCTGTCAGTTACGGAGAAAAACGAGAGGAAGTACTATAAAACAACGGAGCAGGGAATGGATTTACTTAAGAATTCATGGTTTCCATGGCAGCGGTTTATGCCATCGACAGCTCAGCAGGAAGACTCATTCATTCTTGATAGAATTGAGGAGGACACAAACACACTAGCTGAGATACTAAAGAACCCCTCAGAGAAACAGAGATCTAAAATTAAGGATATAATCGAAAAACTTAACAAAATTGTAATGTGAGGTATCATCTATCTATATCTTCGCATAGTGGCAATCTGTAGAGCTTATTTTTTATACAGACGAGAGAGATTATCGACTACAATCACCAACCATATCCGGACTTATTTATAGTTACATTACTTCTTTTTAGTAGCAGAAAAGCTTATATACACTTCTTAATCTTAGGATAGTTATGAGCTGGATGAGTGATTCAGAACTACATGTAAAAAAGGCAAGAGATTTCCTTGGAGAGCATGCAGAAAACAGCAGAATATACCATAATGGGAGAAGTTTAAAGCGCTACTACGCTGAGAGATATAGAATAAAAAGACGCCTGGTGGATAGGGACATAGAAATGCTGAGTTCCCTCGGAGAAGATAACAGAAAACTTGTGGCTAAGCAAATTAATAATTCCCATAGAATCAACAAGAGATTGTATACTATCTTAGCTGATGACAATGAAGATAATACATTTAATATAGACAAAGACAAACTGTCTTATTATTCTGTGATATCTGTGGTTGGCTCAAGGGACCCTGTCCTGGAGAAAGAGGCCATAGATTACGTATCTAAGATAGTCGGATTGAAGACGATCAGACGCGCTAGAGATTCTTTCAATTCTAACTATAAATCAAAACTAAAGGAAACCGTGGAAGAGATTAGGAACAATGACATAGATGGAGCGGTAAAAACATTGAAAGATCTTAACGAAAAGACAATAGATGATGTATTGTCGGTCGCAAATTACACAAAGAGGGGGATGAGTGGCAGATATCTTCTCTCGGCTGTTGAAAGCAATAATCCACTGGACTATAACCGAAAGATTCAAATCGCGTGCGTGTATTTGCCTGGTGAAGAAGAATACAAAGCAGGAATAGGCAGGTATATCAGGAATTACTATACAAAGGATAGAGATAAAGGATTCCTTCTGGTCCGATACGATTTAAATGGTAAAGCAATCGGTAGTGCCATATGCTATATAGAGAATAATAAATTCCTTGTCGATTCTGTAGAGGGGCATAGAACTTTCAGGAAGGCTCCTATTTTCGACGCTGTTTACAAGGATCTAGTGTATAGAGCTAAATCCAAGGGTGCAAAAGAGATAATATTCGGTACTGACGGAGTTAACGAGACTGCAAGAGATTTCATTAGGTATCTTGAAGAGTCAAAGGATAAGTATGGTCTTAGAAAAGAAGCAATTAATATGAAGTTAAATAAGAATGCATACATCGAGACGAGCAAGGAAAAATTGCATTATGAATTATATCTGTAACCTGAGAAAAATCACCACCTAAAAATATCACCTATACTTTCAGTTCACTCAGAGGGTAGTTCTTTCCATGCGAAACGCACACAAGGTCGGGATTTGCCTCCTTTACCTTCTTGACGCTGTTCAAGAGTGATGCATAATCTTCATAAAAGAGTGGCGCCCTTAATCCATCCTTGCCAAAGAGTAGATCACCCACAAGGATTGTTTTAGAGTCCTTCAAGTATATGGATATCGAGTCGGCTGTGTGGCCCGGCGTCTCCAATATCTTAGCATTTACACCCATAGACTCCGGAAAGTCACCCTCTTTCAACACCATGTCCGGCTTTATGAACTTCGGTTTAGAGAAGCGTCCCATAACCTTAATGAAATCCACCATCATCTTATTCTTGAGATCATGGGCGACTGGGTAGAGGAATCCAGCTTCCCCATCAACATACTTTATGCCCTCTTGCTTTATGCCTATGTGTGCGCCAGATAATTTCTGTAGTTCATAAGCATTTCCAAAATGATCTAAGTGCGAATGGGTTAGGATTATGTACTTTACATCCTCTATCGAGTGTCCTATACTATCAATATACTTTATTATCGTGTCCTTGCCCTTACCCGGCAAGCCTGTGTCAACAAGTATAAGATCCTTTGTATTCGGTGCGCTTGGCACGATTAAAAACGCCTTTACATATCCCAAGTAGATCTCATGAAGCTCTGAATTTATCTGCTTCCCTAATTCCTGCTCAGCCATTCAAAAGGATAAGCATTTAACATTTAAATTGTTAATCTTCCCTAGATTTTCACTTATTATGAAATACTGCGCCACTTGGCAGGGCAGTTATGAAAGAAGGAGATGGCGCGGTTTTGCTGACATTTGCCGAGAAGTCAAGGCTGAATCCGATGTTTGAGAATAGACTGAAATTCCCTTTAGGCACTGAAGTTGGAGATGCCCTGAGTCGAAGGTTCAATGGTAACCCTAAAGAATCCGAGAAACAAACGCTTCCAACATAGGAGTAATTGCCCACGGTGACTGGACCTATATCATCTAAAGAGCATTGTTGGCCTGCATAACTCGAAACCCCTTTGTAAGTGAATACTGGATTAGTTGAGGTGTCTATCTCAGCCAAAAGATTTGAATAATTTCCGGATTCAACGGATGTTATAGAGCTATTGCTGGTGCTAGAATTAATTGAGCCCAACATAGAGTACAAGACATCCTGCTCCGGTAATGATAACTGTTCATACGAGCAATTGGAAAAAGATGAATTTTTCACGTTACAAATGACGATCCCAGTACCATTGTAGATTAGGACCCCAGAAGACAGAGGGGCTATTGTTTGGGTCAACTCACTGCGCTGAGTCGAGTTTACAATGCTTATATTGAATATGCTAGATATAAAATCAGCTACTGATGAAAAGTTTATGTCAAATGAAACTCTAAACAGGTTGCCGTTCTTTGCAAAAGACAGGTTTGTAGGGATATTTATGGTAGCTGACCCCAAACTCACCCCCATATTGCCGTTATACCCAACATTGAATGCCGCGTTACTAGTTATGTGAGAATTGATTATCTGCATCACACTCTGTGGAGTAGTGGCAGATGAGAAGGCATTGATATTTGATGAAGAGGATATATTTTTGGCTGATATAGGTGATTCTATTATATTGAAGTGCAAAAGACTAACAACGGTGACAACCACTACCACTATCAGAATGGCAACATATATTGCTTCTTTTCCTTTTTTCTTCCTTGGTAATGACACGTTAGCAACAGAGCTGACCGGTTTTAATGTTGCGTTTATGTTGTTATTTTGAACGATATTTGGAGCGCTTTGAACATTGGCCATATACATTCGAATATAATATCCTCATGTTTAAAAACCTTTTCTAGTTAACTTTTTATAAGAGGGAAGTATCATAGTAAAGTGCTTGCAGAGAGCGATTACAAAACTCGAAAACAAGCGGAGAAGGTAAAATGAAAATAAATGAAATTACGAATGGAATGAATGAAGTAAACGTAAGCGGAGAGATAACAGAGATATCTCAGCCCAAAGAGATAACCACCAAGTTCGGAATGAACAGGGTGGCCACCGCGAAACTCAAGGATGAGACCGGTGAGATACAGCTGTCCTTATGGGGCAAGCAGATTGACACGGTCAGCGTCGGGGACAAGGTGGAGATAGTCAATGGATACACAAAAGACTTCCATGGGCAAATGCAGCTCAACGTAGGAAAAAACGGTTCTATAAACAAAGTCTAGAACAAACTCCTGAGACATTCACAAGGTTGACTGCCACGCCTTCCTTTGTGATAGACTAGAACCTTTATTGGCAGGTCAATGGGCTGAAGGCGTATTTGGAGGTTTAGTCGGCCGATACTATATAGTCCACTGCCTTAACATCCTTGGCTGTAAGGCTCAAGCTGCCGTTGAATGACCTTGCCACGCCCTCTACTTCAATTTGATAGAGACCAAATGAGATATCATTGAGCTTTTGCCTTAGATCTGTCTCTTTTGAGAGGCTCAGAAATTTGTCAGCCACTCTGTCAAAAAATGTCACCTTTGTGCTTGACAAGCCATCATCTATCACGGATGATATCATCAACGTTTTCGATAAAGCTTTGTCGCCATGAATATCGCATTTTTCATCGACTCTCTTGCCGCATATACTGCATTTTATTATGAAAGTATTGTTTGTGAATATTCTCGTGATGAACCCTCTAACTCTGTAAACCTTGTTCTCTTCAGTTATCTGGCTTATCCGGGTGTATTTATCCAACACCGCCCCTGTCTCTCTGTGCTCAATTAACTTCAAAAGCGTATTCGCCCCGATGTTTATCTCGAAGTTATTGCTGAAATTACTGAATTTTGAGTATGCGTTTATTATAAGTATCTCATCACCCTCATTCAGATCCTTCTCTATCTCGGATATCTTGTTCGTATCCCAGACGACAACTCTTATCTGCCCAGTCTCGTCCCCAACGATTAGATTCATCACCTTGCTTTTCCCACCCCTAAGATTCACTTCCTTTGCCTCAAACTTCCTTATGATCCTACATCTTAGATTTAAATGGCTAAGCTCCTCCTTTATGTCGGATACCTTATAGTCTCTCCTTATCAGAATGACTCCGTTGTCCGCGGCCACAGATCTTATGGCGGCTTCCCTTGTCAATGCGGGGAACTCTTCTATCTTTTTCTTGATCTTTTCCTCTATCTGCTCCCTCGTAAGCTTAGTCTTCTCCAGTATCTGATTAATCGACCAATCCTCTACTTCCATGGCATTATCTTGTAGGCTAATTCCTTCATCTTAAGGAATGACTCTTCGTCTACCCCCTCGTAAAACACCCTTATGAGTGGCTCTGTTTCTGACTTTCTCACAAGAATGGATCCATTATCAAAATACACCTTTGCACCGTCCATTCTGTCAACCTTACCGTATCTCTCCATCTCTTTTTCTGCGGATATCATCGCCCTGTTAATCTCATCACTGTCTTTCATTCTTATCGGAACAATCTCATAATAAACCTTGGGCATCTCCTTCACAAGCTCGCTCATCTTCTTACCGGACGTCTTCATCACTTTCAACATCAATACCATAGGAAGCAAAGCATCTGAAGCTGGGAAGTAATCTCCAAAATAGTAATGCGATGAAGTTTCAAATCCAAACTTTGCCCCCTCAATATTCGGCCTGCCAACCGGTACGAATTTAACATTTGTGAACCTCTTGAATATGCTCGGGCAGGAAACGTTTATAACCGCCTCCTTTATCTTCATATATTTTATAAACATCAACGCAGACACTACTGGATCTATGAAATTACCAGACTCATCCATGAAATCCAGCCTGTCAGCATCCCCATCCAGCTGCACGCCTAGATCAAGATGGTTCTCCAACACAAACTTAGAGAGTTCTTTCATATTTTCCTTCGACGGCTCTGGCGTCATGCCGAAGAAATCCATTGATATACTTGGGCGCAGCAACTTAGGTTCAGCGCCTACAATATTTAATGCCAGCTTTGACGCAAAAGTCCCGGATCCACCCATCGCATCTACCCCGACTTTGAATTTCAGGTCCTTCATACCTTTGGTTATCCTTAAAAGGTACTTTGTCTGATAGTTTCCCTTCTTAAGCGTACCTTTGCCCGCCAAAAAGGACTTCGATTCGTATATCTCCTTTACTTTCCGCGGTCGCACACTTTTGCCCATATAAAATGGGAGAATGCCAGTGTACTGTGGGGGATTATGCGAAGCAGTTATACAGACCCCATAGGTTTTCTTATCAAATGAAGCCAAGGCGGGGACCGCTATCGGCACCATACCAACGTCTATCACCCTCGCGCCAGTGCTCAGAAGGCCGCTAATAAAACTATCTTTTATCTTGTATGTCCCGACCCTTGTGTCATTGCCTACATATATGGTCTTCTTCCCTGCCATCGACCCTATGGCTTTGCCTATATCTCCTGCGATCTCCTCATTCAATTCCTGCGGATACAACCCGCGTATGTCATATGCTTTGAATATGCCCATGTCTTCCATTTTGTTTAATATATCCCCAGCTTAATATTTACTAAGAACTTACAGTTTTTAAATACTAAATGTAAAGATAAAGATGCATAAATATGAAGCACACAGACAAGAAAAAAATGAAAAGTAGCCTGTACTTGAATGGAGAGGAGAGATTCGGACTGATCAGCTCCAAGGCTTATGCTCTATTCGCGCCATTCGCCCTGAAAAGCCTGTACAGATGTGCCATTGAGGACATAACAAAGATGGGAGCCAAGAGAATCCTGGAAGTTGGCGCTGGACCCGGCTACCTTTCGATAGAACTAGCTAAAAGATTACCGTCATCAAAGATATACTGCATAGACCCATCGGAAGCAATGAAGGAAGTTGGACAAAAAAATATAAAAAGGGCTAAGTTAAAAAATGTAGAGTACCTGCCGGGCAGTAGCAGACATGTCCCAATCAACTCAAAATTTGACGTGGTATTCTCCACTCTCTCATTTCACCACTGGAAGAAGAAAAACGAAAGCCTCGCTTACTTGCTTAAATTTCTCACCAATAAAGGGGCGCTGATGGTTTATGAATATGACAGAGATGGTTTGGGTGCGGTTCTTAGCTTGCTTGTCGGAAACCATTCGCTAAGTGAAAGAGATGTGAGAAGGCTTATAATAGATAAAAAATTTAAGATAGATATAAACAAAAGGGGGAGGATCATATCGTTTAGAATATCTAGGCGCAAATTTTAGATATGAAAGAGATTGAAAGACTGAAGATAGGAAGAAAAAGAGCCGGAGAGGTGCTTGACGTACTATTATCAATAGAAAATTTCGCTGGGTCTCTTGAGGACTATTCTTCAACGGACCGATACGGTAAACCGCTCCAAGCCCTCTTAAAATATTCTAAAGACGGGTTTGAAATGTCGACCGGATCCGAAAAGAAAAGGCAGGAATACAGCTTAGATACGAAAGGCAGCACAAGTTGGAGATATGAAGTAGATCCAAGGACACTGTTGTCGAACGCCGATGATCTTTTGACATACTATAACCCAACCAAAAAAAGGGGGCAGGTATCATACGAATATCTGAATTTCAAGATACCCTATAAGATAGATACAGTTATAGAGATGCTTGTGGAGAAAAACCTGCCGGTTTATATGAAAGAATACAGGGCAGTGGAACTATTCCTTGTTGCATTCACATTCAACAGAGATGTCCTAGAACAGACAATAAACTTTTATTATGACCATAAGCAATGATAGTTTTCAAAACTATTTTAATTTCTATTCCATTTATTATCCTATGATAAAGGGCATAGCTTCGGACCTTGATGGGACATTGATAGACACCACAAAGGTGCTTGCAGAGGCTTGGCTGGAGGCATTGAAGTCAGAAGGCATAGACGTTAAATACGAAGAATTGTACAAAAAAACAAAAGGCATCGCCTCAAAGGACATAATCCGCAGATTCAAAAGTGACAGTAACCCGGAGGACGTGATTAGAATCAGGGAGAAAAGGAAGAAGAATTTTCTTAGGATCATAAACGGAGACTATCAGCTGCTCTACCCGGAAACTTTAGATGTTATAGAAGAAATAAAGAGCAAAGGTATAAAATTCGCAATCTCCACCGGTTTGTCTTTGGATCTCTTAGGTGATATTCTTAAACTCACCGGATTAGACAAGTTAGCAGATGCTGTAGTCAGCGCGGATGAGATGAAGAAGGGAAAACCTGAGCCAGACATATTTATAGAGGCATTCAATAGGATAGGCGTAGAACCAAAAGACGGCTTGGTTGTTGGAGATAGCGATAATGACATTATCCCAGGCAAAAAGATAGGGGCTTTCACTGTCTTTATATCACGTGAAGGTGAGAGATCGAGTTTGGCCGATGCTAACATAACTAACTTGAAGGAGCTTCTGAAATTTTTATGATTGTATGACAGTATCCGACTTCTAATTTCCTGAACTGTATAGATAGTTTAGTGGAGCAGATTTGACGCAAGTTAAAATAATATCTACTATATACTACACTGTAGTGGAAAGCTTCATATAGTGGTTGTTTTCTACATATCCAAAGAAATTCTTCAAGAATGCCGGACTTAAAAGGTTAGATAACGAAACGTTTGCTCTTTTAAACGAATACAAAGTCCTGAAGACTCTGTCTACAGAGATCTTGTTGAGAGAGCTAAGGAGAATGACGCAAAGAGGATTATATTCAGCGATGGAGCTATTAATGAGACACCAAAGAATTTCCTCTCGTATCTTGGAAAGATCGGTCTTCCAAAAGGGAAAGTAAGTATGAAACTAGACACGGAAGGATACCTGGAGGCTGAGAATCCTGTAGAAGGATATGTTGTCAAATTATAATATCTGTTCGTAACAGTTGAGGATAGCATGCATAGAATTCTATAATTGAAAGATTTATAGACATAGCAGAATCGACTCAAGAGCTTTTTCTTTATATAAATAAAAATGCCGCAGATATGATTATAATTTTTCAACCATAGTAATAATAGAATTAAATATCATACATTGATTACCGAATAGCAGCATTTTAGCTGATTATTGGTGAGATTAAGGAAGAGATATACTATACCCCATTGGATTAATAGCGGGATATAACTATCTAGAAGAAATGGGACTTTTTGAGCTTAAATAGACCATACTTTAATAAACCAAGTTTGATTATATCATAAAATGGAATCTGTATTTGAGAGCATTTCAATAGACAGGCATTTTGTACAACCCAGCATACTCCACTTATCAGGATAGTAAAGACTTGTCGGAAAGGGTAAGCTCCATGAGCCTAGAGGAAGCGAGAAGGCTGGGGATACCGAAGACGACCTACTACAGGATAAGGAAAATGTTGAGTGATGGAAACTCTATCAATTTAAAGAATAAAACCTTGAAGAGAATTGATCAATAGATTGCATTCTCTTTCCGATTTCTATACAACGTTCTATCTGTTCCTTAATATGCATCTGCGCATCCTTAAATTTCGGTTCGGCGGTCGGGTATCTAGATGTTTCGCGATGCCTAAGAATAACGTCTAGTATAGCCAAAGCAATCAAGCAAAAAATTGCATCAATTAAAGTATAATAAAATGAGTTTGCCCCCGTAATTTCACTTAATCTTTGCTCACCGACAAAGGCTGAAACAGAACCACTATCTATAATATTATATGCTTTAGTAAGCGCTTCCGACAAACCGAACTTATCTGATAGCGGTTTCATTACGGGCATGGCCTTTCCTTTATTGTCTTTCGCTAATTGGTCTAGATTTTTACTTGCTTCGTCTAATTTTATAGCTACCTTATTTTTTAGATCTTTTAAGGAATCAAGCAAGAGCTTAACTCCACTTACTAACTCTTCAGCCTTTTGTTCACTTGCATCGGCGTCATATCCAATGGCCAACGCATTATCAATCAGCTTTGAGGGATTTAAATCACCTAAAAGACCAGCAAGCATCGTACTTCCACTTCCAGTATAAATAGTTTTTAGCTGTTTCAGTAGATTCCTGCTCCAGGGGTGGTTGTAGTCGACCTTCGCCGAAAAAACAGGTATACCAAAAGAGCTTAGCAATTGGGCGTTGTCAGTATTCTTATCTCCCAATAATCCTAATTTAGATAGTATCCCTTTTGCTGTTTTTTCTTCGGCTTGCTGTAGAAAATATGATGAGCGAGAATAGTCCTTGTCTTCAAACCAGCGTTCAAAATCACTTAAATCTTTTTTTGAACTGTCAAAGTTATCTTCCATTCAGATTTATTGTTCATTTTTCATATAAATATATAAATCCAAAAAGGTTTAATCAAGCATGCAGGAAGGAATTAAATCAATAAAGCAAAGGTCATCTTTGCTAATCTTGGATGCTAAAAACATATTAGATAAATCTATTGGAGTTAATTACATTTTATGACAAATTGGATCGAGTGGAAATATTACCCGGATTACTGTGAAATACCAGAGCACTTGTTAAAAGTATTCGAAGCTTTTTCAAATGAGGAAGAAAGAATAACTACGGAAAAAAGCCAAAATATGAATAGCAATCATATATTAGAGATTGTAGCAGGAGGGCTTGAAAGCATCGGTTTTGTTGTAGAGCGCAGCAAGAAAAAGGAAGAAAAAATAAAATTGCCCGTTCTTTTTGGAAAAAACGGGAACCCTGTCAAATCCTTTGATGTAGATGCGTATAATAAGGATTCTAAGACCATAATTGAGGTTGAAGCTGGGCGTGCGGTTATGAATAATCAGTTTTTAAAAGATTTTTTTGAGGCAATTGTAATGACAGGAGTAGATTATTGTGTTATTGCAGTAAGAAAATTATATAGGAGAAATAAAGATTTTGAAGAAGTCCTAAAATTTTTTGATACATTATACTCCTCAAGAAAGTTTAATTCTCAATTGAAGGGACTATTGATTATAGGCTATTAATCTAGCAAGTTTTAAGGTCATCAACTAAAGAAGGAAAATTATTTTTTATTATAGGTTACTGTAAATTTATAATATTTAGTCCCATTTCTTGAGATAGCTATACCCCATTGGATTAATAGCCCCGCTCGGATTTGAACCGAGGTGTCAGGCTCCAAAGGCCTGCGTGCTTGACCACTACACAACGGGGCTTCCTTTTAACAGATAATAATATGAAATACAAATTATTAATATTAACTCATACATCTAAATTGAATGCTACTAGAGATATTGATCGCTGGCGTAATAGCGTTCTTAGGGACTTTCCTTTCAGGTCTATACTTTATACCCATACTCATAAAGATGGGAATGATCGAAACAGATATAAACAAAAGAGGCAAACCTATTCTTCCCGCTAGCGGCGGACTTATTGTGCTATTTGGACTCATCTTGGGGGAGATTGCACTTATCTTCAGCTTGGATTACTTAGTTACTGCAAATATAAACATCACTTTTCTACTTTTATCCCTCATCTCAATAATGATTGTCACATTCATCGGCTTCATGGATGACATGGCAGGCGGAAAGATAAGGACATCAAAGGTTAAGATAAAAACCCTGCTCAAGGGTTACTCGGAAGTAGGGGGAGGGCTCAAACAGAGAGAGAAGATGCTGCTCACTCTTGTAGGGGTCCTGCCGCTTATAGCCATAAACTTTGGGCCTGCTGCCCTTTTCATCCCCCACGTCGGGACGATATATTTTAACCAAATCCTTTTCACCTTCATAATTATACCCATAGCCTTCCTATTCTCAGCAAACGTCTTCAACATGCTTGAGGGATTAAATGGCTTAAGTCTACAGATGGGGCTGGTCGCCATAGTAGCGATGGGGATATTGTCATTCCATTACGCTGATTTCACTGAGTTCAGTATCTCTGCTCTTATATCGGGTGCCCTTTTGGCTTATCTTTACTATGGCAGCTATCCTGCCAAGATACTTCCTGGGGACAGTTTCACCTACTTTATGGGGTCATCTTTTGCAGTACTCGCTATAGTCGGGAGCACGAAAGCCCTTGCAATCATACTTATACTTCCATGGCTTGCTGAATTTGTACTCAAGGCTAGAGCAAGATTTCATGCTCACTCTTGGGGTGTGCTGCAGAAAGATGGAACTCTATCATCTCCGCACAAAGACAAAATTTACTCATTAACACATATATTTCTCAGAAGCGGAAAGTTCAAAGAATGGCAGATAGTTTCTATATTCACACTCATAGAGGTAGCTTTGGCAGCGGTAGGCCTTGCTGTATTCTGGTGAATAAGTTTATATTCCTTCGAATTCCTTAGTTTATACATGGAGATAATACCTGTAGGCTCCACCTCTTTTCAGCATGAAGGTTCGCTTGACGACCAGAAGTTCTATAGTTTTGCGAAGGAAACTCTGAGAAAAGAGGGTTATAGCGTGGTTGAGACATCATACGTGCAGTTCGGTGGGAATAACTACCACATAGAATGGCTGGCTCAAAAGGCGCTTGATGATTATATGGCATATAGGATAAATGTAGTGCTTGACTTTTCAAATATAACCGAAGCAAGTGCGATTAAAGAAGGAAAACAGATAAAGACAAAGACCGGGAAAGTGATTGTACAACTAGTTTCATCGATAGTACTGGATTTCCTGAACAAATGGACAAGCGGGGTTTCAAAACTTGTAAAACCGCTGTATGATCGCATGAACTCAGAAACAATGAACCAAAGAAAGGAAGCTTTTCAAAATGAGTTAGATAACATAAAGAACGCGCTACAGGGCTCACTATCTTTCCAATCCTACTGAGAATACCTGTGGGCCTGCAAAGTATAAATATTAAACTTACAGTCCCCTCATTAATACAATGAAACATGAGATTACCTTCTTGGACGCATTCAAGCTTGTGAATGAGCTGTCGTACCTGCAAGATGGGAAAGTAAGGGACATAAAAAGCAAAAAGAATGAACTATTTCTGATGATCTATAACGGAAGAGAGTATTGGCTTAGGATTGTCCCAGGAAGATTCTTCTCAGTTCAATTCAACAAACCTGATGAGATAATCAAATTCCCCTTCACATCAAAACTTAAAGATATGCTCGCCAACAAAAATATAAAATTTTCACTGCATAGATCCGACAGAATATTGGATATCCAAATAGGGGATTACCTGCTTATAGCTGAGATCTTCTCAAACGGCAATATAGCCCTGACCAAAGATAAAAAGATAATATGGTCGATGTTCGCAAGAAAATATGGCACTAGGGAGATAAAGTCTGGACAGGAGTATATCTACCCTCCGGAGAAGATAGATGTGACTAAGCTCGCTTACGCCGATTTTAAAGACGCTGTTCTGAGGTCTGAAAAAGAAAACATCGTCAAATGCCTTGCGGTCGACCTATCCCTAGGTGGAGTATATTCAGAGGAGATTGTTTTTAGAGCCGGGATAAACAAGTCAGTTAAACCAGATAATACCACAGAAGAAGAATTGAACAGGTTGTACAACGAATTGAGGAGGATAATATTTGAGGAGGTGAGGCCAAACATAATAAACAAGGAAATCCTTTCGGTGATAGAACTCAAACACCTTGACGGTGAGAAGGCCTATTTTGATACTATAAATGAAGCTGTAAAATCTTTCTTCTCAGAGGAAAAAAATGCTGTATCCCAAAGCAAAAAAGAGGAAGATATCTCAAAAGCGATAGGCCACTACAAACAGAATGTAAAGTTTATAGAAGAGAATTTTGACAAAATATCTAAGATGATCTCAACGGCAAGAGATTCTAGCGTGCCGATAGACCACCGGAAGGAAGAGATTGAAAAGCTTGGTTTCACGTTTGACAAAAAATATCTAATCAGCGAGCCGAATAAGGATATTATAATAGATATAACCCAGCCATTAAGGTACCAGCTAGAAAGGATATACAGCAAGATAAAGGCAGCGAATTCTCAGATAAAACGGAAGGAAAACAAGACGCAGCTGATAAAGGCTAAAATCAAAAAAGAGGACAAATGGTATTCAAAATACATATGGTTTTTCACATCTGGCGGTATCTTAGGGATACTTGGGAAAAACAACGATCAAAATGTAAGCATAGTGAGAAAATACTCTGTGCAGGGTGATGTTGTTTTACATGCTGACATATTTGGGAGCCCATTCTGTGTGCTTAAGAGAGAAGACAAAAAGGACATCACAGAAGAGGACATAAAGGAAGGGGCGAATATGACTGCTTCTTACTCTTCTGCATGGAAAGCAAATGCATCAAATATAGACGTGTATTATGTCGATCCGTCTCAAGTTACTTTGTCCCCACCACCCGGAGAATATTTGACAAAGGGTTCATTTTACATATCTGGCAAGAGAAATTACCTTAATAAGGTGGAACTGAAGGTCTACCTGAATGTGTATTTGGACAAAGATGGGGTAGAACTGAATGTATCGCCAACTAAAAAGTCTGAGATCTATTTTTTATTAAAACCCGGAAACACATCGAGAAAAGCCGCCATATCCTTGATAAGAAAGCAAATCGCCGAAAAGGCGGGGTATGACATACCCGTGGATGAGATAGACAAGAGGCTCCCAAGCGGTGGACTTGAGATAGTCGAGAGCCAAGTAATATTAAAGTAATATCGAAATGAGTATTTTAAATAGAGACCCCATCAAAAGATTAAAGAGGATCAGATGGCTAAGAGATTTAGATCTTTGACTAGAGTCTTATCAGAGATAGAGGATTTCTCCGAGCAGAACAATTATGCTATTGTAGTAGAGGGAAAGAGGGATAAAAATGCGCTCATAAATTTCGGGATAAAGGAGGACAAGATAATTATCGGCGCATACAAAAACCCGGGCAGGATACTAGATGAGATAATAAACTACAACGGTGCGATATTCTTATATGACTTCGATAGGACGGGAAAACAGAAGACAGAACACCTATCATCGGTTGCATACTCGGCTGGGGTAGACGTGAACAGCTTTTATTCTTCGAGACTGGAGTGCACTGGGCTGGTGCACATAGAAGAGATCAGTGGCCTGCTTGAGGAAGAACCAAAACATGCATTTTACATGTGATTAAAAAGGCGAATCTTAACCAATCATTTTTAACTCATATAATCTCCTAAGCAGAATGTAGTAAATTCGTATCTTATCCTCTTATAATATACCATTTATATATCACAAAACTATAAATTTTATCGAAAGCTCATGCACGCTCTCGAGATGTGTTATGAACTACTACGCTGATTTTGATAGAGAAGTAAAATCTCTCACAAAAGAGTTATACGCAAAAGATAGAACAGGGCTTGCTTTGGAAAGCTGCGGAGTAGGTGTAAATATTATAGGTAATGGAAGACTGATATCAAAGACAATAAACAATAAACTAATAAAAAAGGTCATAACTTCCCCATCAATCGGCCACATAAACAAAAACTACCCATCTCTTTTCGTTAAATACTCCAAAAGATTCCAGTTAAAAGAAGGCTATCCCAAAACAGAATACAGCGGTGACAATACAGATAATATAATCTCAATAGCAAAGCATCTACTTGAACGAAAAAAGCAAGAATCCGGGATGTACAGCATACATGGCAGCGCCGTGAGCAAACGAGGAAAGGCTATTTTCCTATTTGGTTGGAAGGACACGGGAAAAAGCAGCACAGCTATAAGCCTTGTAAAATACAAAGGGTTCAGTTTCGTGTCAGACGGCCAGGCGACTATAGACAGCAATGCAAGGATAGTCGGAAAGGTGAAAATTATGGAGGAACTATCCCCTTACATAAAGAAAAACTACAAGATCTCTGAGAGCATGGAGGAGCTATTACAAGACAATCAAGAGGAGAAACCAAAAATAGCCGCTTTTGTATATCCGCAGATCTCGAACAGCAACGTAAAAACGATCTGGGGGTACAGTGAAAAATCAATCTTTCACATGTATGAGTTGTTGAGCATAGAGATAAGAGGGGTATACAGTTGCTATATAGACAGATTCAGAAGACCTTTAAGTTCATTAGACACAGTGAACTTGTCTGTCAAGAGGATCGCATTGGCTAGGAAGATAGCAAAGACTATCCCTATAATACAGATAAGAGGAGACATGCAATTTATATGCGATGAGGTTGAGAGATTGGTGTAATCGTTGATTTCATAACTTATCGCGGCGGTACTACTGGTCATTCATGTGCTTATTAAGCAGTTTCCCTAAGGAATCGCGTTCAAGGGAAGGCATCAGATTTCTATCTCTTTGTAGCCTATTTTGAGCTTTTTTATCTTCAATGTGAATCCACGTATGAAGCCTGGTATGGCTATCACGGCATATAGAGGGTATAAAGCAAAGAATAGAAGAGTGGGGCGCAAGCCAAATCTCTTGAGAGCTATAGATGTCCTCGAAAAGTACACTCTTATGAGGAATGTAGCGTAATAGTCCCCTAGTTTTCCAAATATTCTTCTGTTAACCCCGTTGCCAATCGCATAGGTGTAGTATTTCTTAATCAGCTTACGAAACGTCAGAGGGTGCTTATGTTTTACTAACAGTGTGGGGTCAAAAATCGCCTTTTTGCCAGTTCTTCTCAAGTTCAACACTGTGAAATACAGATCGTCCCCTGCATACAGACCTAGATTTGGTATGTCCTTGGTGTAAAGCATCTTTCTATTCAGCGAGAAATTGTTCCCTGTTATAGCGATTATGTTGTATCCGTCAAACTCTGTAGGTTTATTTATAAAGTACTTGTTTGATGAGAGGCAATATCTTACATAGAATGCGTTTGTCAACAGTCCTTTCTCTTTAAAGAGAGTGTTACCAAAAACAAAGATGTAACCTTTTCTAAGCCAATCTAAATGTCTATATATTATATCTTCATCTATCGGTTCGCAATCCCCATCTAGATGCAGGATATAATCGTTTTTAGCGACTTTTATCCCCACGCTTTTAGTCGCCCATGGACCGTATGGTCTACTTGTTACTATAAGCCTTGATTTTGTTTTTAGGCTCCTAAGTTTATCCCTTATCTCGCCATCCTTTTCATCATGGTCATCTATCACTACTATCTCGTCTACGTTTAAACGATCAAGATAGTCCAGCAAAGAAAAAAGCTTTGCACCGTGATTGTAGGTGCTTATTATTACGCTTAGTTTATTCTTCATATAAAGTAGAGATTATTAAAAACATATAAGGCTCTTTCTTATTCCTTATCTGCGGGATCGGTATGTTCTTCTGCCCTACAGGTAGCGAGACAGTATAATTGTACCCTATCTCTTTGACATCGAAATGAAACCCTGCATCTTTCAGCAGATTGGTGATGGATTTTAGACTGATCTTTCTGTAGTATTCCGGTGTGCTTGCGCCATATAGTCTTCTGAAATTGTCCCTTATCTTCCTCCACGATGACTCCGTGTTGTCCAAAGTCAATATGAATACGCCGTCCTTTGAAAGCACAGACCTCACGTTTGAAATGAAACTATAAGGGTCCTTTATGTGCTCGATCATCTCTGCGCATAAAATTGTCTTATATTTTCTGCTAGATTTGAATCTCTCTGCGACTCCGTCTATAAAATGCACCCTGTGGCCAAATCTTTTCATAAGGACAGTTCTAAAATCTGGGTTTATCTCCAATAGGTCTACATTTTTGAATTTTTTCAGTATTAGGCTAGTCAACCTACCATATCCGGGCCCAGTCTCTAAGATCGGGCCTTTGCTTTCCGAAAGTATCTTTGTAAGCTCTAGCTCTTCCTCATCAAATACTGACTTAGGATTCAGCTTTTCTTCCTTCCACCAAGTTTTAACAGTCCCGGAGTGTGCAAAATATGTAAAACTCAAGGATGGCCGCTGGTCCCTGGCTTTAAGCACAGAGTACAGCTCCTTGTATCTACCTAGCTTGCGGGTTAGGAAGAACATGCCGTCTAGAATTCTCCACCCGAGGTTTATTATCTCCTTTAGTTCCTCGGGGTATACCCATTTGATTTCTTTGACCTCCTTCTGAGATTTAGGAAAAGGCTCACCTTCTATTTCAGTGACAAGAAAATAATGCTCAAACTCAGCGTGCCCCCAGTGGACAGCTTGATTTTTTGCGCCTAACCACTGCATCTTCTTAACTTTTATTCCAATCTCTTCTTCCAATTCCCTTTTTAATGCATCTGCTGGAGTCTCCCATTTATTTATTTTTCCGCCAGGGAGTTCCCATAGGTCCACATTTTTGCCCATTCTTCTAAGATCGATCAAAATCTTTCCATCCACCAATAAGATACCGACAGCACCATTACCCTCTGCAGTTATAGTCCCCTTTGATTCCATATTAGATTACTGATAAATTAATGAGATTTATATCTTAACTAATTGCTATATAGATATGAGAATACTTGTACTTCAACCCAGAATATCTTACTATATAGGTGGGGGCGAGATAGTACCCTCATATCAGATGGCTGAGCTATCCAGGCTGGGAAATAATGTTACACTGATCACCACAAGGCCGTCAAAACCCTCTGAATATCTAAAACTTTTAAAAAAAGCCGAAGTCAAGGTAATTTTCTCAAACGTAAAGTCTTTGGACGGCTTATACCCCGCCGGCACAAAGATCCCAATAGAAGCTTGGAACTATGAATCCATTATGATGCAGCTTGACTCCATAGAGACTATAAAAAACATCAAGCCGGATGTTATAATATCACATTACACACATGACCATATTGTACTCGATAATAAGAATATCGTTCTGCACTTACATGGCTATCCAGAGAAGAGGATAGAAGCAGCAGGGATAGGGCTTAAAAGAGCAAAGGAGATATTATCCGTTAGCTCCGAAGTAAAAAATAAATGGCGCTCTCTTTTTCCAGAATTTGAATATAAAATAAATAAGGTTATTCGCAACGGGATAGCCACTGATTTCTTTAAGCCGGTAAAAACCAAAAAAGTCTACGATCTGATCTTCGTTGGCAGACTAATAAAAATAAAAGGCCTAGATTATCTTATCAGAGCAATCGGCGGAAGTAACCTGAAACTTGTAATCGTAGGTGAAGGCCCAGAAAAGAAAAACCTTTACAGTTTATCAAATAAATTGAAAGCCAATGTTGATTTCCTAGGATATGTCAAATTCAAGGACCTCCCCACGGTTTACTCGCGCTCAAAAATTGGGGTTTTTCCCTCCTATTCAAGGGAAGGCGTAGTAACAAGCATGCTAGAAGCAATGTCCTGCGGCTTGGGGATAGTCACAACTGATCAGGGCGGCATGAAAGAAGCGCTGAAATTTGGCGGTGGGGTAGTTGTCAAAGCCAGGAGCAGTTCATCGATATTAGAAGGGATAAAGGATGTTTTATCTGACTATGCCAGATTTGGCAGGTCTGCACGAGAGGTGATAAGAGACCACTTTGGCATAGAGGAAAACTGTATAAAATTAGAGAGGTTCTATAGAAGAGCAATGCTCTGACGTTTACCCCGCTCTGTATTTAATTATGCGCGTCCGATTGACTAAATACAGCGATACTCTCTTTAAAGACGGAAGCGCATTTACTTTCCTAATAAATTTTATCGAATTATCAAAGAATATAATCTCGTTATATTTGCTTAAAAGTGATTTTAGATAATCTATCTTAAATTTTGCCCCGTCAGTGCTTCCATTTTTATCTAAAACCAAACTTTGGAAGGGAATATTATTATTTACCAGTGTCTTCAAGGTGTATCTCCTAAGTGTGCTCCAGCGTGTAGTCAGCACGATGATGTCATATCCCTTTGACCTGTATCTCTTACATTTATCCAATACTAATTTATTCAGTCTGTATGCAGGATAGTATTTTTTACCGGCCAAAGTAAATATCTTGGTTATTATATCCGGCGATAATTTTTTTATCTGAGATCTTGTAAGCTCTTTGTTAACTGCTTCTTTTGAGGCTAATTTAAGCGCCACATCCGTAAAAAAGATCGTGTCATCGTAATCAAATACTGCAACCTTTTTATCAGCTCTCTCCGAAGGCCTCACATATCTTTTAATGCTCCAGCCTTTTTGATGATATTTAGCCACCATATAAGATTTTATGCTTCAAATCAAGCCTCGGGCGAGGATCGAACTCGCGGCCTTTTCCTTACCAAGGAAACGCTATAC
>JAGDXU010000015.1 GCA_023269965.1 Candidatus Parvarchaeota archaeon | reverse complement strand
TTTTCTCCGGATCAAGCCAACATAATGAGATAAAAAAGATCCTTAAAAAGGGGATTTTCTGCTCAGGTGAAGCCTTTAAAAAACATTTCTATTATGGGTTCTGTTGAAACGTTGGGTGTTGCATTTAAGGTGTTGCAACTACGGTGGTAGAAAATTTTAAAAGAATAAAAACACTTAATTAATAAGGTGTATAAAGTGTCTGGTAAAGATATATCTATTGAATGTGAGTATGATAAAAACCAGAAGAAAGTTTGGTGCATTCTTCCTATCACTTTACCTACTTCAAAGATTAGGCTTAAACGAAATGGTAATGAACCGATTGCACCTCGTAATACAGAAATAACTGATAAAGATTACATAGAGTGGCAAATATCATACCGAGACCCTAATGGGAAGCTTATCGAGTTTGGTGAGAGTCTTGGCAAAGCACTAAATAATGATATGAATCTTAAAATGGAAATTAAGCAGGTTGTTGAAGAATACAGAAATGTCGATACGTTTGACAAAAAATTTACAATACAGAGAATCGAAGATAAAAAACATTACAATGAATTTAAGCTAATATATGAATCAACTCCTATTTTAAGGTTAGATGACCTAACAGACAATTATTATATTGATATAATACTAAAGCAAAAGCAAAAAGCGGTAGGTTATCAAGCAATGGTATTTCTCTATATCCCATGTGAGAAAGTACTTTCTTTAAAAAACAAACAAAAATTAATTGGCAGAAAGGCATATCAAAATGAAAAAGCAATGGTGTTTCTTAACAACGACCACATATTAGGGTTGTTAAAATCTTTTCTAGTAGCATCAAATACTCATAGAGGAGATATTCTTAATATATTAAGATCTTTAAATATTAATGTGTAGCAAGTTCCTCAATTTTTTCTTTGATTATATTGAATATTTTTTCTGCTGCTTTTTTATCCCCTTCCCGTAGGAAGTTAACCATCCTAATATATTCTGACTTAACCCACCATTGGAAATCCTGGGATGGGATAGGGATTTTTACTTTCTTTAATTCAGAAATGGGTATAGTTACTGTTCCGACTCCCCTTTTCAGGTTCTCCAGTTGCTTTTGACCTAATTCTGTTTGGAGAAACATAGCTAGATAGTGTGGCAGTATCTTTCTTTTATCAACTTTTATAATGTATATCCAATCGTCAGCCACGCCTAAATCGGATTCGTCGACAATGACTGCACATCTGCCAGCAGACCCTACACCGACTCTAACGAATACTATATCATCTATTTCAACATGCCCCTGCTTCTTATCCATGTTGCTACCCGGTTCGATAAATTTTTCATCCCTCTTGAAGTCTATACCAAAAGGAGTTACCACCTTTGCAGATATGAATCTTAGCCCCCTATCTGCAAACCATCTGCGAGGGCCATACTCTGTGCCACCTGCATGAATATCGAGGACAAGTTCTTCTATGGTATATACTGGCAAGGATTTGTCGAACTTTATTTCTGAGACGTTGTAACTCTTTGGGTGGAGGCTGTCAGGTTTCACCCTAGTCCATAACCCCTTCCTCTCTTTATACATCCTGATGATTTCTTGAAGATCATCAAAACTACTGGCTTCATACATGAATACCTCATCATTATCACCCCTAATCTTTTTGATAAAAAGAACAGAGGTTTTGGATGTCGTCCTCAAACTCGACCTAAATATTCCCCTAGGTAGTGAAATAACCCCCAAGATTTTATACTTCAATATAAACCTCCTCACATATTCATAGTTCTTGTTGATGAATATACCATCAGGCAATATTATTCCAATAACACCACCCGGCTTGGCAAGCGTGATGAACCTTTCAAGAAAGAGAACCTCAATAGCCTGCGACTTTCTGCCCCTGCCTAATTCATATAGTTCCAATCTGCTATCATGGACTCTGCCGAACTTAGCACTAAAAGGAGGATTACCTACAACTAGGTCAAAAGAACTGATGGGCAGGACATCATCTTGAGAAAAAAGAGATTTTATGATAAGGGCATCACCAATGATGATTTTAGCACTTTTTCTTACATGCTCTGGTATATGATTAAAAACCGACTCATCGATGTCCATGCCCCAGACCTCTCTAAACCCGCTTCTAAGCAAAGCTGAAAGAAAAACCCCATCGCCACATGCAGGGTCTACGGCCTTATTCTTCTCTTGGACAAACATTGAAGCAAAGTCAACAATAAAATTAGCTACTTCTGGTGGAGTAAAGAACTGACCATACACCTTTTCTTTTTTACTAAAATGATTATCCAACTGCAAACCCATGACTCACCTTTCTCATAGGCCTGATCACAATTATGAGTTCTTTATCTTCAGCTCTAATTTCCCAGTTGATCTTATCTCCTTCTGAAAGATTAAATTGCCTGACAATGCCCACAGGAATGGTGGTTCTTAAGGATTTGCTTTTCGATGTAGCTTTGGTAAGCACAGTGATTTCTCCCATTGCCAATCACCTATCATAAAGATAGGTAAAATTATTTATAAAGCTTTTGGTATAAAATTTCTACAGCTTACAGAAGGTGACTTTCGCCACCCTTAATCTTCGGTGAGTTAAACAGCAGATTTTTTGTCTTCATGATCAAAAAGCTCTTTGATCCTCTTTTTGACTTCATGATCTTCGAAGATAAAGTATTCCGGAAACGCATGAACTAACATAGCCTTTTTTGTAATCGGGTCTAACCTCCTGATCTTCTGCTCGAAGCGGTCTATTTCGCTGAGTACAGGATCAATCTCTGTCTCCATAACCACTTTCACGGTGCATCCCTCTCCAGTGCGTCCACTCCAGCAACTTTAAGATCGCGTGCTGCAGCAGCGCGAGCACAAAAAATACAACAGCAGCAAATATTAACAACCCTTCCTGCA
>JAGDXU010000006.1:722-26428 GCA_023269965.1 Candidatus Parvarchaeota archaeon | reverse complement strand
GTTTCAGTCATCTCCACATCTAACAATCAGGTTGTTACAACTATATCAGGCACTCCTACGAATCCTTGTGGCATAAATTACGGACCACTTGGAAGTGTGTGTTGAGTTTACAATCTGATGAATTTTATTTAGTTTATCAAAGAATTACAGAGAGACAAGTCATATTTTTGTAGTTTCAGGTAAAACTCAAAGAACCACGCGGATTTTTTACAGTAAAATTTAAGAGGCGGTCTAAACTATGCGGAGAGTAATTTTATTTTCATAGTTTCAATATTATCATAATAATTATCTCGGCTACAAACAACAATATCACAATCAACTCCAAGAAGGAGCTTGAGTCTTCGGATATTCTTTCATTGATGAAATCCCTTATCCTTATAAGCATGTCAAAAGTGTTCTCCAGGCGGCTTTCTATCTCTTTAAGCTTGAATGAATCAGACAGCAGAGAATAGAGCCTGGCGAGATACCAGTCGCCGAAACTCATGATGATCTTATTCACACTGTCTATCATGTCCTTATACTCCGTGTAGAAGTTGCTTATGTCTGTGCTCAGTTTTATCATGTTTTTTCGGTTGACTAAGATGTCCCACGGTTTACGTTGTAAGTTCAGCGTCTTTTCGTTTATGCTGTCGATCATCTTGTCTATCTCCCCCTGATACACCCTGTATTCGAGCAGTTGCACATTAGAGGTATCTATGACCATCAGCTCGTTCTCGTAGTTATCAGACTTTGAAATCATGAAGGCAGCGTCCCAGTCAATTATTATAATGTCATTGTTGTAGTAAGAAAGTCGCCTCTTGACTGTGCTTTCAACGTAGTCATCCGACAGATCCGAGAGATTTTGCTCATCTAAAAGTATGCCTGCTATCCATCTCTTGTTCTTTGGAACAAATTCAGATGCGTCCCCCTCTATGAAGTAAACTCGATAGTTTTCAAATGTGTCCTTGTCTTTGATATTCAGGTACTTGGAGAGTTTTTTCTCTATTTCTGATTTTATCTCCTCGGATGTTTTTTTGAAATTATCCTCAAATTTCTTGTCGAAGGTAACTTTCTCTATAGTGGTTAGACTATCTACAGGCAGCCTTATCCTAATGGCTATCACACCGACTGAATAGGCCAAGAATTGGATCTGCAGGCTTATGCTTTTATTATCTATCTTGATCTCTCTCTTACCAAGATTAAGTATCACTGGAAGTTCGAAGGGGTTTACACCCTCAGGGACTGCCTTTCCGTACTCGTAGAACGGAAAAACCTCCGCTCCATTAAGGTACTCTTTCACCTTCTTGAGTTCAATTCTATCAGCTATGTCGTAAAAGTAACTGTAAATTATTTCGCCTTTCATAACATAATACATCTGCTTATCCATTTATAAGGCTGATTTTCAAGTAGACATTTATCTCAAAAATTCATGTAAACATATAAAAAGTGGTGCCGCTTTGATAAGAAAATATGAAAGAGGAGTATGAAGTTATAGAGAGAAAAGATGAAAACGGGGCCTCTCCGCCACAGGTTTACATGATAGTGGCCATAAATTTCAAGGGGCCGACATATGTAAGATTTCTGAGCCAGACAGACATAAAAGTTGGCGAGACAGTCTCAGTCGACGGCGTAAAGGTGTACTACAAAGACACAGAGGTAGGCACATGGTCGGTCTTCAAGAGAGGGGACGGTTTGATCATAGATACCTCTTACAACATAAAATACACCGGCGGCTACTCAGTGGACGGGCAGATAATATATTTAGATTCCAATTTCCCGAAAGAGATCATCGTTCAGGGAAAGAGGATAGACACCGTAGAAACTATAGGGCGGCACCATGAGTGCACTGAGAAGTGGCTCATAGATGATGGATACACGTATAGTTATGCTCATCAAATAGCAACCAAGATAGAGAGGTACTTCGTAGAATCTCTGGGTGTGTCATGGAACGATTACAGCAATGAAGTAGCGAAGAACCTGAGGGAGACTTATTCGAGAAAGTTGTCAAGGAGTCCAGCCAATCTAGATCTTTCCCCATATATATTCTCCAAGGATGTAGACGCTCTAAAGGAAATAAAGGAGAGCGGCGGCAAGGTCGATGTGGAACTTGTTGGGGGTGGGGCTCCGCAGGAGGGTTACTGAGCTTAAGCTTAAAATACATGGATATTAATAAAAGCTAATGGCAATAATATTTGATCTGGATGGCACGCTTATAAACAGCCTGAATTTGCATGCTACATCTATAAAAAAAGGCATAGACAGCGTTATCGGAGAGGGTAAAATAAGTTACAGATTCATCCAGAAAAACATACGCTACCCTACCTCTTTCCTTTTTAAGTTGATCAAGGATGACTTGGATATAAATCTGAGTAATGAGCAGAAGAAGCTGATCCTGGAAAATAAAAGAAGGTATATGTCAGAGATGGACTTTAAAGGCGTTAGGCTTTATAGCGGGGTAAGTAACACTTTCAATCTGCTGAAGAGGGAGAAGATAAAGTTCTGCATAGCGACATCAATGCCAAAAAGAGAGCTTCCACTTCTCAAGTCTTCAAGTAAACTCAAGATCATATTCAGTGTCCCGATATTTTGTCCGGATGTTATGGAGCATGAGAAGCCGAACCCATTTGTTTTGGATATGGCAATAGAAAAACTGCATCTGGACAGGGCAACTTCTTTCTACGTGGGCGACAGCATCACCGACATGGAAGCCGCGAAGAACGCCGGGATAAATTTCATAGGTGTTTTCAACGCTAAACTCTCTGATAGCCAGTTGTTTTTTAGGGATATGGTTGGTCTTAATAATTTCATCCGAAAAAACTTGGCTAAATTCAAATAGCAGAAAATTTAGACAAAGTTTAATAATATAACAGATGTAGAATATTCTGTTGGGGATATGGCAGAGAAGAAAGATAACACAATAAAGGATTTTGTAGAGCATAAGTTGAAGGATAGGTTGGACAGGCTTCTGAACACAGATAAATTCTCAGTAGTGCTTGATTTTAAGGAGATAGACGAATTCTCCCCTGCCTTGGGGGATGAAATCCTGAACTCTCCTGCAGATACAATAGAAGAGATAAAGGACGCTGTCGCAGAGTTGGGGTCAGATTATAAGGAGCTGGATGTAGAGATAAGAATAAGGGACCTTCCAGAGAACGCGAAGATAAAGATAAGTGAGATAAGGAGCAAGCACCTGAAGAAACTCATGCAGGTCCAGGGTTTGATAAAGATAGCGGTGAGCGTGAAGCCAGTTGCAAAATCGGTCAGTTTTGAGTGCCAGAGTTGTGGTCATGTAGTGGTCATTGAGCAGAAAGAGAAGACTCTCAGAGTGCCGTCTATCTGCCCAAATTGTGGGAGAAAAGACAAATTTAAGATAGTTGACAAGAAGTTCATAGACACGCAGAGGATTGTATTGGAAGAAGCGCCAGAGGACTTAGAAGGCGGGGCGCAGCCTCAGCAGATAGAGGTCATGCTAAGGAGAGACCTAGTAGATCCAAAGTTTGAGAGGAATATAATACCTGGAAACAAAGTCATAGTCACTGGGATAATAAACGAGTATCCAATATACTTGCAGAGCGGAAAGAGGTCAAATACATCTGAGCTTTCAATAGAAGCGTCCTACTTAGAGTCGGTGGAGCACGAATTCGAGGAATTAGTCATCTCAAAGGAAGAGGAGGAGAAGATAAAAGAGCTGGCGAAGGACAAGACTATCTATGCTAAGCTGGCCGCTTCAATAGCTCCGAACATATTTGGGTATGACCACATAAAGGAGGCAATAGTTTTGCAGATGTTTGGGGGCGTGAGAAAGGTCTCTTCTGATTCGTCAAGCGTGGTAAGAGGAGATATACACATTCTATTGGTGGGAGACACGGGTGTGTCGAAAAGCACTATACTCAAGTATGTGACCGCTATTGCCCCAAAGGCTAGGTATGTTGTTGGTACGGGTTCAAGTGCGGCAGGGCTTACTGCTACGATAATAAAAGATGAAGCTAGCAGGAGCTATATATTGGAAGCCGGTGCGCTTCCGCTGACAAATAAAGGGCTTCTTGCGATAGATGAGATCGATAAGATGAACAAAGATGATAGGGTGGCTATGCATGAAAGCCTTGAGCAGGAAACCATAACTATAGCAAAGGCTAATATCCACGCCACTCTCTCGGCTCAGACAAGTGTTTTGGCGGCGGCTAATCCTAAGCTTGGTAGGTTTAATCCTTTTGACACTATAGCATCACAGATAGACCTACCACCCACACTCATCAATAGATTCGATTTGATATTCATAATGCAGGATAAACCAAATCAGGAAATAGATAAAATGATAGCAAAGAAAATATTAGATGTCAGTAAGGACATAAACAAGAATAAACCAGCGATATCAATAGACCTATTGAGAAAGTATATAGCTTACGCAAAGAAGACAGTTTCTCCGATAATATCCGATGAATCAATGAAGATAATAGAGGATTTCTATCTTAGGTTGAGAAGTCAGACCACAGTAGGGGACCAAGCTGTCAGGCCGATACCGATATCAGCTAGGCAGCTTGAGTCCATAGTGAGGCTTTCAGAAGCGAGCGCAAAGGTTAGGCTATCTCCATACGTTTTGGCAGAAGATGCAAAGAGGGCAATAGAGCTTGTTATGCATTATCTGAACGAGGTGGGGTTAGATCAATCTACTGGGCAGTTAGATATAGACAGGATAGAAGTTGGCATATCAACATCGCAGAGAGGGGTAATCCTGTCCGTTAAGTCGATAATAAAGAATGAGATAGAAAATTTGCCAGCTGGATCTGCCCTCCCAATCTCTAAAGTTTATGACGATGCAGATAAGATGGGAATAGATAAAGACAAGGTTGATAATGCAATATCAACTCTAAAGAAAGAGGGGGAGATATTCGAGCCAAAACAGGGGCTTATAAAACTTTTAGTGTAGGTGATATGGATTATACTTTCTTCATGCTTCCATTGTCAGTGGTTGATAATTCTAAGCCTGAATCAGACGGCCAAAATAATTTTATTCGATATAACGGTATAAGCATCTATAGGCTTCATGTGGTTGGGTCGGTTGTATTCATGGAAACTAACTACCAAGATGGCAGCGGATATTTCATACTTGATGATACTTTCTCTACGATACTGGTCCACTTTGAGGGTAGCATCTCAAGGAGTGTTTCGGAGATAAAAAGATGGGATTTGGTTGAAGTTCTTGGCACAATAGATACAAACGGCGAAAAGATAACTTTGGCTCTAAATACAATAGTGAAGATAGGTCTGTCAAGGTATTCGTTCAATAAGATTCAAAGCATTAAAAATATGAGGGAGTTAAGTAAATGATGGATTACGATGAGATGCTGAAGAGAGTGAACGATGCAAGAAAGCCGAATACGGGCAGTAGATTCGAGCCGCCAGAAGTGGAAACGTATCAAAGTGGGCAGAAGACAATCGTGGAATTGGACAAATTTGCCGCATACGTGAATAGGCCAGTCGGGCATATATCAAAGTACCTGATGCACGAACTTACTGCAAATGGCCAGATAGATGGTGGCAAGCTGATACTTGGTGGGAGGTTTAGCAAGAAGTCAGTGCAGGAAAAGATAAATCAATATACAAAAGAGTATATAATATGCAGAGAATGTGGTTCCCCTGACACACACCTAATAAAAGAAGATAGGAACTACAAGATAAAGTGCATGGGCTGCGGGGCGGAGTACCCTGTAGGCAGGATAAAGTGATAATGGGAAAAGTTTATGTGAAAGTACATGAGATACCTGATCAGGGGAAGGTGCTAGCTGTCAGCGACGAAGCTCTTATAGGAAGAACCTTGAATGATAAGAAGAGAGACATAATTTTTGAGATATCGGAGGAGTTCTATAGGGGGGAGCTAATCGATGTGGAAGAGCTGGTAGAATTTCTAAAGAGGGAAGGTAACATAAATATAATAGGAAATACGGCGGTGGGCGCAGCCATAGAGGCCGGTCTGATAAAGGATGAGGATACGATGCTGATTGACGGTGTAAGGCATGCGCAGATCTATAGAATTTAAGCATATCCAACATCTCTTCGCATAGGAAACTAAACTTTAAAACTTGGAGGGAGATATAAGAATAATGGTGTAAAGCCCCGTAGTCTAGTGGTCAAGGATGCGAGCCTCTGGAGCTTGAGACGTCGGTTCAAATCCGATCGGGGCTATTATAAGTCAATATCATATTAACTATCATAGGTGCAGTCCTCATCAGCCATTCAATATCGAGGATAAGTTTCCATTTTTGAGGTCTCTAGTAAAAGCTTAAATACTAAACCATTTCTTTACTTATTTGTAGTATTTAGTATACTAAAACAAAATAGGGCGCACGGGCTTAAAATTTGGTTGATTAGAATGGTTGTAAAATCTTTAGAAGAGCTTTTGGATGAGCAGGATTGGCAAAAGCTTCAGGCCATCGCCAAAGCGTTGTCATGGTCAAACCTAGATGTTGCCCAATACCTTTTAGATAACCTATCAATGAAGAATAGTAATGAAGAGCTCTATATAGATAGGGAGTTGACAGTTTATATAGCAGGGCCATATACACCCTATAACGCAACCCCCCACTCAAGTTCAAGAGTAGCACATGATAATGTGGTCACAGCTATAAATTTTGGCGTAGAAGTTGCAAAGCGTGGGCATTTTCCCTTTATACCTCACCTTTCTCATTTCATGCATATATACGGCAAGGAGGAGCTCCCATATCAATTCTATATAGATAACGACTTTAATTGGTTAGAAAAATGTGATGCTATATTCTATTACAGTAAGAAAATAGGCGTAATTAAAAGTGGGGATACAAGAAGTCTGGCTGGAGCAGATAAGGAGCTTGAAAAGGCGATAAATCAAGGGAAGTTAATTTTCTTTGGTGTCCAGCAGATCCCTATATACTCATTGAAATCTTGGGGCATTTGAAACATCTGAATATAAATATCTATGGTAAAATACGATGGCAAATATTTGGTATTTGAAAAGGAAGTTGAAGGCAGCAAACTGCTGGAAAGTATAAGGGAAGTCGCCGAGAAGGAGGATATCTACATCAGAGAACTCAAGCTTCTCGGGCCTTATGAAGATTATGTGAGAGTTCATGTTTATTCTCCAATAGTTGAAATTTTCAACGGTTTAAGTCTAGAGAAGAGAGTGTTCTCAACTTTGATTAACACCGCTCAAAGCTACTCTCAGATAAAGGTGACGAAGTCAATATTTTTTGGTCATACAAGAGGCGCTAAAGATTTAATAGAAAAGTTTGGTAAAAAGCTTGAGGATACGTTAATGGACAAAGACGAATGATGGCTAGGATATTCTGTCATCAAAACAAATTTTAACTAATCTGCCGAGGGCTTCCACCAGCAATATAGAGATCCCAGCTATGGTCTTGGAATACGTTTGTTCATAACATTTAAATACGATAAAAACATTGAATTGTAATGCAGCTGAGCAAGAAAAATCAGAGCAAAGAAGTTTACCACGTTCTAGACAATGCTAAATCTAGCAGTAGGCACTACGGTGTAACTTTGCTTTCAGTCGCAGGTACCTTTCTTGATGGTTATGATATTTCAATTATCGGGGTTGCGTTGACGATAATAACAATTATACCTGCTTTCAGCTACGTTAATACACCTCTAGGTAAGGGGCTTATGGCGGCTTCTACCACGATAGGTATGCTCTTTGGTGCGCTTTCCATAGGTTACATTACTGATCTCAAAGGAAGGAAATTTATGTATCTTTGGGATATGGTAATATTCATAATATTCACAGCTTTAATATCTGTTTCATTTAACTTCTGGTCGTTGTTTATATTCAGATTGATATTGGGTGTCGCCATAGGCGCAGATTATGCTATTGGAGCAACAATAATCTCAGAATTCTCACCAAAGAAGTCTAGAGGCAAATACCTTGCAAGTGATGGTCTTGCATGGTGGGTGGGGGCAGCCTTTGCGTTCATCATGGGTTACCTGTTGTTGAATACTGGCATAAACTCATGGAGGTACATGTTTGCAATCGGCATAATACCTGCTATAATAGTCCTTATACTTAGAACGAAGGTGCCAGAATCTGCAAGATGGCTGGCTAATCAGGGCAACATAGAAGGGGCAAAAGCTACTGAAAAGTTTATGACTGGAAAGGCTGACAAAGTGATAAAGATCACAAAACAGAAGGTTTCATTTATGACGTTATTTGATAAAAAATGGATAAAGAACACGGTTTATTTCGGTTTGGCATGGTTCTTCTATGATGTTGCATTCTATGGAATAGGGTTGTTTACACCTACAATATTGATTTTACTCGGATTGTCTCATTCCATGTCAATACTTGGTTCAGCTATATTCTCCTCAATCGCCATAGTCGGTGCAGTTATGTGTATCTTGACGGTAGATAGGTGGGGCAGGAAGCCCGTTACAATCCTCGGTTTCGCCGGAATGTTTGTATCATTGCTTGTGCTTGCGATAATCGCCATGGAGGTTCCGAAAGATGCCTTTGCAGCCGGTTTAACTGGAGTTGTGATAGCTGCGATGTATATACTGTTTGAGTTGACCCAATCTTGGGGTATGGGAAGCACTGATTTCGTGTATGGACAAGAGCTGTTCCCGCTGTCAATAAGAGCTACTGGGCAAGGGTGGGGTGTCACTATCAGTAGGATAGGTGCAATATTAGGATTAACTAGTTTCCCAGCGATAGTTGCATTATATGGGTTAGGTTATGGTTTGTTAATGTTTGCAGTAGCAGGGTTGCTGGGGATGCTGCTTACAATATTCATGGCTCCTGAAACGAAAGGAAAGACCTTGGAAGAACTTGAAATGAAAGCAGAGTAAATCCAATGATAATTAGGTTTTTAGGTAATTGGAGTTCTAATATCATAAAAAGTAAGAGAAATATATCATTCATCGTCGATGATAAAATAGTCTTTGATTTTGGCCCACACACAATCGAGTCACTTCTTGATCTAAACATCGACCCATGTAATATAGAGAAGGTATTGATAACGCACATGCATCTCGACCACTACTCTGGGATATCCGAGCTGCTTTGGTATAGATCTATCCATAAAGCTGAAAAGAGACTTGTTATCTTCGGTCCAAAGGGCATAAAGAGGAACACAGAATTGCTTATGAGGGTACTAAGAACCCCAAAGCCTTGGTACAAGGAGCAGATCGATACCAACACAACTTACATAGAGGACAGAGGTGCTGATTCGATAGAGGTCTTTCATGGTAAACATCTTGTCCCAGACAATGGATACAGATTAAATTACAAGGGAAAAACTATCTTCTATAGCGGAGACACGGCATATTCAAAGGACATAGTCAGGGGTGCCAGGGATGCTGATTACTTGATACATGAGATGACATATACAGATGAAGATGAGAAGTTTGCAAGATACTGGAAACATTCTACTTACTCCACCGTCATGAAGGTTTTTGAGGAAAGCGGTGCTAAAAAGTTAGTGCCTGTTCATCTCTCAGATAAGTCAAACCTTCTTGCGTTGAGACTTTCAAAGGAGAGAAAAGATATAGTTTACCCTGAAAATAACATAAAACTTTAGTTATATAACCAGAAAAGATAACTTTTTTATAGACAAAGAGTCTATTAGACTTATAAATGAATCTTTTTGGAACATATGGATATAAAGGTAATAAACGGAAATGAACTGAAGAAAGGGGATACAATTCTGGTTGATGGTCAGTTCATTAGTAAAGTCACGGACATAAAAACCAGTGCACCTGGAAAGCACGGGCACTCAAAGTCAAGAGTTGAGGCAGTTGGGGTCCTTGACAACAAGAAGCGAGTTTTCATAATAACCTCAGAGGATAAAATACAGATTCCGATAATTGACAAGAAAAATGCTCAGGTTATAAGTGTTGCTGGGGATAAGGCGCAGCTGATGGACTTGGAAACGTATGAGGTATTTGATGCAGATATACCTGAAGATTTGAGGGACAAAATAACAGAAGGCGCACAGGTGGTTTACTCGGATTTGATGACAGCTAAGGTCATAAAGAGTCTTAAGTGAATCGGCATAAAGTTAAAATAGAACAAAATACAATTAATTATATGGAAAAAGCATTACTGCTGTTGGAAGTTTCTCCGCAGAAGACCGATGCTGTCTACGGCAAACTTAAGGGATTGAAGGATGTTAAGATGGCAATGAAGATTTACGGTCGTTTTGATATTGCTCTCTTAATAGAGGTTAACACAACTAAGGATATCCAGAACTTTGTATTGTCTATAAGGAAGATGCCAGGGATCCTAAGCACTGAGACACTTATATCTGCAGACTAAAAAGTTTTTATACTAAAGAGGTGAAGACTAAAGATGATACCGATGAGATGTTACAGTTGTGGCAAGCCCCTATCTAATCTTTGGGAAGAATACAAAGAAAAGATAAAGACGGAGAGTCCGAAACAAGCGATGGATGAGCTAGGCTTGGACAGATACTGCTGTAGGGCCACTATGCTTTCAACCATAGAAGAGCAGGATATAATCAATTTATCCGAGCTTCAGTAAATTTTCTAGAATCGTCTATTTTTAATAATAGGAGCTTTTCTAATTAACTTGTATGGGGCTGTAGTCTAGCTTGGTCAGGACGCCAGACTTGGGCTCTGGTGACTTGGGTTCAAATCCCAGCAGCCCCATTTTGATATGAGGCACTTAACCTTCTACGATCGTTCCATTATGGCTTTTATCAGAGATAGCTGAATTAAGTTCATTTAAATTGGTTCCTATAAAGTCTATCCTAATATTAGATCTCTTTGCAAGTTTGCTGGCAACAAGGTCAAACACAAAAGGTGCCTTTGCTTCACGAGAGTCATATTTTTCAGCAAGTTCAATTAATTCCTGATGTGTTATCTTCGAGAACTTTTTTGCCCCTGCTTCCTTTGGGTCTTTATCGTATATGCCGCTTTGTGCACTTACGTTTATCAATTTTTTGGAGCCAAGGGCTTCACAGGTTATTATAGAAACTGCGTCTGTTGTTATCCCCGGCATAAATCCGGAGCAGAATATTATTCGATTTTTACTTGCTTCTTTTAAGGTCTTTATATCCTCGACTATCGATGGAAAAACTCCATCTAACCCATCAAATATGGATTTTGCTGCTAGAGCATTCACACGTGTGAAAGCAATACCGATCTCATCAAGAGCGAATTCACTTACACCTTCTTCTCTAAGGGCTTCTATATATTTCCTATTTACAAAACCGCCCCCGACAATTATAGCAAATTGCATCTCTTTATGTTTCTTCAATAACCCCCTGAATTCTTTTAAGTATTGGATATTTAGGCCTTTCTCATTCGATACTACACTCCCTCCAAGAGAGACACAAATGGTTTGCATAACCCTCCATTTTTAGATATGTTTGTGTCTCCATCTATTTAATCTTTTGTTTAATCTAATCTCTTAAAGTAAACCTTTGTAGAAATATAGGGCTTTTAATCTACTGATACATGTCTAAATCGTCATTTTTGAATAGCTCTTTTAGATACTTATTCAGGAATTTTTCATAAGCATCAAGCGCTTCCTTGTTCCAAGTAGATATCTTGGATAGCCCAGAATGATTGAAGTCTCTCCACAGTAGATATGTTTCTCCTTCCCCCTTCTCTTTGTCATATCCTAATATTGCAATGTAGTATTCCCCTGCAAAGATCTCTCCGCCAAGCACTAAACCCCTATTGAGTAGGCTCTCATCTTCTTTTTTTAGCTCCAACAAATCTTCTAAAAGTTTACCATTTTCAATAATATGTAACCTCGGCGTAACACCTTTTATGTATTCTGGGATGATGTTTGTTTTGACAATCAGATCATTAAACTCTTTATCATTGAAAACTAAATGGGTGAACAGATCAAAATATTCGCCTTCTTTCAATTTATAAAGATAATCCTGAATCTTGGCAAATTTTTCACCAGCTTTGCCCTTCCTTTTTAGGTATTCAATATCATCGTAGTCTACCACATATAGTATCTGAATAGCAAGAATATTAATGCTTTTTCAGCCATTCATTTTCTGGTATCTTCACGACCTTACCTTTCACTTTATCCTTCTCGTATCTCTTTTCAAGCTGGTCTATCTTTGAAAGGAACGCTTCTCCCAAGTCGAAGTTTAGATGATCTGCGATTGCAAGGCATGAGAAGAAAACATCCGCAGTTTCATTTTTAACTTTTTCAAGTAGATCCTGGCCCGCCCTGCTCTTTAGGAGCTTGTCCATCTTCTTTCCGTCTCGCCATATGAATAGATCCATCAGTTCATTTGACTCTATGGAAGCATTCATAGCCAGATCTTTTACAGTTTGGAACTTCCTCCAATCCCGCTCATCTACGAATTTTTTTGCTATCCGCTGATAGTCTTTCAATTCCATAGCTACAATATACACCTTCGAAGTTTTAAAGTTATTTTAAAACACAGGATATGGACATAACATTTATATATTGTGTGGCCTCTTCTATTTGGTATGGCTATAAAAGCTCCAAAATTGAAGGATAAGGCTAATATTAGGATAATTGCGCCAGCCAGCCCTCCCGACATGAAGATCTTATCCGCTGGTATAAACATACTCAAAAAAGCAGGGTATACGGTGTCCCTTGGTGATAATCTAAGGAGACTTGTGCAGCGAGCAGATCTTGCGGCCCCGGATAAAGATAGAGCAGATGAGTTTAATGCTGCTTTCAAAGACCCATCAGTTGACGCAATTTTCTGCGCCAGAGGTGGATACGGCTCTACAAGGATTGTCCCATTAATCGATTATGATGTAATAAAAGCCAATCCCAAGATATTCATGGGCTACAGTGACATAACTTCCCTGCATTTAGCTATACATAGATTTGCCAATCTGATAACTTTTCACGGCCCTATGCCGGGTGCAGACCTTGATGAGATGAAAAAACCATCTTTTCTTGGCTTCTTGAAGGTATTGAGGGGGGAATCTAATGATATAGTGTTCAATGTAGACAAGATAATAAAGTATGTAGTCCCAGGCTTTGCAGAGGGTGTAAGTGAGGGCACAAACATATCTACATTTGCATCGCTTATAGGCACTGATTATATGCCAGATCTAAAAGGGAAGATTGGATTCTTTGAGGATATAGCTACAACCTCAAGCGACGTGGATAGGTATCTTTTTAGACTTAAGCTTGGGAAGATTTTAGATAAGTTCAATGGGTTTGTATTCGGTGATTTCACTGACATACCTAAGTCAGAAGAAGCTCTTCCAACGATAGAGGAGATAATACAAGATTACATGCTGGACCTGAAAAAGCCTTCGCTTTATGGCCTTCCATTTGGGCATGGAGATGATCAGATGCTTATACCTCTTAATGCAAAGGTTAGAATATCAAGCGATGAACCTTACCTACAGCTTTTAGAGGAGGTCGTTAATTAAGAGATGATTTTCACTCACTACAACAGCTTAGGTTTTCTATGTTATGGTAAAATGATAAGGCAGCTAATTTAGTTATCTCACTTAAGGTTGGAAACATATGGATCGTGTCTATTATGTCGTCTATCGTTAGATTGAACTTCACAGCAAGAGTAGACTCATGGATCAAATCCGCAGCATTTTCTCCGACTATTTCCACGCCAAGTATGCGCTTGGTCTTTGAGTCTATAACCATCTTTATCAACCCTCTAGTGTCCTTTATTATTCCCGCTTTTGCTAGGTCCTTGAATAGTACTGTATTACATGCGCATTTGATTCCACTACCATTTGCTTCCACATCTGTTAATCCCACCCTGGCTGCCTCAGGAAATGTGAATACAGCTGAAGGTACAGAGCTAAGATCTATTGATGTTTTTTCACCACTAAATGCGTTAACAGTAGCTTTATTTCCTTCCGCAGCTGCAAGCGCCTCTAGCATGGGTTCCCCAGTCACGTCTCCAGCCGCATAGATATTTTCGGCAGAGGTTCTCATGTACTGGTCTATCTTTATGAAGCCACCTTTGTCGGTTTCTACCCCCGCTTCTTCAAGTCTTAGTTTCTCTGTATTTGGTGTTCTACCAGTAGCGAGTAATATCCTCTCGGCCCTTATTTCTCTGCTCTTACCCCCCGTGGAGAATGATACTATTATAGACCCTCTATTTTTTGAAACTTCTTTTATATTTACATTTGTTATTATATTTACTCCCTCTTCCTTTAGGTATTGCTCTAAGTAGTAACTTACTTCAGGCTCCCAGTTAGGTAGTATTCTATTGCTTCTTTGAAGTAAAGTGGTCTTGACCCCAAAGTGTGTAAACATCTCCGCAAACTCAAGTCCAAGGGCCCTCCCGCCTATTATTACGATTGATTTTGGGAGCCTTTTCATTGAAAGAGCTTCTTCGTTTGTCAAGTAATTCACCTTGTCTAATCCCTTTATATCAGGTATTCTGGCTCTTGCGCCTGTAGCTATAAGTATCTTCTTGGCCTTTATCCTTTTTCCATTAACTGATAGAATGTTTTTGTCCTCAAAGCTTGCAAACCCGTTTATATATTTTACATTTTTAAGTTTCCCAAGCACCTTCTGGTATTTTGCGAAGCGCATGCTGCCCACTAGGAATTCCTTGTCCTGCATTATTTTGCTGAAATTATTTACCCTGACAGAATAAGATAAGCCATAAAACCTGTTTTTGTTAAATCTATCCAAAAGATTTCCTACCATTATAAGTCTTTTGCTTGGCACACACCCAACATTTACACACGTCCCTCCCAATACAGCGCCTTCTGTCTCGTTTTTTCCTATCATCACGGTTTTGATTCCCATCTCATCAGCTTTTATAGCTGCAGCAAAGGCTGCCGCCCCTTGGCCTATTATTGCATATTCATATTCTTCCATCCTCCTCCTTCAGTATCCCACATTTATTCAGATAAGTTTCGTATCTTTTGACATGCTTTGTAACTTCATCAACAAGCTCCTTCGTTTCCTTGTTTATGCTGTATATTCTTTTTCTCCCCTCCTTTCTTACATTTATGAATTTACAATTTAGTAAGCACCTCAAATCGTGAGATAGGTGCGTCTGCTCTATGTTCAAGCTCTTCTGGAGCTCCCCAACGCATTGTTCTTTATTCATGAGCTCAACCAATATTCTGAACCTGTTTTTATTTGCGAAAGCATCAAAGAATAAGTCCGTTGCATCGCTCATAATGCCTCTTTAGCTATAAAATTTTCAAGGTCGTTTATTCCGGTTGCTAATCCTTCTCCAATGTAAAGTACCTTGCCATCGGGGCCAATAAGATAATAAATGTCTAGCTGCAACGAGGGGGGAGTATTATAAGCTAAAGTCATATTGTAGCCTGCTATCCCTCCCTGCACGTAGGTATTATTACCATACTCTGAGATAAACTGAGAGATTGGCATACCAGAGTAGCCTAGATCATCGTATTGTTCGAGTTCTAAGATCTTTACATTATGCGCTTTGAAAAATGCTAGATTGTTAGCTAAAACAGAGTTCCCTTGTGCGCAGCTACTACACCAAGTAGCTACGAACCATAAAAGCAGTGGCTCTCCTCGGTAGCTATCCACATTTTCAATGCTGCCATTGGATAACTGAAATGCATAATTCGGGGCGACATCACCTACAGATAGGAATTTAGTGGGCTTTTGTTCGTTCAAAAATAAGAAGTTCAAGGCTAAGTAAAGGGCGATTAAAATTACAACAGTATAGAGCACATACTTAACTTTTATCTTCATTTTTGACCTCGCAGCAGTCTTCTTCCGCTTTCGGCTTTATGGCACAGCTAGAGTTGATATTTTTTGTTATCTGAATCAACCCGAAGAATGCTATTACAGCTCCAGCGGCAATAAATGCCGGTCCATATACAGCAAATATAGACTGTATCTTCCCGGTGTTTCCTACTATGAATGGGGTAGAGAAACCTAACACGGCCATGAATGATGGGATTATACTCGTGCAGCACAGACTACTAGGTAGTACAGCCCCTATTATTGAGCCTAGACTGAATTTCTTACTTGTTCTTATACTTATCCTATATGAATAGATATTCAGTGTAATAACAAGCCCAACAAGGAGGGAGATTACGACTGCGGATATTAGATCAAAGTAAAGGTAGTACCCTCTGAAATCTATCAGCCCAGTCGCAGAACTTACAAGCAGATAAAAGTAAATGATAAATATGGATGTAAACAGGAGCCCAAAAATTAATGCATACACCCTATTCTTTATTATTTTAAGTGTATCTAAGGTCATTTGATATATGAAAATTTAATCATATATAAATGTTATGTCGGTCAATCGACTTTCTATCCTAAGCACCCTCTCTTCAACCTGCTTGTTAAAACTATATATATTATAAAAATCACTTAATTCCTATAGTACAACCAAAAAAGTAAGGGGACAACTTATCTAGAATGTAGATCGGTTGTTTTTAATTTATGTTCAAATGTAAGGCGAAAGCCGTTGTAGAAAGAAAGCTTAGTTAGAGCAACTTCTTACTTTTATTGGCCGTATTATAAGGAGGTACGATTATGGCAAAGATAGGGCCAGCTTCATTCAAGTATGTTTTGAAGGCAAAGTTTAAAGCAGAGAGTATGGTTGAGAAACCAGACATAATAGGAGCCATATTTGGGCAGACAGAAGGTCTCCTCGGCGACGAACTTGACTTGAGGGAAGCGCAGAGGAATGGAAAGATAGGAAGAATAGAAGTGGAGAGCACAGCAGCAAATGGCGAAACAACCGGCGAGATAATCATCCCAACTTCCTTAGATCTAGCTGAGACAGCACTGATAGGGGCAGCGATAGAAACTATAGATAGAATAGGGCCTTCGAAGGCGACGATTAAGGTTGAAAGTGTAGAAGACGTCAGAGTATCTAAAAGGGAATATATCGCTAAGCGAGCCGAAGATCTGCTTCAAAGTTCTATGAGTAAGAGTTCCGTAGATACGACTGAGTTGCTTCAGAGATTATATGAAAACGTGAGGCAAAAGGAGCTGGTTGAGTACGGCTCAGAGAAGCTTCCCGCCGGCCCCGACATAGACAGCTCTGAAGAAGTAATAATAGTCGAGGGGAGAGCGGATGTCCTTAACATGCTGAAGCATGGGTTCACCAATGTTATAGGTATGAATGGAACAACTATCCCTCAATCTGTGATAGAATTGAGCCACAAGAAAATAATAACTCTGTTTGTTGATGGTGATAGAGGAGGAGATATGATAGTGAATGCTTTTACTCAATCAGGACATGTTGATTTCATAGCTAAGGCACCATCAGGTAGAGAGGTCGAAGAGCTGACAAAGAAGGAGATAAACCAGGCCTTGAGAGCTAGGGTGACACTTGAAGAATACTCTCCAGGTGCGTTCAAGAAGGAAAGTAATGGGCAGAAAAGGGAGGAGAAAGAGGTTAACATCCCAGATGACGTCAAAAAGAAGATAATACCTCTTATAAACGAAATAATAGGCACAAGAGGGGCCTTTTTAACCGATAATAATTTCAATATAATCGGAAGAATTCCATATAAGGAAGTAGACAGTGCGATATTAAACATAGAGGGGGTCTATGCTGTTGTCCTGGATGGTATTGTCGATGATGATATAGTCAGGAGTGCGGAAGAAGTAGGGGTGGCTTATATTGTTGGCAGCAGGGTGAGCAGCACGAGTGAAAAGATAACTCTCCTTTCTTATGAGGATATAGGGTATAAGTACAGATGACTGTAAAAGTCAATAGTCTGTAAATTTAATGTTTATAAGTTTGTTGATATTATAGTGTAATATGCAGCAGGAGATAATAAGCTTGATATATGTGGTTATAGGTGTTTCTGGTTTATTCTCAATATTTTTCACTTTTTCTATCGTTAGGATACTCTTCAAGCATAGACACGATAATGCGCCATTGACAGTGTTCATGCTAAAGCCTATCGACTCACAGAAGTACATAAACATATTCATTTATCCGGCTGTTTTTATTCTATTGACTGGGATATCAACGATAATGCAGAGATTTGTTGGAGCGCCAAGTTTCAGCAATTTTATGTTTACTCTGTTCTTTTTTTTGTCTTATATTTTCGGGCTCATAACTATAGTGATATTTCTATATGTGGTCTATGCATGGTATAAAATGATGAGGAGGTTCGCATGATGATCTTCTCCTTCATATACAACAGTTTTGATTTTTACTATAGAATTATAAGTTTTGTGTTTAACTTGCTTGCCTTTGTATTCCTCTTCATAGGTATATACAAAGTCAGGAAAAATCCCACTCAGATGTTCGCCAAGATATTTGTTAACCCTAAGAAGACCATAACTGCCTTCTTTTTCTTGTTTGTATCGGCGGTCGCGATAGCGATGGGGTATCTATCTACCGGCGTAATCTCCTTCTACAACCCTGGGACAATAATTTGGGAGTACGCTAACTTAGTTGCTTACTTTGGGTTGATGATGTTTTCAATCTTGTTTTTCAATTTCAAGTAGAACTTCATTTAGACGAATTTTTGTCTATAAGAGAAATTAGATCCTCAATTATTTTAGCTGCTAAGGTCTCCGTGCTTTTCTCCTCTAATATAGGCCTCACTTCATTCACGTCTGCGCCAACAACATCTGCAGTGGCTACAACCTTTTTAAGGACATTTAGGAATAGCCCATAACTTATCCCACCTGGCTGTGGCGTGCCCACTCCCGGTGCTATTGATGGGTCAAAAACATCCATATCAACGCTGATATAGACTTTTCTCCCTCTTATTTTCTTTAATATATTATTGATCTTAGCTTTTGAATCTGCTTCCTCAATGTAAGTTATAGATACCTTTCTTTTTTTTATCTCCTCTAGTTCATTCATATTAAGGCTTCTCACGCCAAATATGATCACCTCTTTATTTTGGTTTATCAATCTACAGGTGCTAGCATGGTTTATCTCAACTCCTAGCATATCCTTTTTGAAGTCCGCGTGTGCGTCAAATACCAAGAATATTGTGTCTTTATCAAATGCAATAGAGGCACCATATGTCATCGTGTGCTCCCCGCCTATAAGTATCGGTATCTTCCCATCTTGGAGCACATCTGAAACAGTGTCCTTTATGCATTCTAAACTCTTTTCCATATTTGGTGGCAACTCAAGTTCATTAAGTGTGTAAATTTCGTCTTTTACTTCACGGTCCGTCTCATGGTCGTAGTTTTCGAGCGATATCGAGGCATTTATTACCTCTCTTGGCCCAAATCTCGTGCCCCTTAGAAAAGATGTCGTCATCTCAATAGGCACGGGTATGATAACATATTTTGCATCGCTATAGGCTACTACCTCCCCTAAGAAGCTGTTACTCCCCTCATAGATGAAATCTTTTCTCTTTGCTTTGTCTTCCATCTTATAAACTAAACTTTCACCCTCTTCTGCTCCTCAAACATCTCTTCGATTTCTTTCACGGTGTTTGTATCCTCTGCTTTTTTGTCAGTTCTAATGAATGTAACAGCCCTAGGGAAGCGGAGCGCATATCCTACCCCCTCTTTTGCACCGCAAGTATGTATAGGACTCTTAGTTATTTCATCAGCTTTGATAGCAATTACATACTTTGGTTCAACCCATACGTCGGGGACAAGGATAGAATCGACTCTTGCCGGTTTTTTGTCCACTTTCTCATCATCTAATATCTTTCTTAGCTCCTTGAACTGCTCTTCGCTGAACCCAGAGCCTACTTTTGCGATGGTCCTGAACATATCAGCTTTCTCATCATATACACCTACCAGCAGCGCACCTATACCTAGATCTGCTCTTAATCCTTTCCCTTTGAAATACCCCAATATCACCGTATCGATAGTATCATCTAGCCTAGATTTGTAAGATCTCTTTAATTTTACCCAGTTAAAGTTTCTCGCGCCGGCTGCATATGGCGCATCGAGTTTCTTTGCAACCACACCCTCTAATCCATTTCCAACTGTAATCTCAAAAAATTTATCAAATTCTTTAGGATTGTCGGTTATTATTATAGAGGACTTTGAAATAGTTCCCTCTTTTTGGAATATTCTCTCCAAGGTTTCCCTTCTTTTTGAATACGGCTCGTTTATAAGCTGCGCATCATCTAATAACATTATATCAAATACAAACAATCTCAGTGGAAAATTCTGTGAAACTTCTTCAACATTATGCTTCCTTTTTCTCTGGATAGTTATCTGGAATGGATATAATGTGTTCGTTTCATCATCGTAAGTAAGTGCTTCACTGTCAAATATAATCTTCTTTATCTTTAGTTTTCTAACGGCGTCGGTGATCTCCGGCATATAGCTTGTTATGTCCTCCAAATTTCTAGAATAAACTTTCACTTTGTCTCCATCTTTATGCACCTGTGCCCTGAATCCATCGAATTTCTGATCCACAGCGCACTTTCCTAACTTCTTTATTATCTCCTCTGCACTTGGAAGTCTCTCCGCAAGTGCAGGTCTTATGGGCTCCATGGTCTCAATTTTGAAGTCCATAACACCTTTTTCCCCTTCTCTATAGAAGACCTCAGCTACTTTACCTAAATTGGAACACAAATTGAAGGCCCTTTCAAGTTCAACTTTGAAATCTCGTTTATGTAATTTTGCCATAGAAAGAGCTTCCATTATTGTTGCTTCTCCCACGCCAAGTCTAAGTTTTCCTAACATGAATCTCACTATGTACTTCGATTCTAAGCCAGAGGCTTCTTTTAGAAGATCCGATATAACCTTTATTTTCTTATCTACGCTCCCCTCCCCGCTGGTCTGTGCTATATCCATCAGTTTATCATATACTTGACTGATAGTCAAAGCGCTTCCTTTATCCTTACCATTTAACTCTTCTGCTACGTTGCCTAGGTCCCCCCTCTCTTTGTACATTTTTTCTATCTTTTCTAAGCTTATTCCATAAGCCTCTGCAATTGCCTTTTCGGCCATCTTGTCAGCTACTCCTAGCTGCACGTTGAAGAAGGGTGGCAGAAGTGTCTCCTGGAGCATGTAGACTGCCTTAGCGATGTCTTCTTTAGGTATCTTTGCCAGCGTTTCCGATAGAATGTTGAACATATCAAGTCTTTTAGTAGTTGCTTCAAGCTTTCTAAAGCATTCACTCAACTCATAGAATTTCATATCGAGCTTTAAACATTCTAATATTAAATATTTGACATTTTGCTTAACAAAAACTAAATATTTAAGGCAGGATAGCTTTCTTTACCATTGACTAATATTATGGTTAATGAATTAGATGTAGAGAAAGTAGCTTTGAAGAATGCAATAGAGCACGATGGTAAAGCTGATGAGAAAACAGTCCTTTCTAAGCTTATCGGTTCAGATAAATCTCTTTTGAAAGAGATGAACTCTCTGAGGAATACTGTGGCTGCTACAGTATTGAGTGTGAATTCCCTTGACAAGGATTCTCAAATAAAAAGAGCGAGTGAATTAGGCCTCAGTTTAGAGAGTGAAAAGAAAGAGGAAACATTCGACTTAAGGCCGCTTCCGAACGTAGACAGGAGAATCGTCTTGAGGTTGCCGCCAGAACCATCGGGATACATGCATCTAGGGCATGCAATATCTGGTATGATAAACTATCTTTACAAGGAGAAGTATGATGGTATGCTTTGGCTCAGGTTTGAGGATACGAACCCCAATCTAGTTAGAGAGGATTTTGTAGATAGTTTTGAAAGCGGATATGAATGGTTAGGGATAAAGTGGGACAAGAAGAAGTTCATAAGCAATGACATGGACATAATATACTCTTACGCTGAAAAGCTCATAAAGGAAAGAAAAGCTTATTTATGCACTTGTGAGCAGGCTAAAATAAAAGAGGACAGATTCAATGGAATAGAATGCAAATGCAGATCCAGAAGTATAGATGATAATTTAGCCCTTTTCAATTCAGCAAAGAAAGGAGAGTTTAAACCAGGGCAAATAGTTGTCAGGATAAAAGGCGACATGAGAAGCAAGGATTTCTCACTTAGAGACCCAACCATATTCAGAGTAATAGATACTGACTATAAACCTTACCACCTATGGCCTTTGTATGATTTCGCGAACACGATAGAAGACCACCTATGTGGGGTTACCCATGTTTTGAGAAGCAATGAATTTAAGACGTCTTTGCAGGATTATATAAGGTTAACTTTAGGGTTTGAATCGCCACAAGTCATCCAGTTCTCTAGGTACAACTTTGAAGGCACGCCATTCTCAAAGAGGAAAATAAGAGCCTTGATAAAGGAGGGTAAGATAGACAGTTGGGATGATATCCGTTTGCCGACTGTTTCCGCCATAAGGAGGAGAGGCATACAGCCAGATGCTATAAAAGAATTCACTCTTAGAGCAAGATATTCTAGTTCATCCCATGAGTATAGTTGGGACCTGCTTTTTACCTTAAACAGAAGAATTTTGGATCCAAAGGTTAAAAGGCTTTTCTTCGTGCCTTCACCAATTCTTCTTGAGGTTGAGGGGGTGGAGGAGAAGGAAGTATCTCTAAAGTTCCATCCATCCGAAAATATGGGTGAGAGGAGGATTAGAATAGATGGGAAATTCTACATACCATTTGATGACATCGCTGATATGAATGAGGGAGATGAATTAAGGCTCAAAGAGCTATTCACCGTTAAAATAAAGGAAAAAATGAAGAATAAAATATTAGCTGAGATCTCATCTTATGAGCACAAAGGACAGGAAAAGATAGTTCAGTGGGTTACTGAGGATAATTTGAATGTGAATGTCGTGCTCATAGGAAAGCTTCTCAATGAAGACGGGTCTTATAATCCAAACAGTATAAAGATGGTCGATGGAGTTGCTGAGGCAACTGTTGGCGACCTTAAAGAAAGAGATATAATACAGTTTGAAAGGTTTGGATTCTGTATACTTGATAATAAGCCAGAGAATAAGTTCATATTCATAAGCCGCTAAAAAAAGCGTATGGAAAGTATATCCTCAGAAGAAGTTGGAAAGTTGGAGATTAGAGTCGGAAGAATAATAGAAGCTAAACCGTTCTTAAACGCAAGGAAACCAGCATACAAGCTGGTAATAAATTTTGGTACAGCAGGAATGAAAAAGAGCAGCGCGCAGATAACTAAGTTATATTCTGTAGATGATTTGATAGGAAAGCAGGTTGTAGCGATCGTGAATTTTCCGCCGAAGCAGATCGCAGACTTTATGTCTGAAGTACTTGTATTGGGTGTAGAAACAGAGGAAGGTGTTGTTTTGCTGAAGCTGGACAAAGATGTTTCAGATGGAGTAAAAATAAAGTATTTATAATATATTATGTTTTTTGGCCCCCTGAAAGCAATTATTACAATTTACCTCAAAACTTTGATAAAGATAAGGTAGGTATTAAGACTATAAATGAAAATTTGGAGGCTATCTTAAACGCTAAGGAAATTCACATGATCTTTGATCATGAAAGTGAGGGCAGTGTTGCAGATTTAGAAGCTGCTATGGCACTCCAGAAGCCAATTTATCTGGTGAATAGGGACCAACTTACACCAACTGAAAAAAGAAGCTATACAAATGTTGTGCTTAAGTTGGAAGAAGACTATATACCTTCAATAATATATAAGAAGAAAGTAGGGTTCGCCAAGCCGATTTACGAAAGAATTTGACTAAATTCTAGAGTACAAAATATATCCCCGCAGGTGGATTCGAACCGCCAACTTCCGGTTTCAGCGTCGACTGGAACTTCTCATCGCACTGCTGCGCAGCACTCAAAAAATCTCTACAGCCGGACGTTTTGCCGCTAGACTATGCGGGGAATAAGAATTAATAAATCTCAACAAATTTATAAGCCTTCTGTTGTCTATATCAGTCTTATCTCAAACCATCGTTTTGGCTTAATATCACTGCACGCTTTGCTTTATCACGTCGTCGATCTGTGGTTTTATAGTTTCGCTGAGGTTTCCTAGAATCTTGCCTAAGTTGCTTTCAAGCTTCTTGTAGTCCTCTTCGCACATATAGCCTCTGTATATCTCAACTCTAGGTCCAAATCTTAAGCCAACGTCGACAGAGAATGTCTTCGTGTCCGCTTCACACAGATCTTTTCCACATACTGGGCAGACCTTTGTTGCTATCCTTTGCTTACATACATCACATATTGTGACAGTCACCTTCGCCATAAACGTACCTCCTTATCATTAAGGCTCAACTTTATATCAAGCCTCTCTTGCATAGAATTTCCATATCATTTTAACCTTATAAATATATGATTTTCGGTGCTCGCCTCTGCGTATAAAAGCGTATTTGCCGGCGGTTTAGCATAGAGTTAACTTTTTAAATCACAGACGCTAAGAGTGAGCATTATGGGAATGTCAAATTCATCCACTTTAAGGAAGAGAACGGGCGGACTCAAAGGTAAGAGGAGAGACAAAAGGAAATTTGAGTTCGTGAACCTTGTGAAGCCTATAGAGGTCGGGGAGAAAGAAATAAAGGTTTTGAGGTCATTGGGTGGGGGAATCAAGATCAGGCCACTCTATATAAACGAGGGAAACATGTACGACCCAAAGGCAAAGAAACATATCAAGGTAAAGATAGTCAGGGTTCTAGAGAATCCAGCCAATAGGGCGTATGCGAGGATGAATATAATAACAAAGGGCAGTGTTCTTGAAACTTCTGAGGGAAAAGCGAAGGTAATCAACAGGCCTGGCCAAGATGGCCAAGTTTCCTTAGTTAAAATCGAGTGAAACCAATCAGTGAACTGCCTCGCCATTACGGGTGGGGCTTCAACAACCCCTTCCGCTTGTTTGGAGCTTCTTGCTTCAACGGCAATGCTTGCTTTCACATGTGGGATACTTTTCATGTAATCCAACATGCCACTTGTAGGGGATATAGCTATCTCAAAGAAATGGGACCATTTCTTTATCCTTTACATCTTGGGTATATAAGATAGCCTTTGCTCCCACATATAATCATTGCGGCGACTGCGTCTGGTTTGGAGTTAGAGGAACCGCATTTCTTAATAGCACTTTAAACATAAATGCATTTGAGAACGGGACAGCATAAGACTATTCTGCGGTTTCAGCAAATCCTATCACACTCCCAGGAGTGACAATCAACAGGTCAGCGGCCTGGCCTGCATCATATTACATGCACGCACCGAGGTATACAGCCTTAAGCTAAAATTTAATCGTAGAACAAGATGAAAATAACCGAGGCTATGCGGAAATAGACAGCAGTAGCAACAGCCCCGAATTTAAATTTTATATATTAAAATTAATCTACGTTATATAAATGATAGTGCCGCCAAAACTTAAGAAAGGAGACGAGATAAGAGTAATTTCACCTTCTCATAGTTTAAAGATGCTCTCTGATGATGTTATAACAGACGCAAAGAATAAATTAAATGAGTTGGGTTATAAAGTAACTTTTTCAAATCATATGAATGAAAAAGATGAATTTAATTCTATGCCAATAAAATCAAGAGTAGACGAATTAAATGAAGCTTTCTCAGATAAAAATGTTAAATGTATTTTAACATCTATTGGCGGGTATAACTCAAATGATATTTTAAGTTATTTAGATTTCGACTTAATAAGGAATAACCCAAAAATTTTCTCTGGATTCTCGGATATAACAGTTCTACTTAATGCAATCTATGCAAAAACTGGGTTAATAACTTATCATGGCCCTTTTTTTTCAACTTTTGCTATGCATAAGGGGCTTGACTACATTTTAAAATATTTCAATATGTGCTTAACTAATGAAGAAATTTTTGAAATAGAGCCTTCAAAAGAATGGAGCGATGACAAATGGTATCTTGATCAAGAAAATAGGAATTTCATACAAAACACAGGTTACTGCATAATAAATGAAGGGGAAGCTGAAGGGAAGATAA
>JAGDXU010000006.1:0-712 GCA_023269965.1 Candidatus Parvarchaeota archaeon | reverse complement strand
CAAGGGACTCGGTTTATGCCAGACCTAAAAGATTCTATTTTAATTTTAGAGGATGATAAAGGAACTAATCCTTATTTATTTAATCGAGATCTTCAATCTATAATTAATTTACCTAATTTTTCAGAGGTTAAGGGTATTATGATAGGTAGATTTCAACAGGCATCTGGATTTACTAATGACATAATTAAAAAGATAATAAAAACAAAGAGGGAGTTAAATAACATCCCTGTAATTGCAAATTTAGATTTTGGTCATACAAATCCAATTGTCACATTACCTATAGGGGGAGAATTAGCTCTAAAAGCAAATAAAAACGATGAAGTCGAGATATTAATTAAAAAACATTGAAATTTTATCATCTTTGGCCATATCTATTCAAATAATGCCCCTGCATAATTTTCACATCTTTTTCTTTAATACTTACTATTTTCTTTGATGCCAATGAAGCTTGATAATTTAATTTTGAAATCTCTTCAAGTGCAAATGCTTTATCCAATGCAGAAGAAGGTTCTTCCGATAATATAAAAAGCCCCGTGTCTCCCCAATAGAAACGCATTTATCCCACATGCCACTTGTAGAGGCATCATCCTCTGCGAGCGTCTCCTCTATGAGGTCTTCCTGCTCATGCTTTATAAGTATTTGAAGCGTTAAACTCTGTGTGAAAGCCCAAGGATGATTCACGTTATTCAAAGCTCCCGTAGTCTAACTGGAT
>JAGDXU010000008.1 GCA_023269965.1 Candidatus Parvarchaeota archaeon | reverse complement strand
TCGGTTTCCTAAACCGAATATCGGAGGTTCAAATCCTCCTGGGAGCATGTCTATTTTAGTTTAGAATTTTCTGAAGTAAGGCATATTTAATCTGCGAATGTTGGAAGAGGTTTTAGAGGGGTTTTGGAGTTTTCCATCCGCCACCTGAACTATAATATTCTACTCCGTGTGGAAACAATGGATCTTGATAACCAGTAGTCACGTTTCCAGTCGAAGTATCTACGTATGTCATCAATGGAATCTTAATTTCTTTGAGTTCATCGTCTTTAGTATTTAAACGAATTTCATATTTGTATTTGTATCTGCGATTGTCTAGTTTTTCTTTTGTCGGCTCCTTTACATATATTTGAGTGTTCCCAATCTTAATGCCATTTATATCTTTAAGAACCCGTTCTAATGCATTAATAGGATTTTTATCGATGTCTATTCTAGCAGCTGTTAGATCGTTTATGGCCGCCTGAATCTCATTAATTGTTTTATCCATTGCAAGATAAGTTCTTTGTTCAGGTGTGTCATTGGAAGTAAATTTATCGAATGCTAAGTTGTCCAGATCTTTCCAATAGACCGTCCCATCTTTCGTATCGATCACGCTTTCTGCTGCCATGCTTGAATTAAGAGGATCATGTACAGGGCGAAGGTAATCTCTTGTTTTTGGATCAATCGTATTAAGTGGTAATAGGGATATTGCAAGAAGGCTTTTCTCAAGGTTTGACCATTTTTTCTCATCTTTGCATATATTCAATCTTTTCTGTTTATATTCGTCCTTGTATAAGAAATCTGTTAGTTCCACTGTTGAAGGGAGAAGCCGATACTCCTGTACAACTTTTCCTTCATAATGATCTCTACTATATGTTTTTGATATTATTTTGTCTAACTTATCATTGTATTCAGCCACGCCTATTGTTGGTACAAATCTGGCGTCGGTACCTGGGTACACTAAGTCTTTATCAAGCTTTTTTGAAAATTCGAGATCCCACAAGGCAAGGTCAAGGTTCTGTCCGCCGAGGGGTCTGTTCGCGCCCACTTTTATATTACCCTTTTCTGAGGTTATTAGATAATCCTCCCCTTGGTCATACTTGTTTGGGAGTTTACTCTTGTACTCATTTAGTTTTTCATTTATCTCCTTATCTTTGTATGCAATTTCAAGCGTCCCATAAGTGCCAACACCCTTTACACCGATGTGATATTTTTTCCCATTGTATTCGACTTCTTTTGGCAGAATCGCGGATCTTCCACCATCTTTCACTGCATATATAACTTCGTCATGATCTCTTGGTAATCTGCTGTAAAGAAGGTAAAAGTCTGCAAAAGGTATGAAAACATTTGAACCGATGTTCTTATTTAAGACATCCGCAAACTTTTCATTAACATAAAGCTTCCCTGTATTTGTTTTCGCCAATTTAAGATTTGTATTCATATTTTATCACATAAAAGTAGTGATAATATCTTATATAAATACTTTTTCTTAGCTTCTAACTGCCTATTTTTTGCAAGAAAAAGGCTATTTTGTACCTTTCTTTTTCTGATAGGATTTTTAAAACCCAATTAAACAAAAGATACAGATTGATTTCTAACGAGGATCATTATTACGATAAAATGAGCAAGAAAGCTCCAACCTTCAGGAAGGACATCATTGCAAACCGGATACTGAGAAAGCATTCGAGAAACAAGAAGATAGAGAGCGTCAAGCACGTAAAACTGACAATACCTAACCAAGGGATTCGTGTGGATAAAGAGAGGCATGAAATATACATACCTTCCCTGAAGCTAGCGCTTCCATACAGCTTTAGGAATGACTTTGAGAAGGTGAACCAAATAGAAGTGGACGAACAATACGCACATGACAAATCGTTTAAGTGTCTGAACTGCGGCCACGTTGACCACGCCGACGCTAACGCTTCGTTCAACATAGCGTTGCGTCCTCCTTTAGTGGAAGGCGTAGGTCAATTGCATACAGACAGGGATGTATGCAAAGGGAGCACTGATACCCCCAAAGGGGCAACTCTGAGAACGACGGAGACCCCAGAACCTCCGAAGCTTTAGCGAGGAGAGTATGTCAGAAGCATCCTGTTTCAGAGAAAGTTTTTAAGAATCAGAAAAGTTGTGGAGAGAAGTCAGTTTTTTATTAAATTTTCTTGATCGCTGCTGAACTTTCTTTTGGCGCTTTGAAAGTAAAAATTTTAAACTATTTATAGTTTTAGCTCCATAGAAACTCAGAATATGGTCTCATTAGAGATGAGCCTGCTCGAGCAGCCGACCTACATTGACGCTGTCCTCGAGTATCTTTCAAGGAGCAACTACGCTCCATATAGGAATTTTGCTCTAGAAGCAAGGGAAGATTTAGGTGATGCCTATCTTAGATTAGTAAAAATTCTCATAAATAGGAATATTGGTCCTTCTGGTTCTGGATATTGGAAGCAAAGGGCTAAAGAAAAGAAAATAACGCCCGATGATATTAACAAAGCTGATACACTCAGAGAGCTTTTACTGAAGGTTGGAGAGACAAATACATCTCCGCTTACTAGGGAAGATGGATACAATAAATTTTTCAAGCCGCAAGACATAGATGTAAAGAATTTATATAAAAGTTCATCTTCAGGTACAACCGGTGAACCGAAGTCTATTTATCACTCACCTGAAGCCTTAATGCTTTCTGGATTAAATTTATACTATGGGTTAAAGGAGCAGATTGGAAGTGACGGCATCAAACAGTTAAGAGGCAAGAATCTTTTGTCGTTAGGGCCTTTAGGTGCATATCAGGAAATGCACAAGAGTCTCGCAGATATGTTAGGCATGAATCATATAAATCTAGGTTTTGATACGACTGGTTTAAAGAAGCTTCCACCTGAGGAATCTATCAGGCGTATAAAGCCTGCAATCGAAAAGGTTAATGAAGGCAAAAACGTTGGTTTGCTCACAACGTCGAAGGAAGCTCTACCATGGATCAAAACTCTGGATTATATTCCCATTGTGCTTTTATCGGGAACGGGAATAGATGCCAGTACAATCAAGGAATATGAAAAAGAGCATCCTTCCTCTAAGTTTATTCCAGTCTATGGTCATTATGCTGCTATGTCGTCGGCGGGTTTTGTGCGTGGTGATAAGATCATTTATTATCCTTCTTTTCCAGCGACCAACTTTCTTGTTGTAGATAAAAAGTACTTCGTTGTAGATTACGGAGCAAAAGATGATATATTAATGATTCTGGCACGTCGAGAGTTTTTGTCGATAAAGATGGATGACAGAGGCATTCGTGAAAGGCCTCAAAATCCATTTAGTTTTGACGGTGTG
>JAGDXU010000020.1:3190-3773 GCA_023269965.1 Candidatus Parvarchaeota archaeon | reverse complement strand
CTGATAAGAGAGGTGCCAGACAAGATACAAGCCCTATCAACCGAATTGAATCCATCACTTAAAGTTGAATTCATCCAGATGGTAGAAGATAAGATGAAAAAACTATTGCCCTCATTGAGCGAGCAAGAGTATAAGAGATACGCAGCTACTTTGTTGCACGATATGTTTGGGTTGGGTATACTTGAAGTTTTAGATACAGACCCTAACCTAGAAGAGATAGTCGTGAATAATTCAAAAACAAATGTTTTAGTTTATCATAGAACTTTTGGATGGCTTCAGACGAATCAAAGGATAGAGACTGAAGGAAAAATAGAAAATTATGCACAACAGATTGCAAGAAAGGTAGGCAAGCAGATAACCTTACTTAATCCGCTGCTTGATGCACAGCTTGCAAATGGTGATAGGGTTAATGCGACGTTGGCTCCTATATCTCAGAAAGGTAATACTATAGACATAAGGAAATTTAGGGAGGAGCCTTGGACATTGATGGACTTCCTGAAGAATAAGACGATGACGGATGAACTTGCAGCCTACATATGGCAAGCTATGCAGTATGAATTGTCCATGATAATAGCAGGAGGTA
>JAGDXU010000020.1:1796-3180 GCA_023269965.1 Candidatus Parvarchaeota archaeon | reverse complement strand
AGACATAAGGAAGTTCCGCGCAGAGCCATGGACAATAATAGATTTCCTTAAGAGGAAAACAGTCTCTCCAGAGCTAGTTTCATTTGTATGGCAGGCAATGCAGTATGAGCTTTCTTTTCTTGTAACAGGAGGTACTGCAGCTGGTAAAACTTCAATGCTTAACGTTTTCCTACCTTTTATTCCTCCAAACCAGAGGATAATAACCATAGAAGATACGAGCGAGCTTATACTTCCGAAGTTTATGCATTGGGTCCCTCTTCTCACGAGGCTTCCAAATGCTGAGGGGAAGGGAGAGATTACGATGCTTGACCTTCTTGTGAACTCTCTTAGGATGAGACCTGATAGGTTAGTTGTTGGGGAAATAAGAAGGAAAGAAGAGGCTCAGACACTTTTTGAAGCTTTGATGACAGGTCACTCAGTTTACGCAACTATCCACGCAGAGACTGCTCAGCAGGTTGTTAAGAGGCTACTATCTGAACCTATAAATCTTCCAGATATAGAAGTTTCAGCTATGGATATAATACTCAGTATGTTCAGACAAAGAAGACTTGGAATAAGGCGTGTTTTGGAGTTGGCAGAGATACAAGAAACAACTGTTGCAGGGCAAACTGTGCTTAAGGTGAACAATCTCTTTGAATGGCGTGCGAGGGATGATACAATTCAAAGATCTGTATCGCCTTCTTTGAAGATACAGACAAAGCTTGAACTATACTCTGGTCTTTCAGCCAATGAAATAGAAGCTGATATCGAAGAGAAAAGAAAGATCATAAGATGGATGTTAAAGTATAATATACCAAGCATAGAGAAAATAGGTAGAATAAGCAGCCTATATTACACAAACAAGGAAGACCTATTAGGGGTTGTAAATGCAGATAAATCTCCGGAAATGCTTGAGGGTTATTGATGTGGAGCTATCTTGGAATCAATTATGAGACAGTATGAAAAGAGCGATTGAACATAAAGTACAATATGGAAGAATTTGTGAAGGTAAACTTAAAATCGGGGGCTATCAATGAAATATAAGATACCAATTTTTTTATTTAGTCAGGAGAGAGCGTTCTTTTTAGCCAGAGTTTTCAGGAAGCCAGCAGCAGTTATCTCTAGTAAGATGCCTAACTTAAAGAGAGATTTACTTGAGGCAGGGATGATAAACTTAGCCCCAATAGATTTCATATCTGTTGCTTTGTTGATGTTTGTTGTCCTACTTATACTTCTTATCTCAGTATTTGGATTAATTGGTTTTTCGGCTTATATAAAAGGGGTATTGAGAGCCCAGACAATATATGTAATGGCACTGTCTGCTATTGTTGTCCCCTCCTTTTATTTTATATATTTTCTAGAGTATCCGAAACTCGAAGCTGGTAGGCGCAAGGCTCTCATAGAG
>JAGDXU010000020.1:0-1786 GCA_023269965.1 Candidatus Parvarchaeota archaeon | reverse complement strand
ACGCAGTTAATATTTGCAACAAGGGAATTGATGATAAAGCTTAAGTCTGGTGTTCCGATATTTAATGCAATCCTTGATATAGCGATGGGGGATTATGGGTTAGTTTCAAGTGAGTTTAAGATAGCTGCAGAAGAGATTGAGTCTGGTATATCACAAGACATTGCATTGGATAATCTTTCAAGGAGGGTTCCTTCTCAATCCTTCAAGCGAACCATAGACATAATGTTAAATGCAATGAGGTCAGGTTCAGATCTAGCAGCAACTTTGGACGTTATAAATGATATGCTTATTAAGAAGCAACAGTCTGATATGCAGGCTTACGCTGGTGAGTTGACACCACTCTCTATGGGGTACATGCTTATAGCAGTTGTAGTGCCGAGTCTGGGGATGTCAGTTTTCCTTATTCTTGGTTCAATGGCTAGGATTAATATCACTTTCTTTATATACTTTATACCTGCTCTGTTGATAATGTTTGAGGTGTTATTTATAGGTTTGGTTAAGAGCAGGAGGCCGGCGGTGGGTGTATGATATGAGACCTAAAAACTATACATTTCTTAGCGCTATTGGGAACCTTATACCATTGCGATTTAGGGTGGCTTTCATAAGAAGGCTTATATGGGCGCAGATAACCCAAATGGATCCCGCTTCATTCTTTGGGATACTTGTAATTATCTCCATCATAATCGGCATAGCTGGCGGGGTTTTCATATTCGAGTACACCAGCTCTATCTTTTTTTCTGCCATTACTTTGGTTGGTTTGGTGCTGTTGGTGCTGGTGCTAACAGAGTCCATCTTCACGATTCTTGCCGACAAGGTCTCCTCGGAGATAGAGAAGTTCCTCCCAGACATGTTGATGCTTATGGCGGCTAATCTAAGGGCTGGGATGGTGCCGGAGAATTCTTTCCTTGCCACGATAAAGCCGGCCTTTGGAAAGCTGAATGTGCTACTCAAGGAGGCCGCAATCGAAGTTCAGGGAGGAAAAGACTTCAAGACAGCATTGACTGAGATGGTTGACAAAACCAACTCGGCTTTCTTCAGGTCAGCGATAAAGATAATAAGTGATTCTTTAAGAGCGGGTGGAGAGCTTGACCTAGTCTTGGAGAACCTGGCAAACAATATCATGCAGAACGAAGCCCTCAGGACTTCGATGCGTGCTCAAGTGAGGAGTTATTCCTTGTTCATATTTATAGCTTCTGTAATAGCAGGCCCTCTGCTCTATGGGGTTTCTTCTATGCTCATAGACATAATGAACACGATAGGCTCAACGATAGGTACATCCTCCGCTTCGGTCCCCACCGTAGGGTTGGGTGTTTTCGCGTCCTTCTCCCTGCCGCATATACCCGCAAACGTAGTCTTCTTCATTGCCCTCCTGAACGTGATTATAACCACCACCGCGAGCAGTATCCTTGGAGGGGAGCTGAATGATGGTAAGGCATTGTCCGGCTTAAAATACGTGCCGGTGTATATTTTGATAGGGTTGGTTGTGTTCCTTGGCGCAAGGGAATTCATGGGCAGCATATTGAATTCGAGTGTAATCTCCGGTGGCCCAAGCATCTCTTCGGCACCTTAGTGGCATCCAACGCAGCGCAGCATTTAAATCACTGAAATAATTATTTAAGATGTGGGCCCATGGTCTAGCGGCTATGACGTCTCCTTCACATGGAGAAGTTCGGGAGTTCGAATCTCTCTGGGCCCATTTTTAGTTTTCTTAAACCCCCAATCCCCCCTCAACTCAACCCAATCGTAAACTATTTATCTACCTCATTCTTATACCGTAATATGATAT
>JAGDXU010000001.1 GCA_023269965.1 Candidatus Parvarchaeota archaeon | reverse complement strand
GAGGCCGTCAGTAAGGGTTTATGAGGCAGATTTGCCAAAACCTACTTGGCAGGATACTGTTTGTGTAAAGAAGCTCCACTACCCCTGCTCCGCCTCCACCGCCACCGCCCCCACCGGCGCCTTCTACGCTAAGGCCTGCTTGCCCATTGTTATCAACTGTGCCGTTGAGATTTATTATCTGGCCAATAAGGATTAATCCCTGTGAACCACCACCTCCATTTGCGCCAGCGCCGTATTGTGTGCTGGTACCCCCAGCGCCGCCACCAGCCCCATTAAGATCGCTAATGTTTAATGTATAGTTTATTAGACTCCCGCAGGGACCTGCGCCATTTTGGTTTGAGCTTGATGAACCACCAAACATGCTGGGTATGGAGGGGGCCCCTAATTCACCCCCTGGACAGTATGTAGAACCGCCGTTTGAACCACCAGTATTGTCATTACCGCCGCCAGCGCCTGAACCTCCGAATGAATGTGGAAAGCTTTGCCCTTCTGTTGATGAACCAGTAAAAGATGCTACGCCGCCATAAGTAAAAAGGTTATGCTGCAAAGAAGAACCGGGATAAAAATCTATTGCAGATGAATTCAAGTAGTCTTGATTAAGTATCACGACTCCATAAGAGCTTATCCTTTCTAAAGGAGATATAAATGTCGCGTTTAAGGTGGAAGAGTGGCTGATATATATGTTATTAACATAGACCCCCACAGAGGATAAGGACCCTCCAGACATGTTAAGGGTGCCTGTGTAGATCTCCCCAGGACCAGAAATCGCACCGCCATATTTTATGTTCACACCTTGGGTGGCACAGATACTATGACCATCTAAACTTAAAGTCGCAGATATGACTACTGAACCAGAGGTATTATAATCAGCAGTTAATACGCTTGGAGATGAATAATTCATACTTATGTTCTGAGCATTAGCACAATTTGTAAAACCAAAGACAGGTTCTATAGGTAAAATAAAAGTAACGATGGATACTAATACAATAAAAGTTAAAATCTTCATAGCTTCGACAGTTAACATATGCTAAACTCCTCAGTTGAACCTTCTTTTGTTTGGGTAGAATAAACCCTAAAAATCATTTTCACCCATATCAACTGTAAAGTTTTACTTACCATTTGTTCATTATAGAAATTCATTATATTTAAAGCTTTCGGTCACTATTTCTTAAAAAGAAATTTATTCCTCAATAATCTTAAATTGTCATACAAAGACTTTCCATTTCTTCACTAAGAGAGCTCCTTATATTTAAAACTTTCTATTGTTCACAATTTTAAAATAGTCAAAATATAAATAATGATTTACACACAATGAAATGACCTAAGGTTAATGCTCTATAAGGAACAACTAAAAGTGTAAAAGAAGGAGGGTGGAAGGATAATAACTTAAAAAGGATCGATGATTTATAAGATACGCTATACAAAGAGTATTCAAAAACAAAAAATAGATATCAACATAAAAATTAATGAGAGTTGTGCATAATAAGATAAACCTAAAAGCGATACTCTAAAATGAACTGCTCAAAGTTTAGAGTGATATAGCTGGCATAGCAGTATTCCCAGAGAGGATTATTAACTTTTGAGGTAGTTATGTACAGGAATAGAATTAGTAAATTTTAAAAGTCATACACAAAAATAAATAAAAAATTAAACTTGCATAATAGAAATTCATAATATTTAAATTTTTTATTACTACAAAATAGGAACTCATAATATTTAAAAGTTATGGAATTTTTAAATTAAACCTAATTGAAATAATAAATATTTTTGATCAATTTTAACTATTATACATAGACCATTATTTCCAATGGAGACAGCTTTATTTTCTTTGATTTTTCATCTAATTTTAACAATATGGCATTAAAACTTTAATTTCCTATGGACTTCCCCATTGTTTCTAGTGGAGATACTTTATATATGTATATTTTATATAATTCTATATAGAATATATAATTATAAGCATAAAAATTAAAAACTTAAAAATTATTCTCCACTAGAAATACTGGTGTCTCCGTAAGAAATATGAACTAAAGTTATATAACTAAAGTCTATATTTCTATTTAAATACAAAAATACTCTATAATTTAATAACAGTAGGGAGTTTCACCAATTTATGGCCAGGGTAAGTCTCAACGACTTAAGTAGAGAAAGTGAAAGCTATCAAGCAGTTACTTCTAAAGATCCAAAACAAATATTTAATGAGTTTCTACAGAAGAGAAGAGTCTTTAAAAATAAAGAAGTCTTATCCTCTTCGTTTACCCCTGACAAAATTTTGCATAGGGACAAAGAAATAGAAGCAATATCTAATCTTTTAGCACCAAGTTTAATTTTAGAAAGAATATCAAATCTGTTGATATACGGTTTTTCAGGTACTGGAAAATCCTTGGTCACAAGATTTGTAGCGCAGAATTTAGCATCCATGGCTAAGGAGAAGGAAGTTAATGTAATACCAGTATACATAAACTGCAGACTAGAAAATAATAATACTGAATATAGACTAATCTCAAACCTCTCCGCAGTTTTTGGTATAAAGACTCCAACCAGTGGTTTATCAGTCAATGCACTGTATAAAAATCTCATCACGGTCATCGACTCTAAAAGTTGCAATATAATATTGATTCTTGATGAGATAGAAAAACTTGTTCAAAATGCTGGTGATGGCGTCTTATATAACTTGCTTCGTATAAATGAAGTCCTAAAAAATACAAAAATCTCCATATTAGGCATATCAAATAATCCTGAATTTAAAGCATCCCTTGATCAAAGGGTCAAGAGCTCTCTTAGCCCAATAGAGATTGTCTTCAGGCCTTACAATGCCATTGAAATAGCAGATATACTCTCTTTGAGAGTGAAAGACGCATTTTATGAGAATATAATAGACGATGAGATAATAAACAAGTGCGCAGCAATTGCGGCCCAAGAGCATGGTGATGTGAGACGTGCCATAAATCTACTTAGAGTTGCGGGTGAGCTAGCTCAGCAGACAGGCTCTACAAAGATAACAGAGGATTTGCTTGATAAGGCTTCTAACTTGCTTGAACAAAATGTAACTGAGGAGATAATAAAATCAATGACAAAACAGAGCAAATGTGCGCTTTATTCCATAATCTCACTATCAAAAAGTAAAAATTTTAGTAAGATATACAGCGGCGAAGTCTATGATTATTACTTGCGGTTGGCTGACAAATTTGGCCTAAAGCGCCTGACTTTTAGGAGGCTATCTGAACTCATAGGTGAACTAGACTACAATTCTCTTATAATGACCAGGATCAAGAATAACGGCCGTTATGGAAGAACAAGGGAATTAAGTATAGCATTTCCTTCCTCTTTATTGGTAAGAATAGAGCAGATTCTATTAAGCGAGTTAAGCCAATAGCTCTTCTATCGTTTATCCTTGACAAAAGCAAAAATCCCATAGCTGACGCTGGTAGGTAAAATAGTGTTAAAGACCCTGAAAATTACAACTGTAGAAATTGAAATTATCCCTGGCACACCATTGGCGAGCAGCAAAGTGACTATCACTGCGTCCATAGACCCAATCCCAAAGGGGATCATAGATATAAAACCGACTACAGCGGAAAAGCTGAATATAAAGATTGACATATCAAAGCTTACATTTTGATTGAAGGCCAAAAGTATAAAGAATATAAGCAAACCTTCAGCTATAAGCGCCGGGAAAAAAGCAAAGGTCTCGTACAGTATGTCCTTTTGAGAAAGCACAGAATTGGTCTTCATCTTCTCGATATACTTGACCAGATTCTTCAGGAACTTGAATCTTCTAGAAAGTCTCAGTATGAGATCATTTGTTTTGCTTAAACCCAAAACTGAAGCTATAGCATAGGCTATCGCTACCACCGCGACGGTATAGACAATATACTTTGAAACAATCACAGCACTTATCAGTGCTATAATCGAAACGGCTAAGAAGTCTGTAAGTGTAAGAGACAGGATGATATTCCCTGAAAAATATTTGTACCTCTTTTTGAACCTCTCCAGGCCCCTAAGAATAGCAAATTGACCAGCAGCGGCAGGTATTATCCCCAATCCAAAGAAAGCATACATAGTCAGTATGTTTATCGTTTTTCTAAGTTTTATTCCAAGTTTTTTGAGGACGTAGTACCATGGGATAAACCTCAATAATGGAAAGGCTAAAAAAGCAAGGAATGTGTACACTAAGAATATCAATCTTGCATTTTGTATCTGCTTTATCGCAGCGCCAAAGTTGTACTCACTTATAAGCAACATCAATAATGCCAGACCGATGATTAGAGTGATCGTGTTTAAGTTTAATATCCTCCTCATAAGCAGTCATATATTTTCTCTGTTTTATAGTTTATCTATCGACAAAGCTAGTAATCAATTTAATATACTAGTTAAACTTATTATCACTAGAGGAGCAGATGAAGCTTTTAACCGGTTGGTTGGGGGTTCAAATCCCCTCGAGCGCAAGCGCCCGTAGCTCAACTCGGTAGAGCATCCGTTGCCCCTCACTAAATATTCTCCTTGTTTATCACAAGCATGGAGTATGTTCTCCTTATATTCTTCAAAGAGTGCAATCCTTTGGTGAGGAATTTAGTTATATCTTCTTTTTTGCCAGCGACCGATATTAAGTAATCCCAACTCCCACTTATACTGAACACATCCAAGACGATGCTTGAGTAATCCCTTAACAGATTAAACAGCCTTTCTGAGTTTTTCTTGTTTATGGAGGTTAACGATAGGAGTATAAACATATATTCTCCTTTTGTCCCTAGTTCGCTGCCTTTGAAAGAGACCCTGTAACCCTTTATGAAGCCATCTTTTCTAAGTTTATTAAAATGGTAATACATCGTAGAACCGCGCATACCTAGCTTCTTAGCTACTTCTTTAATATCTAAATTGCTTTTTAGTTCATTCAGAATGTCGATGTCAATCGCCTTAATCGCAGCCATAACTTCGTTTTTATAGATACCCTTTATAGCATAATGCAAGTATTTAAAGATTTTTGTAATTTTTACAAATTCAATTAACTTTTATAATCTCCGCACCCCAGAAGTTAGATACTGTGCTGTTGGAGGCGGCAAATTCATTGCGGCCAAACATTGTGCTAAGCAAAGAAGGCGGAATATAAAACGACGCCCGGCCTATGTAAGAGAAGACTACCCCATCAACTCTATTCGCAGCCCCTGTAGTAGTCGGGATAAACTGTGTATAAGTCGTGGTAGATGAAGGCAATAAGAAATAAGTACCACTAGCTACGTATATGGTAGAATTATTTGGGAATTGGACTAAAGTGGCGTTTCCAACCCTCGTATTTCCATAATAAACACCGCATAGATAAAAAGCATCAATTTTATCGATGAAGGATAGGCATTGCTGATATGCACTAGAGTAGTTTTTGACGGAATAATTTCCGGAGAATTCAACTAAAGAGGGAGCGGTTTCCCCGATAAGCCCATAAAAGTAAGACAGATTGTATAACAAGCCCAGGTCCGTCAGAACGAACTCGGCTTTATTTGATTTTGCGCTGCCAAACATCAATTCTGCGTACTCTGTGTCATTCTCGGCTAATACATTGTTGTTTCGCATTAATCCAACCGTTTCATTGTAGTACTGTGAAGGCACAAGGAGAGTCTGGTTAGAATACTGCTCATTGAAATACTCCACCGCATACATTATCGGCGTAGGGAGAGAAGACTGTGGGTGGCTAACCCGCAGATAGCCCTGCAGATAGTAAACTATGATGGTCACAAGAACCAATGCTATTACAAGGTACAGTAAACTGAGTTTTATTCTTATTCTCATAGGAGCTTACTTCTCATTTTTTTCTTCTTTGTTCTCATTGTTGGATTCTGTAGGCGCAGCCGTCTCCTGCATTTTGTTCTCTTCGGTCGCATTTTCAACTATGTTCTCATCCGCCTCTGTAAGGTGCAGGACACTGAATTTTCTCTTAGTGGTCGGCTTTGACCTGCCTCTAGCAAATTTAGGGATGCCTTTGAATAGTTTTGAACTGTGGATCTTCTTCGCGCAATCCGGGCAGTAATAAACCTTTATCCCATCTTTGTACATGTATACAGCCCTGTCTCTCCTTATTTTCTGGCCGCATGATGCACATAGAACCGTGCCTATCCTACCTCTTCTTATATTCTTGCTCATACTTTATACCTCAGACGCTAACTCCTTTTATACATTTGTGTCACTGTTATTTATGCTTTTTGATGCGTATAGATCTGGAAAACTGTAAAATATCACGTTATAGTGATGATGAGAATGTATAATTAGTTATATTCCACATCCGGCCATTCGAATGAATCGCACAACTGATGGCCCGTCTTAGATGTCTCTAATACTAGCCTGTTCAAAACAAACGTAAAAACCATAGAGAAAAGAATAAATGTGTATAAATTCTTAGAGTTTGAATGGAACAGAATCAGGAAAACCTAGTTAGAAGTGTTATTGAGCTTAGAGAGTCCTTGAAGATATTTGAGCAGAGGCTTGGTCAGATGAAAGATACCATCGCTATGGTTGACAAGAACAATATGGATAAATATTCAGAGATAAAGACGGTGCTCCAGAACATATTCGCTGAAGTCAACGAGGAGAAGAATAAGATACTTGAATTAAATGACAGGCTGTTGAGGCTTTCAAAGCAAACAGAGGACTTCGCAAAGGAACGAGATTTAAGAGTGCTTGAGAAGTACGTTTCGCTGATCGATCCCTCAAGGTTTTTAAGCCGTGATGATGTAATAAAAATAGTGGATAACTACCTAAACAGTAAGAAGTGGGCGTAGATATGAGTTTGCTAGATGCTTTCAAGAAAAAAGGTGAAACCAATGTGCCAGACATATCTGGGATGGTGAGTGCAGGTATGAGTGATCAGGATATAATTGACAGCCTAAAACAACAGGGGTACGACAATTCTGTGATAAGGCAGGCGCTGATGGCTAAAAGCGCACCACAACAGCAGACACAGCAGCAATCCACCACTCAGGTAGCACAACAGGTGCCTCAGCAGCAGATAGAAGAATCAACACAGCAGCCTGCGAAACAAGATCAGCCAAAAGGTGCGATTAATGAGGAAACACTTGATACTATCCAAGCGATATTAGAGCAGATAATAGAGGAGAAATGGAAGACCTCGTCTTCAGAGATGGAATTTCTTAAGAATAACTTAAAGAGAGTAGATGATTTCTCGCACAGCGTCTTGGAGCAGCTTGACAAGCTTTCACAGAGGGTTGATGCGATCCAGAATGTAATGATCGGAAAAACAGAGGAATATAACAAAGCTTTGATGGACGTTAATGTTGAATTGGAAGCCTTTAACAAGGTAATAGACAAGCTGGTTCCTGCGATGAGTGACAGCATAAAAGAGCTTAGAGACTTGATAAGCGACTTCAAAAGCCAGAAGCCGAGTGCTTAAATAACATCGAATTGGCTCTCAGAAATCTAATACCACTTCTTGTTCATGGCTTGCGTTGACTCACCAGCTTAATTGGTGAGCTCCTTCTATCAATCATATGGCCTAAAATCAAAAGAATGATGCTAGCTACCGCGAGCGCAGCACTTATGAGAAAAACCTGATCAGTGAAGGGGGAGAAAAGACTTAGTGGCAGCTTTATCAATACACCATTCAAATCGATGCTACTGAACATAGGGAGAAAAACATAGAATATTCCGAAAACGGTTGCAGCGGTCAGTATAGATATTGAAAGTATAGTCTTACCGGTGTTCTTGAATTTGCTTCCCCCACTTGAGGAGATAATAACCAACACAAACCCTACCACCGCGAATACAAGTGATATAAGCTCCTCCTCATAAAGTTTGGAACTACTAAGGAGGGAGATCAACAGATTTGATCCGCCAGAGCCTGATGAGCCGGCCAGAAGGCCAAGAACACCCGATGGGGTTACATTCAACCCCTTCAAGGCAGATAATTGAGTTGAGTTCAAACTGCTGTTGTAGACACTTGATATTATCTTGTTGGTGTATTGGGGAGTCAGTATCCCAGACGAATTTATTGCGAAGAGGAATATGAAAGACGAAAGAAACATAAATAAAAGAAGGCCGCCGACGTACCTACCTATCCCAGACAGTATTCCCATATCCAAACTAAAATATTTGTTATTTATAAATTAAGTTATTCATTAATTAATGTATGATAATTTACAATACCTTAACAAAGGAAAAGGAAACGTTCAGCCCGCTAGAAAAAGGTAAAGTCAAGATGTATTGCTGCGGGCCTACAGTATATGATTATGTTCATATAGGGAACTTAAGGACCTTCATATTCTACGATATAATAAAGAGAATTTTCGAACATTTCGGGTATGAGGTGAAACAAGTCATAAATATAACCGACGTAGATGACAAGATCATAAAAAATTCTATGGAGACCAAGACGGGCATATACAGGTACACAAAGATGTTCTCCGAATTTTTCTTTGAGGACATAGGGAAAGTCAAGATAGAACCGGCGACCATATATCCAAGAGCTACTGACAACATAGACAAAATGGTAGAGATAATAGAGGCGCTCATCCAGAAAGGGTTTGCCTACAAGGCTGAAGACGGGGTTTACTACAGCATAGAGAAGTTCAAAGATTATGGTAAGCTATCCGGCGTGAAGGTGGGGCAGGGGCTTTCGAGGATAAAGTCGGATGAATATGATAAGCTGTCAATATCCGATTTTGCCTTGTGGAAATTCTGGGACGAGAAAGATGGTGATGTTTTTTGGGATGCAAGCATAGGCAAAGGAAGGCCAGGGTGGCACATAGAGTGCTCGGCGATGAGCAATAGATTCTTAGGTGATACTTTGGATATCCACTGCGGCGGTGTGGACTTAATTTTCCCACACCACGAGAATGAGATAGCCCAAAGTGAGGCCTATACTGGCAAGAAATTTGTTAACTATTGGGTGCATTCTGAACATCTATTAGTTGATGGCAGGAAAATGTCAAAGAGCCTGCACAACTTTTACACTTTGAGAGACTTGGAAGACATGGGTTTCGACCCGTTGTCATTTAGGCTCATGTGCTTAGATTCAAACTACAGGGATAAACTGGACTTCACTATGGACAACTTGAAAAGGTATGAGAAGACTCTAAATGATATAAATATCTCATTTAAACTCTTGGAAAAATTGAATGAATCTGATAGCGTTGAAATAAATGAAGAGGTTGATACTATATACTCAAAATTCGATGAAGCGCTGGCAGACGATTTCGATACGCATTCTGCTCTGGCCCAATTTTTCAAGCTCCTGGACCTGGCCAATATAAAGATAAAAGATGGGAGGATAGGCAAGTCAGAGAAAAAAAAGATCATTGATACCATAATGAAGATGGATAAAGTGCTTGGAGTGATTGATAAAGGCGACATAAACAAAGATGTAATAGAACTTGCAGACAAGAGAAAAGAATTGAGAAAGGAGTCAAAGTGGGCTGAAGCAGATGCTATCAGGAAGGAGATACTGAATAATGGATACAACGTTGTAGACATAGGGGATAGCGATTACATCATCGTCAAGAAAAGAAATCACGTGTGATAGTTCATTGGATTCGCTGGATACAGATTTTTAGTCATGTGCAGTCTTCATTGAATTAAAGGTTTTAAATTTATCAATTAGATTAGATGTTATGGAATGCCTCGTCTGCGTCCAATCTGGTTGAGGTATTAATTGGTGAGCTGACAGAGCGGTTATGTACTCGTCTGCAAATGACAGGTGCTGTCATAGCATCTTCAGGGCATAACCGAAAACGAGGTATGCGGGTTCGACTCCCGCGCTCACCTGAATAAATTAGAGTAATACTTTTATCATATGTTTTTATGTTTTAAATTTAGGGGTTGATAATACGCTCTTGTATGTCTGATACTGAGTTGGAGAAAATATTGTCTAATTACAAGGCTAAAAAACCAAGGAGACTAGATTTTATTGAGTTGATGCATGATTATAAACCTGTAATTGGGAACACACATATTAGGGGAGGGGACATACTTCTTGACTTGAACGGCGCCGATGAGGAGGACATTAAATTTATATTTGATTTAGATATGAAAGCAAACGATGGGGCCTTTGTTTTTCAAGACATTAAAAATGATATAAGCGACTATTTAAGAGGCATTGAAATTCCGGTTGAATACGAAAAGGATAAGCTTCTCTCTTATATTTTGAGAAAAAGCCAAGAAGCATCCGAAGGACTTAAGAGTTTAGACAGGGTTCACTCGTTCGGCAAAAAGGCATATAATATCATAACCTCAGATGTTTTAAGAGAGGATGCAGAATCTGAGCGCGATGGCTTCGTATATGATTTAGAGTATTTCTTTGGCAAGGGTGCTGAAGACTGCTTCAAGATTGCCACTATGGTGACTTTAGTTCTATCTATGGATGAGGAATTGAAAGAAGAGGGTGTAAAGTTCAGATTAGGCTTAAGGGATTTATATACCTATGACAGGGTAAACAATAATATCAACGAGGATACAGAGGAATACAACCCTCATGCATGGGTGGATGTGTATCTAAGGGACAAATCTAGATACATTTTAGATGAAATAAACGATGTATTCGCAGACGTTTCTTCGGCTAGAAGAGGTGTGGCGTCGCCTGAGTCCCCAAATAAGGTGTTAGTGTATCATTTTAATCCAAGGCAGGGCGTAGCTCTTAGAAGGCTTCATAAAAGCACCAAAACACATTAATTCTCTTGGTTCTTAGTATATCAAATGAAGGTTATTTTCTTCGATGTAAGCGAGCTTGAAAGCAATAAGATAAATAAATTCAGCGAAGAAAACAAAGACTTAGACATAATAACTTATAAATCCGATATAACCTCAGCCAAGAGAGAGGATTACAGCGCCGAAGTTGTCTCCGTCTTCATAAATTCTATGCTTAAGAAAGAGACCCTAGACAAGTTCACTAATCTAAAGATTATCCTCACAAGATCGACTGGATTTGATCATATAGATGTCGATGAGTGTAGAAGGCGTGGCATAAAATTATGTAATGTTCCAGACTATGGAGACAATACAGTTGCGGAGTTCACTTTCTTCTTGATTTTGTCACTTCTTAGAGGACTTGGCTTAATGTATAAGAGCAGTGTGAATACAGCGCCCGGTAATGAGTTAGAAGGTAAGACGATTGGAATAGTAGGCGCAGGGAGAATAGGAACAAAAGTTGCGTACATTGCGAAAGCATTTGGTATGAAAATTTTGTACAATTCGCACAAAAATAATCCCTTGGTGGATAGTATAGGCGGATCAAAGGTAGAACTTGGGGATCTTTTGGTTTCATCAGACATAGTGACTCTCCACGTCCCTTTGACGAAGGAGACTCATCATCTAATAAACAAAGAAAATATAAAGTCTATAAAAAAAGGTGCCTATCTGATAAACACTTCTAGAGGCGCAGTAGTAGAAACCGAAGCGATAATAGAAGCTATAGAATCTAAGATATTGGCAGGGGCGGCTTTAGATGTGATAGAAGGAGAAGAGTTTGCAGGAAAGGAGATGGAGATAATAAGGAGAGGGGAAAACTACGATATCATTAAATTGGCTCTAGAGGATAGCATCCTAAAAAAGTACGATAACATCATCCTTACTCCGCATGTTGCATACAACACAAACGAGGCTTTAAATAGGATAATTGATGAGACACTTGAAAATTTATTAAATATGTTTAAAGGCAAAGAGCTCAAGAACGTAATTGTTTGAACACGGTATAAAAGGATAAAATAAAGGTAGATAGGGAAAGGATTAGGAGTGCTACAAAAGCGGTCGATACCCCAATTGATGACACGGCGTTCCTTCCAAAACCAAGCAGATAGCTAAAACCAATCCCGCTGTAGGCGTTGTAGAAGTAGCTAAATGGGAGGTTCAGATATGCATCCACAAGCATCAACACAAACAGAACAGCTGATAGAGCCCCAAATAGCAAGGAGGAGATCTTGTGATATCTGCCTATATAGGAAGCTAAAATGAATATAGCCATCAGTGTCGTATACACCAACAAAATAATCCAGTGAAAGTAGCCATATATGAGGAGGGTGATATCAGTTGAAAGGAGATAGATCCCAAATGCTACCTGGAAGACAGCAAGCAGCAGCACCGCATGTCCCAAAAATCTGAACTCCTCATGCTTTTTATTCTTCTTTAGGAGAAAGAGCAGAGAAAAAAGCAGAATCAGGGCTAGGCACGCCTCTATGGCATCTAAAGTTATATCGGCCATTTTAGAATATAAGCGATAATCATATTAAATGTTTATAAACACTGTAGATAGCAGGCCAGAGAACAGTGTAGTTAGTAATTTATTTATATAACTCGTAATATAGTAATATACCGAGAGATTATGGATGAGATGCACAAGAGATTATATGACATTGCCATTAAGCTTTCTGTTTACTCTTCAATATTAGACTTTGGGTTAATGCTATCAACCCTGTTACTGGGGTATAAGATACTCCCCAAAGCGCTCTCTTACACTTTGCTGCTCGTGTTTACAAATGCGATAACATACCTGACGCTGACTATACTCGCTCTCTTCTCGCTGGCTTATATAATAAAGTACAGATCGAAGATCATAAACATAAATGTCAGCACACGTAAGCCAGTCTTCCCTTTTTTCAGCCGGAGAAATTTAGCTGCAGCACCTATAAGGAAGGTAAAAGTTTACACTTTGCAGGGGGTTGGAGCTAAAAGTTCTCCAGTGAAAATAACAAATGTTCCTAAGCTCGCCGAGGACAAGATACAGTACGTGAAGAATAAAGACGCGTTGTTTGTAAACTTGAACGGAGCATGGCTGGCTGCAGATAGGGATAAATTTCTGAGAGTTAAGAAGCCATACGTGGAATCACAGTAGGATTTGAAGCTTCAACCGATTAAATTCTCCGTATTCTCTTGAAAGTGTTGATGATTGGTTTTCTAAGTAGATAAAGGACGATGATAGTTCCTATCAAAATTATGTAGGGGGTTATGCTTGATATATCATACCCTGCGCTTATCCACTTGCTTGACAATGAGAACCCTATGTAAACTAGGACTGTGGACCATATTATAATTCCAATAGTTGAGTATAAGATGAACTTTTTAAAGCTCATCTTGAAAGCACCACAGATTATTGATGCTACGGACCTCACGGCCGGAAGAAGCTTAGATGTGAACGCGAAATAAACTCCATACTTTTTTATCCAATCTATGCCTGCGTAGTAGGTTTCATCTTTAAACCCCACTTTTCGGCTGTACTTTAAAAACACGTCTATACCAAGGAATAGGCCCAAATAATACCCTATGACACTGCCAATCACAGAGGCGGCGACTGCATCTGTCACGCCTATGAACGGGTTTATCTTTCCCAACGCTATCAGAAACCCAGTGAATGGTAGGACTATCTCACTCGGTATAGGGAAGATTATAGACTCCAAAAGCATAAGAATGAATATAGTTAAGTACTCATATGAAGCTACGCCCTCATACTGTGATATTAGGCTGATTATAAAACTTACGTTAAAAATCATATCATCTTTGTTTCTTTATGAACTCTCTGGGGTCTTTGCCGTCGACTTTAAGCCCCATGCTTACGCATGAGCCGAGTATCTCGTTTATTACGCCCTGCTCTGACTTGGAAAGTGAGTTTGGAAGCTTCTGTTTGGCGATCTCTTTGATTACGTCAAAACTTATAGATGCAGTTTCCTTCCGGTCTCCGAACCCTTTCTCCAACTTTGCGGCCCTTATAAGCAACTGTGAAGTGGGTGGGCTGTAAACCTTTACGCTGTATTCTTTTGTCTGTTTATCAACCTCTATCTCGACAGGAACCTTCAAGCCTTCGTAGTCTTTGGTTGCATCGTTGATTTTCTTTACCACCTCAGGCGACTTTAGCCCAAGTTGTGTTATCTTTGGACCTAGCGGCGGAGCTGGCGTTGCTTTTCCGCCTTCTATTATCAATTTAACTTTTACTTTCATTTTTCTCCTCCGTCTTTGTCACCATGACATCTGATATTTTAATGTTTACGCTTATTGGCACGGCAGACTCCAGAAACATCACCCCTACCTCACCTTTATCTTTATTTATGGATTTCACCGATGCATTCTCCCCTTTGAACGGACCAGAGAGGATCTTAACTACATCACCGATGTTTATATCAATCACTTGGTCCTTCCTTTTTACGCTCTTTAGGACCTCATCAACGCTTATCTCCCGCTTTATTATCCCTCTGACATGCTTTATGTTATAGATTAGACTTTGGACGCTTTCTATATCCCTGGCTTCGACGATGATATAGCCTTTGAAGCTGTAGGGCCTTATTATCGAGTACACCCCTCCCTCCTTTGGTATCTGTGACTTAAACCTCTCAAAGACCTGGGCTTCCCTGCCGATTGTCACGCGCACTATGAAGTAGTGCGGCTCCTCTGCCTTCTTAACCTCTTGAACATTTTCTTCCATATTATCTTAGAACAATTAAGGATAGAATTGGGTGTATAAATAATTTATCTTTGGGGCGTTTGGCGCCGCATTTATGTGCAAAACTATAAAAACTAAAGAAGTTAAGGATTTAAATGTTTAAATTAAAAATCAGCAAGATAGACTTTATAATATTGATCGTGATGTCAGTGATAGGCCTAATCTCGTCGCTGACAGTTATATATGAATTGTATGCAGTGCATTATCTGCCCCCTTTCTGCCAGTTACCTGGTAGCGTGGGAGGGGTTGTCTTTAATTGTGCAAAGGTGCTTTTGAGCAATTATGCAAATTTCGGTCCTGTTTCCCTTGACTTTTTAGCGGCGGTGTGGTTCATAGTCAATATTGCCCTGGTTACTATTATGTCCTTCTCTGGAGGCAGGACGGCAAGGAATATACTCAGGTTCCTATTTGGCTGGAGGTTCTTTGGTATAGTAGTCGTAGCTTATCTTCTATATCTGGAGTTCTTCGTAGTGAGGGCGATATGTCTCTACTGCACCGTGATGCACATAGCGATAATAATAGACTTTGCGATAATCAGCTACCTGCTTTTCTCAAAGAGTTCGAAGACCAGGCAAGCGCTCCTGTCGGAGTCTTAGCTTGTAAGTTGGGACCTTCAAGGTATTAGGACTTGTGATGGGTTGCTTGCAGTGATCCCAAAGAATAGACCAATGATAGGTGCATCTATGGAGATATTCTACAACAGCTTCGTGCTTAAGAGGAATACCTACCCTACCATAGAAGATGAAGACTTAAGGGGTGGCTTGATTCAAAAGTGTGGATGAGTTCATTGATGGGTGGGTGAGTAAATCTCATAAGGAAGAATCGGGCGCAAAATAGGTTGATAGAGCGGTATCACCCTCTGTTGCTATTAACAACCCTATATCATTGCTATTTAATCTTTTTAATGTCAGAATAATTAGTTAGGTATATGCTATCTATATCTTATGATGAATTCCACCTGGGTTTCCTAGTGTTTGAGGCCTTGAATGGTCTTTTCACTGCGGCTTTATCCGGATTGATGATATACACAATAGTAAAGAACAGAAAAACCAACGCGCCCATAACTACCTGGTCTATCAATGTAGCCGAATCCTCAAAAAATATGAATATACTTATAGTTTCTTCATTTACGTTTATTTTCGTGTTTTTACTCTATTATCTAGGCACTATAGATTCGAATCTATTCCAAGCAGAGGTCCTAAAGGCTGCCGCTGAATTTTTGGGTATCATAGTCTATCTTTTTGTTACATGGGTTATTTTTTCATGGTTCAGACTGTTTAAGAGGTTCATATGATAAACTTCTCAGAGCTTCTAGCGATAATTTTGGTACTGTTGGGTGTGCTTTTATTGGTGTCTACCTCTCGCTTCTATATCGCCTTGAACAAGGACAGAAATTTAAGTATCGCCAGGATAAGGCTGTATAGATACTCTGCTGCTCTGTTCTCTTTCATCCTCTTTTTAAATGTGATATTTGCCGCGGCTTTTGTCCTATCTGTGCTTTCCCCATCCCTGGACTTTAATCTCATAGGTATACTGATCTATGCTTTGGGCATATCATTCTCATTTATTGCATTGACCAGGGCGATCCTAAAGGCTTTTAAGTAGAGCGTAGAAACCAAAACATTCACTCGTCGGTCAGCTTCTGTTCTGCATCGTTCTTCTTTAGATTATACTCATCGGCATTGTCCTTTATGACCTTCTCGAAAACCTCATTAAGTCTGAAGGGGTCGTACATCAAGTCCTCTCTATTATCCGTAGAAATATCGTACTTGTGGGTATGGTGAAGCACGTGAGGAGGGCATATCTCAGAGCACAGCCCACAGAATATACATTTGTTGAAGTCTATAGCAGGCGCTTCACTTCTTACGTTGTTTTTGAACTTAGCCTTCTCCTTCTCCACCTTTATCATCCTTATCGCATCGGAGGGGCATATCCTATAGCAGAGCTCGCAGCCTATGCAATTCTCTAGATCAAGGCTCAGCATCCCTCTGCTATGGTCTTTCGTTGGTAGGGGCTTATCCGGATATAGATATGTGGCAGGCTTGTTTTTTGCATTGGACACCGCATAATACACAGATTTTATGGTCTCTTTGATGCTCATATCAACATCATCACCTCAACAATTATTAAGTTTATCACAGAAAGTGGGAGAAGCCACTTCCACCCTATAGAAAGCAGTTGGTCAATCCTTGGTCTGCCTAGCGACCACCTGAGTGACATCAGAAACATGAGGGCAACTACCGTCTTGATCCAGAACCAAATTATCCCTGGCAGAAATGCCCCACTCCAGCCTCCAAGGAATAAGCTGACGAATAGAATGGAGACAGCAAGCAGTTTTACGTAATCTCCTATCATAAACAGCCCATATTTCAGGCCGCTATACTCGATTCTCCACCCTGCCTGCAGTTCCTGCGATGATTCAGGCAGATCAAATGGCGCACGTTCTATGACAGCTATCGAACCGATAAAGAAGACGACAGCGGTAAGCGGGAGGTATATGATATTCCATATAAGCGATTGGGAGGCTATTACATTGATTATGTCATAGCTTCCGTTTACAATGCCAATGCTGATGAAGGTCACTATCAGCGCAAGCTCGTAAGTGGTTATCTGTGCAGCGCTTCTAAACCCGCCAAGCACTGCGAACTTGTTATTCTCCCCCCAACTGGCGATTATTATCAGCAGGGGTGAAAATGCCAGCAAGATATATATGAAAAGGAGATTGTATGGCAGGGATATGAAGGTTAGGCTTGGTGCGCCAAATGGCAGCAAAGCGATCAGAAGGAAAGACAGGGCACTTGATAGTATAGGTATCAGATTGTATGAAAATCTATCGACATATTGGTTTGTCACAAAGTTTTTACCCATGAGCTTTATGACATCGGCGAAGTTCTGCAGTAATCCGAACTTTCCTACATAGATGGGCCCGTATCTTGACTGTATCCTAGCGGAAAATTTTCTGTCAACCCATCCGAGTATTATGGGCGTTGCGATTAGGACTATCAGAATTAAGACGAATGTAGCCAATGCGGATGCTATCAAGTTGGCCTTTGGAGGGAGATAATAAGCGAGCATGGAATAAATCTCATTGAATATCATCTGTCCACCTCCCCCATAACAGGGTCCATGCTTGCGGTTATTACGAATGCGTCTGCGACTTTGCATCCCTCAAGGACTAGGGGAAGCGCTTGAAGGGAATAAAATGAGGGGCTTCTTATCTTCAATCTATAAGGCTTTAATCCTCCATCAGTCACAAGGAACATAGCTCCCTCCCCTTTTGACATCTCATGCCTCACTAAAGTGTAACCGGCGGGCACCTTCATTATCCAGGGGGCGCTGATCTTCGCATCCCCTTTTGGCATGTCTTTGAGCAGTTGCCTTATAATTTTTATTGATTCTAGTATCTCTCTCACTCTCACCATGAACCTTGCGTAAACGTCACTGTCGTTTTCTGTGATTATCTCGAAGTCCACCTTGTCATAGACAAGATACGGCTCGTCCTTTCTGAGGTCCCTTTTTATGCCACTAGCCCTCATGTTCGGGCCGGTCACTCCGTTCTCTTTTATGACTTTTTGGCCCATGATCCCTATCCCCTTTGACCTCATTATGAAAAGACTGTTCTCGTATGTCATCGCCCTATACTCTTTTTTCACTTTTTCCTCTATTTTTGATAGGGCTGTGTTTATCTTATCGGCGATCCCATCGGTGAAATCATAGAATACTCCTCCAACTCTGTTGTACATTGGTGCCAGTCTCCCCCCACTTATCTCTTCAACTATATCCATCAGAAGCTCACGCTCTCTTAGCGCCCAAATAAAGAACGTTAAATTGCCTAAATCTTGTCCAAATGAGCCTATATAGACCAAGTGGCTCATTATTCTCTGGATCTCGGCCATCACGGCGCGTATATATTTGACTCTGTCATTTATCTCCAAGTTCATGGCCTTTTCAACCGTGCTTGCCCAGAGTATCTCCCAATTCAGTGCACCAACATAGTCTAATTTGTCTACGATTGGAAAGTAGCTATTAAAATATCTAAGCTCAGCTATCTTTTCTTTTCCCCTATGAAGGAAGCCTATCTCCACCTTCGCATTCTTCACTGTGTCGCCTTCTATGTCCGCTACTAGCTTTAACACCCCATGCGTTGCGGGATGAACAGGTCCTATGTTGAGTTCTATTCCTCTCCCTTCCATATCAAAACTTTAGATCGAGGCCAGTCCAGTTTTTTATCTCATCTGTCACTACAAAGTCTTTCCTGAGGGGGTGGCCTGGCCAATCCTCTGGCAGCAGTATCCTCTTCAGATTCGGATGCCCATCGAACTTTATGCCGAAGAGGTCATAAGCTTCTCTTTCCTCCCAGTCCGCGGATGGGAAGAGATTAGTTATAGAGTCTATACTTTCCTCATGTTTTATGAGGGTCCTTAGGATTAGGATGTCCCTGCCTTCATATTTCGAGAAAACATAATTCAGCTCGAAATTTGGTGGCCTGTCTACGACGGTGAGCATGAAGAGAATATCAAAATTTTTCCTTACCCTCTCAACCACTTTTAGAAGCTTCTTCTTGTCGGTTAGTTCAATAGTCCCGCCATCCGAGGCCTTCAAGCCATTTGGAAAAGCCTTTAGAAGCTTGTCTGTGAAATCGTTCATACGTTTCTCCTGATGGTCTCCCCTGGTAGGATCCTTGAATTTGGGGAGATTATTATACCAGGGTTTATGTTGACGTTTACGCCTGTTTGTACACCTGCCCCAATGAAAGCGCCCAGCTTCTTTCTCCTTGAGTCTTCGAGCTTGCCTTTGACAAGCACTTTGATATCAGCTTTATCAAACCTCAAGTTAGCAGTTATCGTGCCGGCACCCAAATTGCACCCCTCATCAATCACAGAGTCGCCGACATAGCTTAAGTGCGGTACCTTGGTTCCATTCATTATAACAGAGTTTTTTACCTCGCATGCATTCCCAACCTTGCAGTCATCCCCTATAACAGTGTTCGGTCTTATGTATGCATTTGGCCCTATCTCACATCTCTCCCCTATGATAACAGGGCCCTCTATGTACGTCCCACTTCTTATAACCGTGCCTTTCCCTATCACTACATCTCCTTTTATCGTCGCTTTCTCTACCTTCCCTTGATTCTTTGTTTTAATCGTTTTTATCAGCGCTTCTGTGGCGTTCAATATCTCCCAAGGGTATCCCACATCCACCCACATTTTTTTCATCTTGTAGACTTTCACGTTCTTGAGTTTCATCAGCGCATCAGTGAGGAAATATTCGCCGTTGTCTCTCCTCTCTACTTTATCTATTGCCTCAAATATCCCTTTAGAAAACATATACATCCCTGCGTTTATGAACCCTCTCCCCTCCTCAGTCTTCTCCTTTATACCTATGAGTTTATCTCCTTTGAATGAAACACTGCCGAATGATCTTACCTCTTCCTTCTCTGTGATTGCCATCACAGCGTCTGGCTTATTTCGTAAGTAATCTTTTACCAATCCTTCTATATCTTCATGTAAGAAAATCGTGTCCCCACTCAGTACCAGAAAGTCCCCTATTAAATCTTTCGCATATTTTATCGCATCTGCAGTGCCAAGGTTCTCCTTCTGCTCGATATACCTTATCTTTAGCCCAAACTTCTTCCCATCACCAAAGTATTTTATTATCCCCTCTTTGCCTGATTTGACAAGGATCGTGGCATCTTTGATTCCTGCAGCTTTTAGTTCCTCCAGACCGAACTGCAGCAGGGGCTTGTTTAGTATCGGTACCATCGCCTTCGCCCTATTCACGGTGAATGGGAACAGCCTGCTGCCGATCCCGGCAGCCATTATGAACGCCTTAACTTCTCCTACCATACAGTAAATCCTCCTTGGTTTTTTTCTCCTTTATCAGCCTTTGCAGAACTTTCACTGCATCAAGAAATTCTTCTGGCTTTGGTGGACACCCAGGGATGTAAACGTCGACAGGCATTATCCTGTCAATGCCATGTATAGTGTTATAGCTGTCCCAGTAAAGTCCTCCCGAGACATTGCATGCCCCGACAGCAATAACATACTTCGGCGAGGGCATCTGCTGGTAAACATTGACAAGTCTTCTCGCCATCTTCTTAGTTATCGTCCCACTAACAAATATCAAATCAGCCTGCCTAGGCGAGTCACCTATAAAAAGTGTACCAAGCCTATCCGCGTCTACCTTCGTCGCGCCAAAGGTCATCATCTCTATAGCACAGCATGAGGTTCCAAAGGTTAGAGGCCAAAGTGAATTGCTCCTACCCCAATTCAGGACGGCATCTATGAACTTTTCAGCGTTGGTTATGATTATCTCCCCCAGCCCCGGGTACGAGAATTCGCTTGAAAGGTCTTCGTTGTTCATGCTCCCACCCTTCTAGGTAGCAGATACCTCATGAGCAGCAGTAGGTACAGGAACCCTACACCCGCAGCGATGGCAAAGTCTGCGCCTAAATCTTTCCCGTCCTGGAAAAGCGGCAGAAGGAAAGTCAAGAATGCCTCTATCAGGACAAACAATAAAATATACCTATAGTATTCAAAACCCACAACTCTCGACAGAGATATTGTCCTCTCCCCGCTTTCAACGTTCTCCTTCCCCATACCAACATTTTTTCTCTTGCCGCTTATCAGATACTCTATATAGAGCAGCAAGGAGAAAAGTGCCGCACTAAGCAAAGCAAATACCGCAAGGAGCATGAACTGATTTATCTCCATTATTAAATAATACATTGCATTATATTAATTGTTTCATCGAGTTATTTAAATGTGTGATGATATTAATTTCAAATGGAGAAAGGCAAGAGTTCTTTCGATGCGGACACCTATGAGAGGTGGAGGACGATAAGGCTTGCGATAATATTCGCTTTTGTTATAGCAGTTATAGCTGTAAGTTTGGTCCTATCCTACAACTCAAGCTTCTACTACACCGGCAGTATGATGTTTCCTTACATGATAAGCAGCGGTGGAGTATACATCTGGAATATAGTCGGAGTGCTGTTTAGTATCCTATTCATAATATGGGTTATATCGTGGTTTTTGCACCCATACAGTTGGTATAGCTACAGTTTCAGGAATTATCGCGCAGAGAGAATACTCAAGGAGAGATACGCAAGAGGGGAAATAAGCTACAAAGCGTATAAAGACATGCTTGATAAAATAAGAAAGTGAGTGTCCTTCAAGACAAGAGCATGGAAATCAGCGAACTCAACACAAAAATAAATTCATGTATCCTGTGCGCTTTGTCCAAGGGCAGGAAAAATGCGGTGCCTGGAGAGGGGAAGGTACCCGCAGATTTGATGATACTCGGTGAGGCACCGGGCAAATTCGAGGACATCGCAGGCAGGCCATTTATAGGTATGTCCGGGAAATTCTTGACAAAATATCTAGAGAAGGCCGGCATAAGAAGGGAGGAGGTATTCATCACGAATGCGGTCAAGTGCAGACCCCCAAACAATAGGAAGCCTAAGACTGAGGAGATAGAGGCCTGCAGACCATACTTAATCTCACAGATTTCTATAGTTAAGCCAAAGCTCATCCTTGCGCTCGGTGTGTCGGCTTCCTCATCGCTCGGGATGTCTTTCAGTCATCTTTCAGAGATAAGAGGGAGAATCACGGATATCTCAATAGGGGACAGAAATGTAAAGGTGTATGTTACTTTTCATCCTTCCTTCCCCATGAGGTTCCCAAAGGCAAGGGAAGGCTTTCTGGATGACCTGGTCAAGGTGAAAGATTTTATCATGCGCTGAGACTAGATATACAACTTGCTCAGATCCCGTAGGTAATCCTTATCCAGTCTCGCTTTTGAAAAATAATAGAAAACAGAGTGATCGCTGGACTTGTTTGGAAAATCATTGTCTTCAACATAAACGCCGTCAAAGTAATACGTCACTGATCTCTTCTTGAAGTCAAAGATGTAGATTGGCAGGCCCAACTCCTTTAGTGAATCCTGTAGGGCTGAAAGCTTCAGATTGCTGGTTATATCGTGATAATCCCCGCTTTCTATCAGATAAGCACTATTCATCGGGATGTTTGGGAGAAGGAACCCATCGGTTAGCAGGATCGCTTTCGATTTGATGAGCTCAGAGACAATTGTTTCAAGGCTTTCAACTTTTTTCTTCTTTTGTTTTGTTTCGGGAGATTCATCTTCATCGATATCTCCTTCAGGATATCCCAATACGTTAAAGGTGATGTCAGGATTAACGCTTCCTGAAAACAAGCTGTAATTCTCCATACACTTATTATATATTGGCCCTCCTACAATTTAACTCTATACTTCCCTACTATCTCTACATCGTTTGGATTGAAAACGACTATCTGCGTGTAAGTGCCGACTCCATCATCGAACGGGGAAAATTTTGAGTCTTTGCCGCCGTGGATTATGCCGTCGTATCCTTTATCATATAGGAATCTAGTGAAATACTCCGGGAAGGCGGAGAAGACAAAGCGCCCCTTGTCATCTAGCACGCTCTTGCTCCACATCGCTCTATCTGCCATCGATTTTTGTGCATTGTCTTTTCTGACGCGCCTGTAATCGAGGTACATTCGGAAGTCCATCATAACATCATTTATGCTTTCATCTTCGGTTAGATCAAGTAGATTCAGTTCCCTCTTTGTCCTCAATTCGTAGACGATAGGTTCGCCACTGTACCCCCTGTTTGCCAGCTTACCTCTCGCGTATCTTTCGGCAGCGAACTTCTCTGCGACCTCCTTGTCCCTGGCCAAGTAGACTCCAAGGCCCATAGAATTGTCATAGGCAGAGACATTGAGCTTTTCAATGCCGTCCACATCTGTACCATGATACATCATACCTTTGAAGGTCAGAGTTTTATATTCCCTTCCGTCCTTTCTCTCATCAGTCAATATGTCGCTCAGCGACTCAAGCTTTTCCTTAAGTTTCTTGTTGTATTCCCCTTCAACAGGTATCGTCTCCCCATTTGAAAGCAGATCACGTATCTCTACCATATCCAAGTAAAGCAATGAAAGTAAGTTATATAAATACTTTTACTATTTAGTAGAAATTATAATTTCATTTATTAAGGCAAGCGGGAAAACGAGTCTTCCAACATGGCTTGTATCATTGACTTTCGGCTCGATATCGCTAAATCTCATTTAAAGACGTTAAGTATGTCCTGTCTAAGCCTTTCACCCTTGGAATTTATCCTACTCAGCTTGTCGGCGACATCGTTCAGCCGTAGGTACTTGAACCAGGGTTCGAAGTGGTGGTTTGTGGAATGATATTCAATTGATTCAATCGGAAGGTTCTTTATTCTGTCAATAAATTCGGAGACGCTCTTGGCGGAGCCTACCTTCGTGCCATTCCTCAACTTGAATATGAACTCCTTGCCATTTTCTGCGACCCTATCCACAAAATTTTGCATAGATTACCTCCGCCCTTAATATATCGGTATACAGTGTATGCTTATAAATTTTGTGAATCGCGCTTAATCTCTTTGTCCTTGACTTCGTTGAATCCGGTTAAGTTCTGAGATGTTCCATGCTCTAAGAAGCCATGCTTTGAAGTGAATTCTCTCCCATGGTAATTTAAACTGATGTCCGCTATCTCGGAATTATAACAGAATCTGTCGCCTTTTTTTATGGCATCATATTTTGCCTTTATAGTCCTTTTGGGATCAAGGTCAGCATGCAAATAAATCGACTCTCCCCCGACATTCACGTATCCATTGATCCCAGATATATCTGCCTTTCCGTTGAAGATTACTGGCATAAGGTATGCCTTGATTAGCTTTCCCTCGATTTTGGCTGAGAAAAGTGAGGCATTTCCGCCTCCAATCTTTATATCTGTTACGAGCAGATCAGCCCAGCTTTGCTCGTCCTCCTCCGGCCCGGACATGTGCGCCCAAGTCCACTCCCTCAGGTAATCCGGCTGCGAGATGTATCCCACCATTCCGGTGTAGTCATCTACTTCGTAGTCTTCCCTGAAGTATTTTAGATCCCCTTCAAACGAAGATAGCGGTGCAGAGAGCACATATCTCGATCTCAGATCTAATAGCCTCTCCAGACCAGATATCGCGTTGACCTTTGCGTCCTTTTTTGTCCAATGTAGGTCGAAGTCAAACGTCAGATCTTCGTCATTTCCTACCGCTTCGTTTGTGTTCATATCTATAAAGCTGTCCCCTATGACCACCACTCTGTTCTTGAAGTTAGTGTACTTCATGCCTCTGTAAATGTTTCTGCTCCCCTCTGCGCTATACCTTGTGAATGTTGATAATGATATGGACGGCACAACATCATGACCTTTTGAGAGGAGATATCTTATCCAGAAACCCCTGTCCTCCTTCGAGAATGACAGAAAAATCTCCTTGTGTCCCATAAAATATTGGAAGAAGGCAACTTGTATTTAAACGTTCTAAGTCAGATTAATCTTAGAATTTTTGGGCATAAACAGGAAATAAAACAGCGCGATAAGGGCAAGAACAAAGAGGGTGGGATATCTCCAAAAAAGTAGGGTAGGATCACTTATAGATATAAAGAATGAGGTCTATCATATCTGCATTCATAGGAACCTCATGAACCACCTATACCAATCATAATAAACGATGAAACTTACGCCAACTGCAATCACAGCTGCTACTGCAGTAGTAATCGCCACGGCTGTGCCGATGTCATACCCTACCATCCACCCATACATTGGATAAAACAAAGAAGAAACAAAGGTTAGGACCCCAGTGATGACTATGAAAAGAGCAGAGTACCTAAGAAATTTTATTTCTTTCACTGCCTTCTCCTTGTTTAGTGAGAAAAAAAGTAGCGGGGCTCTATCACTTTTATTGATGTTAATAATTCAGTATTTCAATTTAAAGTTTTGATATTTTCCGTGTAAATTTAAATACTTCGAACATTTAAAGGTATAATATGGATATAACCAGCAAGGTTTTGACCGCAATTTCTAAGGCTGAATTAGGTGAGGATGTAGTCTCCGGTAATTATGAGAATAGCAAAAAAATAATGGATAAAGGTGCGCTTAACTTTCTAAAACTAGCATCAACCATCATCGATCTCTCACCATCGATAACTAAGTTCAAGACTTTCACAAAGCTGAGCGATGAGGAACGCAGAGAATGGCTTGACAAGAACAGGGAGGGCTTGTTGGGAGACATAATCTTCCTACTAGGCTATTACATATCTGGCTGGGCATACACCAGCGATAGAAGGGCTGATTCGATAGGGTATGTACGCAGGAGCCCACTCAAACCAGTTCCAAAATTTCAACCATCAACAAAGCTCTCGAAGGAAGGGGCGCCAAAGGACAAATACGACGTCGTGGTAATCGGAAGCGGCGCAGGCGGCGCTGCGGTTGCTTACGAGCTTTCAAAGCATAACTTAAGTGTTGCTGTTTTTGAAATAGGAAAGGAGCCGACCGAGGAGGAATTTTTGAATGATCTGCCAGTTGATAGAGGCACAAAGTATTTTTGGGAAAGTGGTTTGACTTTCACGAACGGCAATCCATCCATAACTATACCGATAGGCAAAGTTCTCGGAGGCACTGTAACGTTGAATTCAGGGACCCTGTATCGTATCCCAGCATTTGGTCTAACAAATTGGAGCAAGCAAACTGGAATAAACATTGATTCTAACCTGTTGAACTCGGCCTACGAAGAAGTTGAGAAAAGGCTGAACGTGTCCAGGCCGCCAGAAGAGCTGCTTGGCAATAACGCGATGACAATCAAGCAGGGAGCTGAAAAGCTAGGTCTGATTCACCATCCAACTAACAGGCCGCTCGGTACATGCTACGGAAATGGGGAATGTGCATTCGGGTGCCCCTACCATGGAAAGTTGGACATGAGGCTGACTTTCCTGAAGGACGCGGCTGATAGGAATGTCGAGATTTTTACGTCAGCGAACGTTAGGAAGATAATAATGAGCGGCGACAAAGCCACCGGCGTAAGCGTAAACATAAAAGGAAAGAACGTGACCGTTTCAGCCAAGGCTGTGGTCCTATCTGTCGGTGCCTTCCATACTCCCCTTATGCTGTCTGCAGCAGGGATAAAAAACAAGAATATAGGTCAGCATCTGCACGTGCACCCGATGGCGGCCGTCGCAGGCTTGATGGAGAAGAAGGTTTTTGCATGGAAGGGAACAATGCAGTCCTATGCGATAGAAGATCTCGTAAATGAATGGCACACTGTCCTTCTAGCTACTTTTCCACCGCCTGCTCTCAGCTACACAGAGGGTCTTCTTCTGAGAGACTTCAAGGATCTTCCATACTTCGCCACTCTTGGAGTGCAAACAAGCGATGATGGGGAAGGCGAAGCAAAGAAGACATTGATAGGATTGGGTAATTACAACGTCGGTGAATCCGACATAGAAAAAGTCAAGAAAGGGATGGAACTTTCGGCCAATATCCTTTTCTCTTCAGGCGCAAAGAAAGTTCTGCTTTTGTTTAAGAAACCAGTGTACGTTGAAAGCGTCGGCGATGCTACAAAGATTTTGCAGTCACTGCAGCCAAAAGACTTCAGGCTTGCCGGATACCATCCGATGTCCACTGCGAGGATGGGGAGTGACAAAGATGTAGGTGTAATTGATGTTGATGGGAGAGTTTACGGCACCTCCAATCTTTATGTTGCTGATGCGTCGATTATGCCAGCTTCAACCATACTTAATCCACAGTTGACCATAAATGCAATGAGCATAATGATAGCGCGGGGCATAAGCAATGAATTGGGAGGTTAATGTGGAATTTAATTTTTGGCTCATTGTTAGGGTACTCGCATTGGTCGCATTTCTGCTATTTATCGGAGTCTTGGTTCTTTTTGTCGTCGAGCCGGCTAACTTCGGCGGGGCTGTAATAGCGAACTCATCATCGCTATGGTTCTCGCTGTCGATAGCCTTCATGGCGACTGTTTCATCTTTATCTTTGTTCTTGGTCTTTGACCCCAAAAAGTTTTGGTACTTTATGGTGCCACTGGTAGTTGGCAAGGCCACCTCTTCGCTTACGAGTCTGGTTTTGATCTCCAAGCATTACTCCGCTCCATTCCTCCAGATGAATATGCTGGGGGACGGGCTCATAGCAATTGTTTTTGTCATCCTCCTCTTTTTTGCGTATAAAAAAATTAAGCTATGGTAGTCCTGTCTATATTCATAGGTGAGAAGATAATCTTCGGCTTCCTGGCCGTGCTTAGCTTGATAGGCGCTTACTATGCTATTGTGATCGTCCGTGCATTATTTGAGCATAGGTCTGACAAGGCCCCGATGACTTCTATGCTATTGAACCCTGAAAGAAGGAAGGTGTCAATGCTAGTTTATTTCTCGATTTTCATATTCCTGACAGGCGTCGTTTCGCTCATAGAGTATATGATAGACGGAGATGTACCCGTGAACGGCCTTGATTTTCTTCTGTACTTCACGAGCTTTATACTTGGGCTGCTGAGCGCACTATTTGCGGTCCTTCAGTTGCATTTTTGGTATAGCAGGTTCAAGAGGTTCGTATGATATCATTAGCTGTTTTCTACACTGTCCTTTCATTCATCTCCGCGTTGATCACGATCGTCTCGATCTCTATGTTTGAATTCTTCAGGCTGAGGATAATACATAAATCATCAGTGGAAGAATTCAATAAGATATTCGGCGCAATGATGTTCAACAATCCACGCAGGTTCACAATCGCTTTCTTGTCCCTTTCCATAGGCGCTTTGATACTCGCGGTAGGCTTTGTGATAAACTTCATTCTAAGCTTCTACATCCAAACTCCGGTAGTATGGGAGGCTTTCTCTGGCGTGACTCTTGTGCTGGTTGCGATTTTCTTCCTGTTTTTCACAGGAGTATACAAAGTAAAAGTTTGGAAGCTTTACCTGTGATGCTAGAAAAACTATAAGAATACCTGGCAATAATTGATATTATGCCTATTAGAGGGAAGATATGTCTTACGAAATAATAATCGGAAGGAATGACAAGGATATGAGCATATACGGCTCAAGCGCTTCCTCACTGATAGGCAAGCAGTACATAACGATGGGCGTGACTACTAGCCTTGGCAATGAGATAATGCTGGACATACTTAGGCCGCATGTGGTTTTGATAGCAGGCAAGAGGGGGTCAGGGAAGAGCTATACAATGGGTGTCATAGCTGAGGCTTTGGCATCTGCTCCCCCAGAGGTGGCGGAGAACATAACCTCGCTGATAATAGACACGATGGGAATATTCTGGACGATGAAGAGTCCGAACTACAAAGAAGCGGATATACTGAAGAATTGGGGGGAGGAGCCTAAGGCGTTCACAAATGTCAGGGTCTTCGTTCCGAAGGGCTACTTTGAACAGCTCAAGCAGGACAACCCTACGATGGTCGATGAGCCATTCTCTATATCCGTATCAGATATCTCTTCAGTCGAGTGGATCGATATCTTCGGTTTCTCTATGAACAGCGAAGAGGGTGTGCTGATAGAGCGCGCAGTGTCTAATCTAGCGGAAACGAAGAAAAGCTTTGACATAGACGACATAATAGAAGACATAAAGTCAGAGCTGGCACAGGACACTGTGAAAGACATCTGCATAGGTAGATTTGAATCCGCCAAGGCATGGGGCCTTTTCGAGAAGAACGGGACGAGCATAGAGGACCTTCTCAAGCCTGCCTACATAAATATCCTTGACATAAGTCTATACTCACATTCCTCAGGTCCGTTTAGCATAAGGGCGCTTGTCATCGGCCTCCTGTCAAGGAAAGTCCTTGAGATAAGGGAGATCCAAAGGAGGGCAGAGGAGATGAATGAGATGAACCAAGTGATAGAGGAGAACAGGAAGACAATACCTTTGGTCTGGATGTTCATAGACGAGGTTCATGAATTCCTACCGGCTGGAGGGGTGACGGCAGCATCCCCGGAACTCTCAAGGCTTGTGAAGGAGGGAAGGCAGCCAGGCATAGGGCTGGTGATAGCCACTCAGCAGCCGGGAAAACTAGACACAGACATAATAACGCAGTCGGACATAATAATCTCACAGCATGTGACGGCGAAGATAGACATAGATGCCCTGAATCAGGTCATGCAAACTTACATGTCGTCAACGATAGAGAGATACCTTGCGAACCTGCCAAAGCTACCGGGCGCATGCATAATCATGGATGACAACTCAGAGAGGATATACCCGACGCAGATAAAACCAAGGCTTACATGGCATGGGGGAGAGACTCCGAAGTCATTGCAGAAGCCGATAAAGAAGTAGCAATGAATCCTCTGTTAGCGATGTCACTCGAGTGAGGTGTCTGCTTCCTTTGATAGGTACCATATCGCTGCCGCTATGAGCAGCACTGATGCAATCACATAGATATCCAGTCTGCCCACGAAAAGCATGTACAGCAGTACGAGTATGAGCGTCTCCGACTCTGATAGTATGTATATTATAGACGAGTAAGACATAGCCCTTCTGCTTCCCTGAAGTGATCTGTACCCCAGGAAACTTATTATAACTCCTGCGCTTACGATCATCCCCGCTAGAAATGCGTATCCTAACCCAGTCGTTGAAAATTTAAGCCCAGAGAAAGGCAGGAAGAAAAGCATTGTGATTATCTCGAACACCCCGATCGTGAGCATTGGTCCGCCTATGTTCTTGCTCTTTAATCCTGTCTCCGTCAGTAGGAACCCCGCCGTGCCGTACAAGGCTATCAAGATGATAGACAGGAATATATCATATTCGCTTACCAATGATGTGTTCAGGCCAGAGAATGAGAGTGATACAAAACCGAGTGTTGCAGCAGCCCCTCCCACAGACAATTTGAGTATACCACTGCGGCTGATCTTCTTCCTGTTCACGAATACCTGGAGGGTTATGAACACCAGCACAGTGGGGGAGATAAGTGAGTAGATTATCGCTGAATCTTTGTAGCTGAATATGCTCATAAGCATAGCATTTGCCAGACCGAAGAACACCCCAGTTAATATCGCATACTTTGATAGCGTTGATCTGCTGCGATCTCTGGCGTAAAGCAGAAAGCTCAATGGTAGGAATCCGAGGGCCATTGTGACAGCAACCAAAGTGAAGTTCCCATTCTGGCTCTCCGAGATTGAAAGCAGAAAAGCCCAGACGGCGTTTGCCAGGGACATAGTTAATCCCACAAGTACAATGAAAGACAGGTTGTGCCTGTACACAAATGGCTTTTTCCCCATACTATAACTAAGTCTTCAAAGGCACATAAGTATTTGAAATTATTAAATCCTTAGAAACGTATTAAGAATTTGAGTATACCGTATGTTTAGTTTTCCATTCAAAGAGATGAGACCGGGACAGAGGGAGATAATAGACAATGTTATCGAAACAGTCAACAGCGGATCGAAGCTGATGATAAATGCTTCTACAGGTTTAGGAAAGACAGCGGCGGTTATGCTTGGCGCTTTGGAGGCCTCGAAGAAGGCCGGAAAGAGAATCCTTATACTGACATCAAAGCACACGCATCAAAAGATATTCTACGACACAATTAAATCGATAAACTTGGCTTCGAACACAAATATAAAGTTTGTTGGAGTGAATGGAAAACAGTCGATGTGCCTTCTAGACAATGAGGTGGATTCATCTCTGTTCTCTGAGTTCTGCAGGGTCGTCAGGGAGCAGGGGGCGTGCAGGTTTTATTCGAACACTTATTCGAGGGATAGAAGCTTGAAGCCGTCCGCCCTGAACGTGCTCCAGTTCGACGTTTCAAATCCTTCGGACTGCATAGAGAACTCTAGGACGTTCGAGGTGTGCCCCTATGAGATATCCATGGTCTATGGGAAATCAGCGGATGTGGTGATAGCAAACTATTCGCACGCCTTCAACGAAGACATCTCAAACAGTTTTTTCTCAAAGCTAAACATTTCCCCGCAGGACACTACACTGATCATAGACGAAGCGCACAACCTCCACAGCAAAATACAGGACATAAATTCTACATCCATCTCCTTGAGGACGCTCGAGAGGGCCCACGAAGAGATAGAAAATTACGGCAGCGCAGAATTAGCGAAGAAGGTGAAGTCCATAATCGAAGTGATAAAGAACGTGAAAAGCGAGGAAGCGGTCGACTTCAGAGATCTATTCTCTGCGGAGGACATCGACACTATAGACGAGATAATAGAAGCAGGAGAGAGCAGGAGCTCGATACCGCCTTCCTTCACTTTGAAGAGGGTCGTGCAGCTTCTCCTCAGTTCAGATGAGTCATACCTACAGTACGCTTCAAGGGAGAATGAGAGAGTGAGGTTGAACATATACTCTTTAGACCCGTCCAGCAGGGCCTCCGAGGTGATATCAAAATTCGGTTCTTCAATCCTTATGAGCGGTACGTTTAAGCCTATGGATGTATTCGCCGACCTTCTGGGTATACAGGATGCGAGAAAGCTTGATATATCCGACACATTTGTCGACAAGAACAGGCTGATAATAAACGACACCAGCGTCACTTCAAAATTCTCGCACAGAGAGGAGCAGATTTCAACCATAGTTGGAAACATAAGGAAACTGCTTTCCGGTGTGAACGGCAGTTCAATCATCTTTTTCCCTTCCTACGATTTCATGAACAAAGTCGCCCCCCTCCTGGGAGGGTCAAAGGACATCATAAGAGAGAAACAGAAGATGACAAGGGAGGAGAAGGAATCTATACTCCACAGGCTAAAAAACCAAAGTTCGGTTCTTCTCTCCGTGATCGGTGGGAATTTCTCCGAGAGCATCGGGGTAGAGAACAACAGCGTTAAGTTGATAGTGGTCGTTGGCGTGCCATTCGAGCCGCCATCTGTCAGGCTAAAAGCGCTGCAGAACTATTATCAGGCGAAGTTCGGAAGAGGTTTCGAGTACGCCCAGGTCCTGCCTTCGATGATAAAGACGATGCAGGCTGCGGGGAGGGGGATAAGATCAGAAAAGGACAGGTGCACTATAATCCTCATGGACTACAGATTCTCAATGTTCAGGAAATACCTCCCTTCCTCCACGAAGTTCTCAGACGGCAACATCGTCGAATCAATCAGGTCAGGAGCGCTTGAAGATGATAGATGAGGCAATATCGAGAGGGAAGAAGGTTCTAATCCTCTCAGTTATACTCCTGTACTTTGTCGTTGGATTCACCATCATCATAGTCTTTCTCTCCAAGTATATCGGCGGCGGAGACGCAGGATTGGTTGGGATACTCTATTTAGCTGCAGGCTGGTTTTTCCTTTACAAGAAAAACGGCCTATTCAAAATCATGGGAATAAAATATAAATGATGAAGGATAATCAAGACACGTAGCTTCCTTCATCTACATCCTTGTCGACGGTGAGCACTGAGAGCTTTTCTCCGTCAGATGCGGCTAGTATCATACCATCTGAAGTCAGCCCCATAAGTTTTGCAGGCTTCAAGTTGAAGACGACGATCAGCTTCTTTCCCACGAGCTCTTCAGGCTTGTAGTGGTTCTTTATCCCTGCTACGACTTGCCTCTGCTCGTCCTTGAAGCTTATTATAAGCTTGAGAAGCTTGCTGCTGTTCGGAACTTCCTCAGCTGACACAACCTTTCCAACTCTGAGCTTGATCTTCCTGAATTCATCGATGCTTATCCTATCCTCTTCCATTTTTCAGTGCCTTAGAAAATCTACGCTTGTATGTTTGACAGCGAAGCATGAATGTCGTTTATGACTTTCTCTAGATCATTGACAAGCTGCATATAGTTTGAAAGGGTTGTCCTCTCCTGATCGAGAATGCTGCCTAACTTTCCAAGCTCTTCCTTCGAGCCGCTTATCTGTTTTTCGAGCGCCTTTATATCTTCAAGTATCTGCTTGTAATCGCTCAGCCTTATGAATGCAGTCGTAGAAGCTACACCTCCAACTGGAGGGACCGGCTTGCTCTCCCACTCTGGCTTTATGCTTGGAGTAGCTGGGCTTAGCGGTTCAGGAACTGGAAGTATCGGCGTAGGAAATGGCGCTTGGGATGAATTGTCAGCTTGTGGGGCAGGATTCTGAGCAGGAGCCGCGCCCTGGTTTCCCTGAGCGTTCTCTGTGCTATTGTAGTAAGGATTCACTTCTTCCTTTTTCTTTCCGAATATCATAATTTATCTTATATCTTTGTATATTTAATACTTTTTATCGGCTAAATAGGGGGGATAACCTATTCGTAAGAGTTAAATTTTTAGTGTTGTTCTAGTCTGTAGGTGCGATCGTAGTCTAGTGGCATAACAATGGCTTCCCAAGCCATGGACCCGGGTTCGAATCCCGGCGGTCGCATATTCAAATTCTTTTCCCCTCTGAATAGACTTTAGCCAGCCTCTTTATCTCTTCTATGAGCTCTTTTTCGCTCTTGTACATCTTGTCCACAAAGTAGGGCGTAAATGGGCTGTATCTTTCGAATGGAAAGTAAAGGAGCACCTTCTTACCGCTGAAGTGCGCGTGCATCCTCTCCCCATCCACTCCGCTAGAGTACACAAGGTCGGACATGTAAACTATCGTGATATCGCTTTGGTCCACAAGGTGGAAATCCCGCCTAACTGTCTGGTTGAAAATCAAGTTTTTCAGCCTCTCATCAGCCGATATCTTGTATGCATCTATGTCGACTGACTTCGGATTGAAGACTATCAGGTATCTCCTGATCTTTTCGATGAATCTTTCAAGGCCCTCATAGTTGCTCTTCCTGTGTTCTATGCTGTAGCTGATGTAAGCTTTCGGCTTGTAGTCCTTGTAGATCAGTTCGAACAATGTCCTCGGGTCTTCCCTCGCCCCTATTATGTAGTTTCTCTTCCCCACTGAGTTGCTTATCAAGTCAGTGGTGTACGCCTCCAACTCAGACCATAGCGCTATCTGATACTCGTCGATGGCCTTATCTTCCCAGGATTTTTTCTTGTGCAGGTTGTTGTTTATGCTCCTCGGGTCATTCACAACAGATATGAAAAAAGTTGGATTCAGGACCTTCATGTCCTTTGAATTCATTATATTCAGCGGGCCTTCTCTCCACCAAAATGACATGTGGCCGTCGATTATGTAGTCCTTCTTTGGATCCTCTTTCACTCTCTCCTTTATCCTCTGCAGCGTGTGGTCCTTAAGCACCTTTATGTTCTCTATGTCTAAGTTGGGCAGGTTTTTAGGATTTATGTAGGGGTTGGTTTCATTGGCGACCTTCACCATCTCATCTATGAGGTTTATTATCTCCAGCCTTCTGCCGTTCTTCCTCGCTAGGTTAACCGCTTTTCTTTCTATGCTTATTCGGTCGCAGCCGGCCACGGCGGAACTGAATATAATCATATGAATAAAATGCCCCCGCCAGCTAATAAATGTTCATATTTTTATATCCCAATGGAATAATAGAGGGTAGTGAAAATGATATGCCTGAAGAAGAAAATGAGGTTGAGCTGAGATGCACGATAGAATTGATGGCAAGGCCGAAGGAAGCGGCGATCGACTCTCTGAAAAAAATCCTTGCTACGGCTGAAGAGAATGGGAAGAAACTGAGAATATACAATGAAGTCTACAGCGAGCCGAAGGAATTGGAGAAGGATTTCTATTCGGTCTATGTCACATTCAATGTCTCCTCGGATATGGAGTCGCTGTTCAATTTTATACTGGACTACGCGCCGTCGACGATAGAGGTGATAAAGCCGGAGAAGGTCGAGCTTCCAATATCATCGTTGCAGACTTTGTTGAATGACATCTCAGGCAGGCTGAATGAGATGGACCAGACGATAAAGGTGTACTCCGCAAGCAATGTCCTGCTTCAGAATGAGAACAATGAATTGAAGAAGAAACTGGATGCAAATGAAAAAGATAAAAAATAAGATTTTTCACTACATACAAGGGCTGAATTAGCTCAAACGAAAGGTTTAAATACAACAAAAATGTCATTTCCATTTGAGGTTAACGCCTCATATTCAAAAACAAAAAAAGTCCGAGCAGGAATAAAAGTTATAGGAGGAAACATGAAAGCAAAATTATTGAGTGCAGCTAAGAAGTTAGCGGCAA
>JAGDXU010000018.1 GCA_023269965.1 Candidatus Parvarchaeota archaeon | reverse complement strand
GGGAACTCTCCAAAAGAGCTAAGCCTGTGGAGAATCCTCTGACGGCGGAACTTGCCAAGATGAAAATCAAAGCAGGGTCTACGAGCTATGATCCTGAGAAGCAGGAACTATACGCTATGGGGAAGCTAAAGCTTCCGATAGGAGCTGGAAGCCCATGAATTAATTCATGGGAGGATGTCACCAAATGGACAGCAAAGGCGCAGTTGAATGGAGAATCGTGTGGCTGATAATTGTTATAATCTCATTGGTAGTTATGATTTACATCGTTTATAACATGTACTACGCCTCCTCTAGCAATCCGTCTCTCTTTTCATATTTTTCAGGTTTATTTGGAGGTAGGTGATGTCGCAGGGTATATGGCTGGTGTTAGTTGAAATAATAGTGCCGATCATAGGTGGAGCGATAATAATCCTCGAGCTCGTAGTTGTTCCTCTAATATCCTCTATAGGCGCCTTGAATTTCGGATTCAGCTGCTTGTTTTCTTTCTATGAATTCGGGCTTGTGAACAACGTATTGAATCCTGCCTCAGTATTTGCTAGTTATCTCATAGGCACTCCGGTTATGTCCCCGATTCCTGTCTCATCCGTGCAATCCTCATGCCTGCAGCAGAGCAATATAAACGTCAATACTGTGAGTGATTTTGGCACACAGGTTTACTCTAAGGCTTCTTCTTGCTTTGGACTCCTCTCTGGGAGCGATTATTCGACTGGGCAAAGTTTACTGAAATCTAAGGATGAGAACTTCGTTTTTAGTTGCTATTACGGTAAGATATTAACGTCCAACAGTAATGGAGTCATATCAAATTTCAGTGCGATGATAAGTTATATAGATCAGAATTATTATAACCCCGGGGATACCCTCCAGATAGCCATAATAACAAATGGAAGTGATAACACGGCTGCCTTTCCTCAACTCGATCAGAACATAACAAATGACTCGTCTTACTCGATAGCGATGTTCGGGTACCCTGGGTCAGCCCTCCCTAGCAGCTGCTATTCTGACTTCAGCAGTAGATGTAGCTATGTTTCTGGTTTTGATCAACCGTCCATATCCAGCTCTTTATGCGGTGCTCCTTTCAAAAATAACACGAAGGTCGTAAATTCCCTGACAACTTCCCAGTTAAATTTGAATAGTAACCCGCCAAGCCAAGCATGTTCTGGTAATTATACAGTTAGCTTCTGCGGTCATCTTCTAAACGCTATGGTGTTGTCGCAGGATAGGGTTTTTGTCTGCATCACTATCAGGTAGATTTAATAGTCCTTTTGTATAAGCCTTAAATTTGTGGAAGTCTTAGAAAATTAGTAGGAAAGCTATGGCTGAGACTGCTGGTGAAATGTTTGTAATAATGATAGTTGTAATCATCGGTGTAGTCTTTATATTTTACATTTTTGGCCAATTTTTGCTGCTTGGCTTTAATTTTTCATCTTCATCTTTATGCTATGTAAGCTCAAACATAAGAAATTTCTTCTACAATGATCTTTGCTTGACCCAGTTCTTCTGTATTTCATCCTTTTTATCTTCTCTTCACCTAACGCCACCAATGCTTGGTTGCTCAACTTTGGTCAGCACTTATTCTGGAAATTACCCTGTATCTTCCATGTTCACTGGGATAGCTAGCACTTTATCCACATGCTTCTACCAGTATGGAGCTTTCAATCATCTTACGGTTTTTCGATATAATCCTCAGTTGTGTGGCGTGTCAAACATCAACATTGACCAGAACTTCAGCCTTTACAATTTTACAGAGTTTTTAAATAATACTAAATATACCAGCGAAAAGAGTTGCATAGGCTACACTGCTTCTCAAGCTTGCCCACATGCCGCTGAAGGATTCTCCTGTGATTCACAGGCCCCTACTACATGCATAAAAACCGAGACAAATTTCTTTACGTGCAGTGTAAATGGGTCAAATTATGTACCTACTTATCCGAATTATAACCTTATTACGGTCCCACTTAACGCAACTAAAGGCACTTTAGCGGCTGATAATAATGCATCTTTGGATCTTTGTGTTGGGTCACAGGGGTGTACCTTTGATAGATATGTTGGTTCGAATGGCTTATGTGTAAATGCGACTGGATACTCCAGTTCTTGTACTCAGGCTTACACCAATTTCTGTAATGCCTCAAAGAATTCCTGTTCCATGGATTATGACGCAGTCACCGGCTCACTTGTGCCGCCTCCAAGCTGCACATTGAGCGAACCGGTCTTCAGCAATGCGACCACAAACGTCAGCTACTTCGATTATTTCCAGCCAGGAGTAGATCTGTTTTTCAGTTACTGGAATAAGAGTGGGGGCAAGAAAGCAGTCGCTATCAATCCATTCAATAAATCAGTTGATTTGCAGAAGTCTACGCTATATATGGTCTACCTTAATTCTATGACCAACACGAGGTTCCCACCGGTTGAACTAAATCTGCCAAGTGAATGTGTCCCCGAGACTTTTATAAATAACTATCCACTTAACTGTTATACATATTGTGCTAGGGCTACGGCTATCTATGGTTCATTGTTTGTCGGCACAGCAGAAGCTAATCCAGGACCGATGGTCATAGGCGGCGCATTTGCAGCGGGTGCTCTTACTTCTGTTACATTTAGTTATGCTAAACAGTATAACCTTGTCGCTTCAAGCATCTGGCAGGCTGGTCTAGAGGAAGCTGGGGCCCTATACACGCTAAGCGGTCTGCCAAACTGTGTATCATGCATTATTCAAACTTTTACTAGTCCAGTCGATACAACATTTCATGGAGATAACCTTCTTGGGAGGAACATTCTTTACGTATGCGCAGTCACATAATAGATAATAGAAAAGGTGCGACAATCGTAGAAACCATAATGGTTTTGGTAATACTTGTTATATTCGCGGTCGTATCTGTGTTGATAATAAGGAGCGGTTTCCTGTCATCTCTGCTGACTAGTAGTAAGTTGAATCTAGGAAATTCCACGGTTCAATGCTCTATAACCGCGAAAGAAATCTCCGCCTCTGCTAATTCGTGTACCTATGAGCTCACTGCTTCACAGGGAACCTCTGGTGTTGTTTATTATCTGTTTGGCCAAGGAAAGGAGCAGTGTTCTTATTTGGCTGGCAGTACTGATTGTTTTAAGGAGGTTGTTGTCTCTAATTATGCGGTTTTCAAGTGCAACACATCCGGTGAGTCTCCAAGCGGTAGACTGGTTACAAGCCCAGGAGGGAAATACAGCGTAAATATCACATGCAATGGTTGATCTCGAGGGATATAAATAAATCAAAAGTCTATTAAATCTAAGTATGGTAAATACAAAGGGGCAGGTGCCAGTTACAGAGGTCATTGCTGTCGTGATATCGATAGTTGTATTGCTCACTATAGTGGTGCTTTTGGTATACTTTGGGCATTCCTCATCAACTTTGATGTCTGACTTTTGGAATGCAATATCTTTCAGCTGGCTGTTTGGACATGTATAAAAAAGGAGCTGTAGAGGGAGCGGTAATAATATACGTCGTGATTATCGTAGTCATGATAATAATAATCATCTTCTTTATGCAAGTCTTCACTCCATATAAGATAACAAATCTACTGAATGTATTTATGAATTCAAGCTCTAGTGTAAATTATGGTCGTTTCATCTAAAAAAGGGGTTGCAGATTACATATTGATGATAATAGTAGTAGTTGTGATAATGCTCGTAATCTTGATAGTATACCTTATGCTTTTTTCACCAAATCTGTGGAAAAGCTTATTACCGGGGGTGCCTACTCTGCCTGCACATCTGTAATCATATGGTAAACGAAAAAGGAGTTATAGAAGCTACCCTTCTTTACATAGTCGCTCTCGTTCTTGGGGTTATAATAATAATTGCTTACATAATATTTGTGGGTCCAACTCATTTCCTCTCAAGTATATACTCCTTCTTTTCTAGTGAGATTGGGGCGTTGTTCGGCGGATTAAAGGCATTTTGAGTGTAAAACTACAAATCAGTATACTTTTTAATTTTTCCAGCGGAAGTTCTTCTTTCTTAGTGAGATCGCAGGCTGTAAGGAGGATACTTATAAAAGTGTGAGCAGGAAATACGTAATTTGAATCAAGGGATGAAAGCATAAATATCGAGAAGGATAAACTAACAATAATATGTTAACCGTCTATAAATTTAGATTGTATCTACATATACAGCAGACAGATCTGCCGCAAGTTATGGTGTTAAAGCATGAAGACACCGCGCAAAGGCTTGAGGCGGCCCATATAATAAGGCAGATAATAACCATATGATAACCTATAGCGAGTTCATAAGAATACTAAGAGATGAATCAAATAGTCGTTCTCTGACCAGTCTAACCGACAGTAAGATAGTTGACATGATAGAGTACATGTCGCTTACAAAGCGCTCCTTAGAAGAAGCAAAGAAAGCTGGTGACAGTGAGAGGGTAGCAGACTTATCCAGGCAGATAGATAATGTGCTTAGTACTATCGATAAGATAGTTGATATAAGATTGAAGAAGATATATCAACTTTCTCTGCTTAAGAGTGTAGATCAGGTTACGAAGGATCTGCTCAGCTCAAAGGAGATAGTTATACTAGACAAATTGACCTCGATTATATCAGAGTACAAATCTTCATTTATACGCCAGATAAAAGATGCTGAACCAGCGAAGGAAGAAAAGAAGGTTTTAGAGAGTGAAAAAAGCGATGGTGATAAGGTTGTCATAAAAATAATGTCTGATATCCCCCAATTCATATGGAAAAATAATAAAACATACGGCCCATTCTCATTTCCAAATGTTGTAGAGGTTGAAAAAGAAGTCGCTGATATATTGATAAAAAGCGGGAAGGCGGTACTAGCTTAGTATTCCTGTGCATAACTACATCAAAAGTTGATAATCCGATCTAAGAATGTACTTTGGGATGGAATCGCCCCCCACTTCTGCTCTTAATCAATCCCTTTAACTCCGTTTTGGCGATCTTAGACGCCATATCCCACACTGTATAGACATAGAATAAAGACTTATCGACCTAGTTATGCACACGCGTATCATATTTAGAAAGCTTTTTATATTAAGATAGATATTGATTTGTTATGAGCACAAACAAAGGTTCTTCAGGTGGGGCTGTAGTAGCTGTTCTGTTAATTTTAGTCCTTATAGTTGTGTTCCTATTCTATTCAGGATATATACATCTTCCAACAGGTTCATCAACTAATAAAATTACCCCAACTTCAGTCACGAGCTACTCTTTTTCTTCATCGATTAACCCGTCATCAAGTCTCAACCCCGGTCAGTCAGGTCAGGTTATAGTTACCTATGGAAATCCGTTTGCCGAGCCTGTATTAACGAATGTTTCATTCAGTGTTAATCAGCCTGCGTTCATAACAGAGACACCGCCATATCAGGTCTTTACAATGCCATCTTCTATGGCAGCCACAGCTAGTGTAACATTTAGTGTGGCATGCAGTAACAGCATAACCACCCCAATTACATCTACTTCGGTATTCACAGTGTCATCAAGTGGCTTAAAGCAAGATACGAACACATCAATAATAGTATATCCTTACACTACTCCCTCTTCTTTAATTCCCAGCCCTGTTTATAGCTCTCCGTTCGGCTTTTTATCTATTGCTGCTTCACCTTTAAGTTTAGAGACGAATGATCAATCTGCAAACAAACAAACCTCAAATTCGAGTATGGATATAATAATAAATCCAGATATATACTCTGGTAATGTTTACACTCAAATTTTGCCTTCCGGGGCAAATGGTGAGATATCCTCTGTAACTGTGACTATTGATAATTCAAGTGGAGCGATAGCAAGTGCATTTATTTATTACGCTGGCAAGGCTTACTATCCTACAGTCTCTGGGAACTTACTAACAATAACGATACCAAACGTGCAGCTTAGTTTGATACCAGGTGGCTTACCTCTTACGGTTTCAGCCTTTAACTCTGTTACACATGCCAGTCAGAATCTTGTCGGGATAGCTGTAGACTACAATTATCTTTATTCTACGCCTGGTCCTACTATAACTTGCAATTCTTGAGAAATTTTAAAATGAAGTGTTAATTCTCTAAGGGTTTTAATCGCTGGTGGAAAGTCCTTTTTCAATAAAACTACAGTTGTGTCTTCAGTTAGTAATGGTTAAATAAACTGTATTTCTTAATTATGATATGATAAGAAATCGTAAGGCTCAAGCAGCTGTTGGAGTTTTAGTGTTCCTTCTAATAATTGTTGGTGGGTTTATATTTGTATATATCTATCACCCCTCGCTATTGAACAGTCTAGGAATAGGTAGATCTACAAATATTAGCAGTGTAGTTTACTATGATCCAATTACCTTTTCAGCGGCTCTTCAAAATCCCACATTACCAATCTACACCAATTCGCAGTTCAACGTGATAATAACTTTAGTAAACCACGCTAGTCAACCTATAACTGTAAGCGTATCACCAGCTGGATGCCCTTTCATAAACCCATCTGAGAATAATGTTATAACACTGGGAAGTGGTGAAGTCACAAGTTTTTCTGATAGCTTCTCAGCTTCAAAAGCACAGGATTGCACAATGCTTTTCACAGCATGTTTCAACTACGAATCCAGTTACCAATACTTTTTTTCATTTGAGAATCAAGATTACAATGGGCTTGTTCCAATTGTCTCCCCAATATATTCTATTTCCCCTTTCAATATATCTATATCTAATATAAAGCAGGTTATACCTACACCTCCGACTCCTAGCAATGAAACTTATACATTAATACTAAATCCAGCAACAACAGAGGGGTATGTTAACAATGGTGTTTTAAGATGGCTTAGTATATCTTCTACATCTGAAATATATGTTGCATCGCAGCCTGCACTAAATCCACAGCATACAGCCATAAACATAACACCTCCTTCTCCAAGTTTGGATTTACTAAGTGGGGGTGCTCTCCAATTGCCTTTTATCTTGACAGGTCAGCCAGTAATTGGGAAAGGATATTCAAGCCTGCAGAATATAAACATAACCGCAGGATACTCCTACTGCCTGCAGTCAAGCTACATCCCAATATCTATAACATGAATGATTCTATTGGAGCAGAATACTCATGTTCTCCTCTTCGACTTTACTTATTTCCCCTGGTATTATCAGCGATATTGGTGGTTCGAGGTTTTTCTTTAGATTTGTAAATAAGCTTACAGTCTGGTCTTCGCTTCCAACTTTTGATAGGACTATGATCTTGTTTTCCTCAATAATATCCCCCCCTAAGTCTTCTAATATTTTTACAGCTTCTTTCTCATTTACGAAAGTGTCTCTGCTTTGAGTTTCTAGCAAGACTAAAGTATGCAGTCCATTTAATTTGTTTCTTCTTATCACATCTATAAAGCTTGTTATATGAAATCTCCTGGAATTAAGCGGTATACTTGTCACAGCTCCAAATTTATATAGTGATAAGCCTGTTTCTCCGAGTGCAGAGAAGATGCTTGATGCATGGATCACCTTAAATTTAATGCCTTGCTTTTTTGCTTCAGAGAGTAGAGATACGTGCGTTGTTGCAGCCAGGGGATCGCCAGGTATTAGAAGTGCGATGTTTTTCTCTTTTCCGAGCTTTATTGGTTCTTCGCTCTCAAAGAATTCCCTCCCTTTGATTGTAATCTTCTTTTTTACTTTTTCTTCTAATTCTTTTAGATAGGATATATCATTTAGGTTAGTGTATCTGTCCAAAAATATCTCATCGCAGTCTTTTAGACAGTCAAGTGCCCTCAACGGCAGGTCGCTTAAATAATATAAACCCGTTCCTATTACATATATCATATGATACATCCACCTTTGTTAATGATAATTTATGGTTTTGTTATATTAATTCTATCTTTAGCGTCAGCTTTCGACATAAAGAGCAGAGAGGTACCAGATTTTGTAAGTTACGTATTCCTGGTTGGTGCTGTTCTGCTTATTTGCATTCTTTCTATCTATGAGGGGTCTTTACAGGTTTTAGAATTTATCCCCTTGTCCTTTGCTTTGCTCTTTGGATTTGCATATTTGATGTATAGGCTTGGGCAGTGGGGTGGGGGAGACGCTAAATTGATGCTTGGTTTTTCTTTTTTGTTCACAAATATAAGTCTAAGCTCTAGTTTGTCATTTATAAATCTGTTTATAAACATACTCCTGTTCGGCGGGTTTTACGGTTTGTTTGCAATACTGGTATTGGGCTTGATAAAGCACAGAGAGCTGAAGAAGCACATGAAGGTATATGACTATATAATTTTATTCGCAGGAGCGATAGTTATAGTCTTAGTCTATTTACTCTTGGTTTTTCCATTGAATATCCTGCTGTCGCTTATGGCGCTTCTTCTTGTAGTAATAAGATATATCTACATAATCTCCATGGAGCTGATGTATAAAGATATAAGCGTCAATAAGCTTACAGAAGGCGACTGGCTGGCGGATAATGTGATAAAAGAGGGGAGGATAATCATTAAGAGAACTAACACGGGGTTGACTGAAGAGGATATAGATAAATTGAAGAAGGAGGGAATAAAAGAGGTTAAGATAAAGATAGGCCTTCCATTTATTCCAGGCATCTTATTGGGTGCTGTAGTAACTATCTTCTTTCTAAATCCAATATTGAGTATATTTACTATCTAGATCTCATCGAATATTTCATCTCTTTCGATCTCGTAATCTTCATCCGGATCTTCCCCGAGTTCATCAACTATAAACATCTTGCCTTTCCTTTTCATACTTGATTATATAATATCTACTACAATGTAATAATACATCTCACACATATAAATATATTCCTAAATTAGAGCCCTGTAGCATAGTGTCATAAAAAATCGATACATTTATAAATAAGTCTATTCTTAGTATATCTTTGTCCAAAGATGCGCTTCTTTATATAGATTATAAAGGAGTAAGAGGTAGAGATGCTGCCTTGTTGGCAGTATTGATGTTGACCGTGTAATTGCGATTTCCAAGCTATTAGATGGATGACTAGGTTTGAGTACCGAAGAAGGACGCAGCAAGTTGCGATAATCGGAGGGTAGGCGCAGACGGCCGTTGATCTTCCGGTTTCTGAATGCGTGATGCATGTGCGTATGCACATATCTATGTCTAAAAGCATAGAGGGATACGCAGGGAATTAAAACATTTTAGTACCTGCAGGAAAAGAAATCAATAGAGATTCCCCCAGTAATGGCGAACGAAAAGGGAACAGAACGATCCGAATCCGCAGCAATGCGGAGATGTGGTGCGGGTCATGGTCATCTTAGATCAGCCGAAATCAACTGGAATGTTGGGCCATAGAGAGTGACAGCCTCGTAGGCTTTGAAGGGATGATCATCCGCGTAGAGTAGCAGAGGTCGAAACTCTTCTGTGAAGATAGGTGTCAAAAACATCTAATTCTAAATATAACTCAAAACCGATAGCGAACAGTAGCGTGAGCGAAGGTTGAAAAGCACTCCCGAAGAGAGGGTGAAAAGAGCCTGAAATCTAATAGTTATAGTTGTTGCGGCGCGTTGTGAACCTATGAAAAAGTAAATAGGCTCAAGTGTTGCAACATCCTTTTAGCATAAAGGGGCAGGGAGTTTGCGTGTATGGCGAGGCTAACCTTAAAGGGATGCCAAAGCGAAAGCGAACATGGTTTTCCATGTCGGTAGGAAACTGCCGCGAGTCATATGCGCAAGACCCGAAGCTGCACGATCTATGCGCGTGCAGGGCGAAGTGGGAATTACTTCTCATGGAGGCCCGAACAGGTGGTGAACTAACTCCTCTGTTGACGCGCGTATAGGAGCGAAAAACTAATCGTGCGCAGCGATAGCTGGTTCCCCTCGAAATATCCCATAGGATAGCTTATACCTATGTATGCAGACGGTAAAGCAACCGAAGATACAGATAGGAACCGAAAGGTTTCACTGTATTATCAAACTCAGAATGTTTGCATATGAAGGGTATTTGTTGGGCGTATGGCGTAAAGTTATACACCGAGAAGGAAAAAACCTAGACATGGGTTAAGGCCCTTAAGTATCTACTAAGTGCATTAAAAAGGAGTTGCATCTAAAACAGCTGGGAGGTGGGCTCAGAAGCGGCCATCCTTTAAAAAGTGTGTTATAACTTACCAGCCTAGATGTAATGACTTTAAAATGGACGGGGCTAAGTAGATCGCCGATACCCATGACCTCGAAAGAGGTGGTAGAGGGGCGAGCTGATAGGCTAGAAGGTTTTCCGTGAGGGAAACCGGACCTTTCAGTTTTGAGAATCCTGCTGGAAGTAGCAAATTGATGGGTGAGAATCCCATCTGCCGCAAGTGTAAGGTTTCCTTGTTTAAGATTATCTAACAAGGGTTAGTCGGTCCTAAGTCTGGCTTCGAAAGGAGTTAGGCAAAAGGGAAAGGGGTTAATATTCCTCCACTAAAGTGGATCTATCCGTCGTTACGGGTAAGGGTACGCGGGGTAGCCCAGTCAGGCTATGTGCGTATGTGAGGTGATGGAGAAACATAATGTTGAGAAGTCACTGAAATGTATGTGCCGCAGCGATGCGCTCGCAGACCCCATGCTCCAATGAAAATACGGCGGTTACTGTCCATTTTAACCGTACCGAATACCGACACAGGTGCACTGGCTCAGAAGGCTAAGGCAAGGGAATTAAACCGAGCAAGGGAAATCGGCAAATTAGTCTCGTAAGTTAGCGAGAAGAGATCCCTGATCCGGTCAAAAGCTGGATCAGGGCGCAGTGACTAGGGGAGCCCAACTGTTTACTAAATGCATAGCTGACTGCTAGAGAGCAATCTTTTGTACAGTCGGCGACATCTGCCCAGCATAGGTATCCGAAAACTTGTTTCAACGGGTATAAGGACCTATTAGCGGCGGAGGTAACTGTGACCTTCTTAAGCAAGCATCACCTTGCCAATTGATTGTTGGCTTGCGAACGATGTAATGAGGTTCCCACTGTCCCTGCTTGGAATCCCGCGAAACTATCATTCTGGTGCAAAGACCAGAGACCCTCACTGGGTCAAAAAGACCCCAGGAACTTTACTGCAGTCTCTTATTGTGGTATTAAAACGATAGACATAGAGTAGGTAGGAGACGCTACGCCTGTCATTTCGGTGGCAGGATAGTCGAAAGTGTAACACTACCTCTATTGTTTTATATCGCTTACCGTATGGAACAGTAGGAGATGGGCAGCTTTGCTGGGGTGGCAATCCCACGAAAAGATAACATGGGAGCCCAAAGGTCATCTTAGGTGGTATAGGAATCCACCGTCAAGTGCAACGGCAAAAGATGGCTTGACTGTGCACTGCATAGCAACGTGCGCAGGGACGAAAGTCTGGCGTAGCGAACACGAATGATCTCTTTTTGAGTTCTTCGTATGACAAAAAAGTTACCCTGGGCGTAAGAGAGTTGTTGCGGATGATAGCTCATATTGACTTCGCAGCTTGCTCCACAGTCTTTGGCTCTCCCCATCCTGGTTGTGCACAAGCAACCAAGGGTACAGGTGTCCACTGGTCAAAGGGGACCGTGAGCTGAGTTTAGGCCGCCGCGAGGCAGGCCGGTATTTAACTAGTGAGGGTGCTCGATACCTGAGCAGAAGACTCGATTAGTACGAAAGGAACAACGAGTCGGCGCCTCTAGTTAGCGGTTATCTGACAAGGTAAGCCGCGTAGCCACGCGCTAAGGGATAAGAGCTGAAAGCATCTAAGCTCGAAACCCACCGCAAAAATAGGTATCGTTGAGGCTGGGGAAGAAGACCCCGTTGATAGAATCGGCGTGTAAGAATCAAGGCGAAAGCCGAGGTTTTAAGCGTACGATTACTAATCAGCCAAAATTATCGCAATTACACGGTTAATGAGGACAAATTGAGTTTCTTATCTATTAATCTGATACTATATATAATAAGGATTTCTTTATAAATTATGAGCGGAAACCCCTGAATTGATTCATTGGGGATAACATATGAGAAGTATGCGAAAGTTTATACTGTATTCGAGAGAGGGGTATACATCGCCTTTTAAGGAGTCACTTTTAAAGGCAGGTAGACTTGACACAGTGTATCAGTGCATTCTAACTTCTATGTTCACTTCACATGCTATAAGAAGAGAGAATGAGTTTCATGCATTTCTCTACGGCAGGCCATCTCCACCTATGCATCTTTCAATAGACGGCAGTACTCTTTTTGATGTTAGAGTTGATGAGGACACATGGAGAAGTATTATATTAAAGGTTCTCTCCGGAGAGACCCATCCAGGTGTTTCATTGAAGAAAGAGGGAATAGAAACCTACGCCGAAGGGTTGAAAGAGATATACATTCTTAGCGAAAATGGTGTGAACATAGATGAGGTTGAATTTGGAGATTCACCTGCGTTCTTTCTAGGGGACAGCGTTGGTTTGCCTAAGAAATTTGAAGGGCTTCTAGTCAGGTTGGGCGGTAAGAAAGTCTCCATCGGAAGGAAGAGATACCTCGCAGCTTCAACCATAGACATTGTCAATTACCTAATCGATAGAAAAGAGTCTGATTGATCATTTGCTGTTTATATAAGCGTGAGTGGGAAAACCAACGATTTGAATCCAGAGATGAAAGTTAACCGGAAAAAGACAGGAACTATACACTATGAGGAAGACTCATCTTCCAATAGGAACTGGAAGCCCGCGAATTAATTCGTGGGGATATCACACACTATGTCATATAAAATTTACATATAATAGACTATTAAATCTAACATAGTAAGATATGTAACATTTAAATAATCTAATATACTATAAATAATATGGATTTAGAGCTTTTAAAAGTCATTATAGAAGAGCAAAGGGAAGGAATTAAAAAATTGATGAAGACGGAGAATATAATCGAGAGAGAACTAAAGGTAGGGAATTTCATAAAATATCCTAATTCGCTTGTGATCCTTGGCGTAAGGAGAGCCGGCAAATCGGTACTTTCCTTACAAACATTCTATGGAGAGAAATTTGCTTATATAAACTTTGACGATGAGAGGCTCATAGGCTTGGATACAAAAGATCTAAATCAGATATTGCAGGTATTTTATGAATTGTACGGGCCGGATGTGGACCATCTGATCTTCGATGAAATCCAGAATATACAAGGATGGGAGCTTTTTGTAACCCGGCTCAGGGACACTAATAAAGTAATAGTCACGGGTTCAAATTCAAAGCTCCTGAGTGGGGAGTTGGCTACTAGACTTACTGGAAGGCACATAGATGTGATACTTTTCCCATTCAGTTTTAGGGAATTTCTAAAATACAAGAAATTTGAGATAAAGCCTACATTTACAACAAAAGAAAAGGCGCAGCTCATCCTACTCCTAAAAAATTATCTTAAAGAGGGAGGGTTTCCTGAAGCGGCGAAATTTGGTGAAGAAATCGTCGCAAGCATATACAATGATATACTAACAAAGGACATAATAAATCGTCACAAAATAAAAAATATAGAGGACCTAAGAAAAGTAGCAAGATATCTGGTTTCAAATTCAGCGAATGAATTTACGCTAGAGTCTCTAAGGAGCATAAGTGGGGTGAAAAGTCTGATAACTGTGTCTAATTGGGTAAGATACATGGAAGAGGCGTACTTGCTGTTTAGATTAGAGAGGTTTTCATTTAAGTTAAAACAGACTTTTAAGGCCCCTAAAAAAATATATTGCATAGACAACTCAATCATAAGCAATGTCGGCGTTAAACTTTCCGAGGACATCAGTGGCTTAATGGAAAATACCGTCGCAATAGAATTGTTCAGACGGAAGAGCTACAACCAAAAACGATGGGAGATATACTATTGGAAAGACCACCAGCAGCATGAAGTGGACTTTTTAATAAAGGAAGGCTTCAGTATAAGTCAGATTATACAGGTGACATACGCGTCCTCTAGAGAGTTCATAAAACCAAGAGAAATAAATAATATTTTACTTGCGTCAAAAGAACTGCATTGTAATAATCTCCTAATCATAACCTGGGACTATGAATCTGAGGAAAAGATAAAAGGAAAGAGGATAAGGTTTGTTCCGCTTTGGAAATGGCTGCTAAACCTCTAAGCCTTCGAAATCAAAAGTGAATTATCTCTTGTTTTTTTGGCCTTTTATAAATTATGAGCGAGAAAACCCAAGATTCAGATCGTGGGATGAAAACTAACTGGAAAAGGGCAGGAACTATACACTATGAGGAAGACTCATCTTCCAATAGGAACTGGAAGCCAACGAATTTCATTCATGGGGGGATGTCACAACGTTCAACAAAGAATCAATTGCGTCGTCTATCTCACTGACTTTCTTTGCGCCAGTGCACACTATCTTGCCGGTTCCAAAGAGCAGAAAGGTTATCCTTGAATCAGCCAACTTGTACACAAGGCCCGGGAATTGTTCAGGATTATACTCAGTATTATCGACGTTATATGCGATCTTGTTTAAGTCAAGCGTCTTGTTGAGGTTTCCGCTTGCCACTATGTTCTGGATGTCTATCTTTGGTTTTTCCTTTATTGTCACGCCTATCTTTTTCAATTTGTTAATCAGTATCTTGAGTGCTGTGTCTATGGCTTCTCTTGATCTGCTTCCAGTGCATACAAGCTTTCCGCTTCCAAATACTAAGAATGTTATATGCATGTCCTTCATCCTGAAAACAAGGCCAGGAAACTGTTCGGGGTTGTACTGCGTGTCAGGAAATGTTTTCAGTTTTTTAAGCGGTATAAAAGTGCGTAAGGATATGCTAGCGACTATATTCTCCACTCTATAGACTTTTGCCATCATTATAAATTGATATTATAAGTATTTAAATGGTTATCTACGCCCCTAAACCGTAATCTGGTGGCTCCATCTGCATGAAAAAGAGCAGTTTTTTACGCTGTTGCACGTGTATAACCTATACGGAGTATACCTCTATAAGAATATCGTGTCTTTCTATGTTTAGATCTTGCGTCTTAATGAGTTTTCCTCTTTGGCCGATTGAGGCATTAGTCTTGGAGGCTATCTCATCGTATATATCAGATAATATTTTTGCACTTTCTTCCCCTTGGATCTGTATAGACAAGCTTATCTTATCGCCCCTTTCCATGCTGAACTGTTTTCTTATGTCCTGTACAGCTCTTATAATCTCTCTTTTTATCCAATCCCTTAGAGTTTCATAGTCCAGATCCTGGTCTATGACTATTATTGCCTTTGACTTGAATCCATTCGATGAAACTAAGTTGGATCTCTTAAGTGATATTGATATGTCTCCGGTGTTTACAACGTGCTTTTTGCCGTCTAAATCCACCTCTATGCCATTCCTAAGTTTCCTGCTTATTGATTCTTTGGTCATCTCCAAAAATCTCGCAGCTATTTTAGCAAAGTCTTCCTGTGTAAATTCAGTGGACTTGGGGTTGAAATTCAGTTTGAATTCATAGTCTTTTTCATCGAGGGAGTAATCTATACTCATAATGTTTGCCATCCTCTTGATTATATCCTCAAAAATCTCCCCCTTTTCCAGACCTATCACATAAAGCTTTTTTATCGGCCTCCTAAGGTTCATTTTTGCAGTTTCCCTCAAGGACAATACATCCTGAATAAGGTTAAGAGTGTTGTCCATGGTTTTTTCGACTATCTCATTCAAGTCTTTCTCATCTACGGTGGGGAATGCCTCCAGCAGCGCAGATCCTTTCTTTGAAACGACTTCATGCATGAGTTCACCTATGTAAGGAAGAAAGATTGAACTTGTAACAGCAAGTTCCTTAAATATATGCTCAAATGTTTTATACCCCTCTAAATCCTTTTCATCAAAAACTCTCGGTTTCAGGAGTTTTATATAAGTTCGGCTTAAATCCTCTTGTACAAAATTCACCAGCGAATTAATCGCTATATCAGTTCTGTATCCCTCCAAGCTTTCGGCTATCCTCTTCTTTGTGTTCCCCCACCTAGACATTATCCAAGTGTCCTCGATGTGCTTGGCTTCAGAAGTTGACAGCTTTGAAGTTTCGAAAGACTTGAGTAGACTGATAAGGTTGAACATTATATTAAGGAATCTCATCGAAACCTCCAGCTCCTTCTCAGAGAAGGTTATCTCAGAGCTAAGGTTCCCCTTGAGCAGGCTCAATCTAAGCGAATCCCTTGTGTATCCCTCTTTTAGTAGCTCCATCACTGGCTTGTAGTTACCTTCGCTCTTGGAGAGTTTCATTCTGTTTGCCCCCACAACGAACTTATGCATTAAGACATTTCTGTAGCTTAACTTTCCGGTCATTATGTAGCCGATGGTCAACAGGGAATAGAACCAACCTCTTATCTGGTCGTTCCCCTCGCTTATGAAGTCAGCCGGGAACCATTTCTCAAACTCAGCTGTGCTCTCAGGATAAGAAAGAGAGGCAAATGAAGCCGACCCTGAATCCAGCCAAACATCGACTGTATCATCTACTCTATGCATATCCCCGCCGCATCTATCACATTTTATCATCACATTTGATAAGGATGTCTTGTGCAGGTCATTTATCCTCTTTATTCCACTCAATCTAATCAGTTCCTTCTTGCTTCCAACAGCAATTGAGTTGCCGCATTTGTTGCATACCCATATCGGCAGGGGGGTATTCCAATATCTCTGTCTTGATATTACCCAATCCTCTGCGTTTTTCAGCCAGTCCTCAAAAGAGTCCCTAGAGATCTCTGGCACCCAATTTATATCCTTGGATATATTGATCAAATCCTCTTTTATTTTGCTAACCGCCAGGAACCACTGGTCACTCGCACGTTGTATAAGCGGCGTTTTACACCTCCAGCAATGAGGATAAGGGTGCATTATCTTCCCCTCGCTGAACAGAAGCCCCTTATCCCTAAGATAATCTATTATCTCCGGATTTACTTCAAGTATCTTTTTGCCTTTTAACCACCCTGCGTCTTCTGTGTACAACCCGCTGTCATTGACAGGGGACAATATCGGCAGCTTGCTTTGAATTGCGAGTTTATAATCTGATTCTCCATGGCCTGGCGCCATGTGCACTGCCCCGCTTCCTTCGTCTAAATTTACAAATGCAGTGCCGTCCTGTTGGATGAAACTGCTTCCGTCTACGATCACACCCAATCTCTCTCTATTCTTTTGGATTTGGGGTAGGTCCTCAAATGGGTGTTTATACCTTAAATTGACTAGCTCGCTTCCATAAAATTCATTTATGACTTTATAGTCTTTTTTAATTTCTTTAAGTATCTCTTCCCTTTTTTGGGCTATTATTACTCTTTTGCCCTCAGTCTCAACTTCTATATATTTTTCTTTTCCATTTACTGCAACCGCCACATTGGATGGAAGTGTCCATGGGGTTGTGGTCCATACAAGAATATACCTTCCGTCTAAGAGCTCAAATAGCACAAAAACTGATGGGTCTTCCTTATCATAATACTTGTCCCTCACTTCATAGTTCGCCATTGGCGTACCGCACCTTACGCAGAACCAAGTGGTCTTAAACCCTTTGTAAAGCAGACCTTTGTCAAATGCGTTCTTCATCGCAGCCCATACACCTTGTATGTAATAGTCCTCATAGGTTTTGTAAGGCTCATTGTAAAAGTATAGAGCTCCATAATCCAATATGATCGAAGTATTCAGTTTTATGTACTCATCTGCGAATTTCTTGCATTCCTCTATGAATTTTGACTCCCCAAAATTTACAATGTCTGCTTTTGATTTTATTCCAAGCTTTTTCTCAACTGCTACCTCTATCGGAAGCCCCTGGGTATCCCAACCCGGCTGGAGCCTAACACTGAACCCACGGGACAGCTTATAACGTGTAATCGCATCTTTTATGAAGATCCCAAGCAGTGTTCCTTCATGTACTTCATTTGTTACGAATGGAGGGCCATCCAAGAAGTAAAATTTCTTTCCGTCTTTGTTCTTTTTTTCTATCTTGGCGATTATATTTTGCTTTTTCCAACGCTTGTTTACGTTTTCCTCAAGCTTGTTGGTGTATTTAACCTCATCCATAGGCTATCAGAAACCCCTCTTTATCGATAACTTTATTATATCTCTTCTCCAGCTCAGATTTCACATCAGGTTGACTTGGGAAAGCTACAGCGTTTCTTTCTAAATAAACTATCACCTTTAGATTATTCTTCTCCTTTGCAGTGTCCTTTATTATCGCTATAACTTGCCCAACATTTTGCAGTGACGTCTTAAAGCTTGAATAGCCTTTTGATTTGTCTGTCATGATGAGTAATCTTAGTCTTTCGCTTTCACTCTTTTCATAGTTTGACTTATAGTGCTTAAAGTCTGAGAATATCCTCTCCGCAGTCTTGTAGACCTCATCTTCTCCTACGCCCCACAGAGCCCTTAAACTATCGACTATGCCCTTTATTTTCCTTATGTATAATACCGCCGGCTTGTAAGCTAAGAACCATACCCTCACAACTCCGTCCTGTATTCTTTCAGCTTTGATTATTTTTATCACGCCTATATCCCCTGTCCTTTCGCAGTGTAGCCCGCCGCATGCCTGAACATCAAAGTCGCCTATCTTCACAATCCTGAGCTTTGCGCTTGGTATCGCTCCGCCTTGGTAAATCGACATTCCGTACCTTTTTTCAGCCTCTGTTTTGCTTAAGATCTCAGTGGTTATCTCCAAGTTCCTTGCTACTATCTCATTTGCCAAATCCTCTATCTTACTAATCTGCTCATCGCTGAGTCTGTCATAATATGTTATATCTATATGTACCTTGTCAACGTCTTTCTCTGTCCCATTCTGGTATACATATCCCCCAAGGATTCTTCGGCACGACTGATTAATTATGTGGGTTGCAGTGTGGTGCCTTCTAAGTATCTCTCTCCGCTCCGTATCGACTGTCATCTCCACTTCCTCTCCCTCTTTGGCTTTTATTTCCTCTTCCAATGAGTGGATGATGACTTTATCATACTCCTGCACATCTGTGACCTTTACGCCGTTGATATATCCCCTGTCTGCTTTCTGTCCGCCCCTCTCTGGGTAAAATATTGTCCTGTCAAGGATTATGTGTTTGCTATCTAGTTTCTTGATAAGTTTTGCAGTGCCTTTCACCAGTGAACTGTCGTAGAATAATTCAACTGTTCTGTCGAGATTTGACGTATCATACTTCTTGTTCACGTTTATCTCTTTCTTTTTGACAACATTGCTCTCCAACAGGTCATGGGGCATGCTCACGGTTTTTCCATTCATCTCAGCTTGCAAAGCTATGTCACTCAAGGATATACCATAAGACCTGTAGTATGTGTCAGCCTCTTTTTCGTCTATCTTCCCTCGTTCTATTATCTGATTTATAAGTAAGTAATTTCTCCTTTCAAATTCATCATATCTCTCTATCTCCTTGTTTATTATATCATCAACATTGTATTCCTTGAGCTCTGTGAACCACTCCCCAAATTCTTCCATGTGTTTTTTTATAACTTCGTTTAAATCTAAGTCCCAATTTTTCTTCTTTATGAAAGCAAGTGCCCTTCTTATCAAGGTCCTGAGGTTGTAGCCTCCGCCTACATTGCTTGGCAGGGCCCCATCATGGATTGCAACCAGTAAAGTCCTGGTATGGTCTGCTATGGAGTATATTGCTTGCATGTCACTGATTATCTTCTTTGCCTCATCCGGTTTCATATTCAACTTGTTTGCGATCTCTTCCAGTGTTCTGTCTATATTCTGCCGGTCTAATTCTACTCTCCCAAGATGATCATAGATCTTACCAAGCGTATCACTGTCGTATTTCACTCCCACTTTCTCCTCTATGAATTCTATCACCTTTCCGAAGGTCGCTTCATAAACCGTTGGTGTTCTCTGCGATATCCAGGCCCATCTTTCAAGCCCGCCACCCATATCCACAGTTTTTGTATTCATCTCTTTCAGCTCATTCTCTTCGATTAGGTACCTCATGTAGACCTGATTTCCAAGTTCAAGTCCTCCAGCAAAATACTCTAAGCAGTTCCCAGCGTAGCCAGCGCCTATCCAAACATCCTCTATGAAAGTTATATCCTCCTTCTTTAATCCAAGGCCCTCCACAAGCCACTTGTATATATAGACTATAGCTTCTTTGTCGAAGTAGGTCTTTTTTTTATCTGTGTTGAATGCAGCTTCTTCGGCCATTATGAAGCTTGTCAAGTGCCTCCCGGACAAGCCTACATTTTCGATATCATTGAATCTAAGACATATCTGTGGCACAACTAATGGGTTTTCAGGAGGGTCTATCGCCCCCGCAATTACATATGGGGCAAAATCATCTATCGCGGCCTCCACAAAGTATATATCATCTCTCCATCTTGCGACGACTGGATATCTCTTTATCTCGGTGTGTCCAAAACCTTGAAAAATTGATGAGAACCTGTTCCAAACCTCCCTATATGTAAGCTTAGTGTTTGTAAGGGGCTTACGTAGGAAGGTATATTCGCCTGTACAGTCAACGTCGCCGCATATGTCTCTCTCTACGCTGCTCCAGAACGTCTTTCCACAAACTTTGCACTTATACCTGCTGAACCCAAGTTCCTTCAGTGATGATACAGGGAATAAAGTGTCTGGATTACTTTTTATCTTCTCTTCTATTATTTTACGTACTTCCTCTTTTTCCATACTCTCTCAGATTGTTATACTTATAATAATTTATCATCTAATTTAAATATAGTATAAAATATAATAGTTGTTATAGCTTTTTATGGCAATGAATAAATATACAGACAGTATTTCTAAAGAAGTTTCTCATGCATATAATATCGCGCAGAGTTTTGTTAGCAGCCCCATACCTCTTGCAAAGGACACGGCTTCGAAGGTAGAGGGCTTGATATCAGTGATAATACCAAGCATGCTTAACAGCGGCCTTGCCGAATTCATAAGAGAAAATGAGGCCAAGTATGCCCCTAATGATTGGCATGTGGCGCTTAATTCAGCCATAGCAACGGCTGATTCAAAGTTTGTTGTTTTCAAGGACAGAAGAGAGGCGATAGAGGCAGGGATAAGGGTAGGGCTAGCCTACATGACATTGGGCATAGTATCGGCTCCGCTGGAAGGTTTTATACGCGCTGAACTAAAGAAAAGACAGGATGGCGGTGAATTCATATCCTGCTTCTTTGGGGGGCCGATCCGAGGTGCGGGCGGCACCGCTGCAGCATCTGTGGTAGTCATAGCTGACACTTTGAGGGCTCATTTTGGTCTTAGCAAGTATGACCCAACTGATGATGAGGTAGGCAGAATCAAGGTAGAAGCTTCTGATTATGATGAATACGAAGCCAGGCTTCAGTATCTTCCAACTGCGAATGAGTTAGATTTTCTATGGCGTAACATGCCAATAGAGGTAGAAGGCGACCCAACCACAGATAGAGAGGTTTCAGCCTACAAGAACATACCAAGGATAAAGACCAATAGGATCAGAGGGGGGGCGATGTTAGTCCTCTGTGAAGGTTTTGCTTCTAAGGCACAGAAAGTTAACAAGGTAATAAAGTCATTAGGTGAGGAGTATAAGATAGCTGAAGATTTTGCATTCTTAGGCAAGTACATAACACTGAAAGAGAAGGAGCACACGGAAGAGAATAGCAGTAACAGCTCCATGAAGGTGCTTCCAAACTACAGATATTTGGAGGAGCTTGCAGCAGGAAGGCCGGTTTTTTCATATCCTTTAACAAGGGGTGGATTCAGATTGAGATATGGCAGGGCGAGGACATCCGGTCTTGCGGCTTGCGCATTGAATCCAGTGACGTGTAAAGTTCTTAGTAACTTCATTGCCACAGGATCACAGATGAGAGTGGAGCTGCCAGGAAAAGCATGCGCTGTGACTCCAAATTCAATGATAGACGGGCCTATAGTTAGACTAAGGAGCGGCACAGTTGTGAAAATTAACTCCCAGGATCAATTGGAGAAGTTGGGTGAGGATATAGACAGTATACTGTATCTCGGCGATATACTCTTCAATTTTGGGGATTTTTTGGAGCAGAACCATCTTTTGATGCCTTCGCCGTTTGTAGAGGAGTGGTGGTCTGAGATAGTGGAATCAAAGGGGGCCGCTTTAGACTCGAATTCATTGAAGTCTTTTGAGGACCATGTGAATTTTTCAAAGAGATATAACATACCTCTCCATCCAAAGTATGTAGATTTTTGGAGCCAAATATCTAAAGAGGAACTGAAGGAATTGATCAAGTATGTCTACTCCGAAGGGAAAGTGGAGCTGTTGATGAAAATCGCAGGCTCCCCGACTCAGTCGCTGAGTTTTCCACTCGATGAATCTACAAAGAAAACATTGGAAAAATTGGGTGTGCCTCACAAGGTTATAGAAAGCAAAGTGGTTATAGAAGGCGCAGACAGTTTTATTTTTTTGATTGGTTTGAATAGGCTCACCATTGATGAGGTATTTTCAATTGTAGACCGCAGCGATTCTACTTTATCAGCGTTGAGCACTATATCTGGTCTGGAGATAAAGGACACTGCAGGCACATTCATAGGAGCAAGGCTTGGCAGGCCAGAGAAGGCAAAGATGAGAGAGATGGAGACTAATCCAAATGTGATATTCCCCGTAGGTGAGAGCGGAGGAAGAGATAGGAACATAGTGACAGCATACAACAGTGGTGTAATCACAGCGGAATTCGGTACTTTCTTCTGCAGCAAATGCAATAGAGAAACAATCTACAGTACATGTGAAATCTGTGGAAGCAAGACAGAAAGCCTTCGCACGTGTAGGTTATGTGGACAGAAGACTAAAGAGCTTTTCCATCATGGTAAAGAAACTAGAGGGAAGACCATGAGGAAGCTGGATATAAAGTCTTACTTGGATTCAGCGTACTCCCGCTTGAATATAAATGAAAGAGTAGATGTGATAAAAGGTGTAAAGGGGACGTTTAATTCAGCAGGGTATATAGAGCCGCTTGAGAAAGGGATACTAAGGGCAATGTATGGGTTGAACGTAAACAAAGACGGCACGATAAGATTTGATGCGATAGAGCTTCCAATAACTCATTTCAAACCAAAGGAGATAGAAGTCAGCCTTGAGAAACTAAAGGCTTTAGGGTATCTAAAAGATGTTTATGGTGAGGATCTAGTTTCTGATGAACAGATACTCCAGCTGTTTCCGCAGGATATAATCCTGCCCACTTATGGTGAAAATGATGAGAACGCGGCAGATGTGTTCATGAGGGTGGCGAACTTTATAGATGATTTACTTGAGAGATATTTCAAGGTAGGGAGGTTTTACAATGTAAAATCAAAGGATGACCTGGTTGGGCAGTTAGTTGTAGGGCTTGCGCCGCATACATCGGCTGGAATAGTTGGCAGGATAATCGGCTTTTCAAAGACACAAGGTCTGTTCGCTTCTCCTTTCTTCCATGCGGCGATGCGTAGGAACTGTGATGGAGATGAAGCGGCATTGCTGCTTCTCATGGATGCTCTATTGAATTTTGATAGAAGGCTTCTCCCAGATTCAAGGGGCGCAAAATACATGGACTCCCCCTTGGTCATATCTGATGTTTTGGATCTGAACAGCATAGACTCAGAGGCTTACAATATGGATATAGTTGATAAGTATCCGCTTGAGTTTTATGAGGCTACTCTCAGGTATGAAAAACCATCAAATGTCCACATAGCAACAGTGAAGGATATACTTAATTCAGAGGATAAAAGGATTCTCTTCACAAAAGATACTGATGATATAAACGCAGGTGTGAACGTTTCAGCTTACAAAGTACTGGATACGATGTCAAGTAAGGTTGAAAGTCAGATGCAGCTTGAAGAGAAAATAATGGCGGTAGACGCTTCAGACATGGCAAGGATAATAATAGAGAAACATTTCATAAAGGACATAAAAGGTAATCTCCGAAGGTTCGGGACGCAGGAATTTAGGTGTGTAAAGTGTAATCAGACCTATACTCGCCCACCCCTCTCAGGGAGATGCACTAAATGCGGCGGGAACTTAGTGTTGACCTCAAGTGAGGGGAACATAAGAAAATATCTTTATTTGTCCCTTAAACTAGCTGAGAAATACAATGTCCCTAGCATGGTCAAGCAACAGCTCCAGATACTAAAAAGTGAAATAGACTCTATATTCGGAGAGTCAAAATCAAAGCAGATGACTTTAAGCGCGCTGTAATCACTTCATCCTTTCTACTATAGAGTCAAGCTTCTCCATGACTTCCCTTATGACGTTCTCTTCCCCTACATCCGTCGCTTTTATACTGAATCTTCTCTTTCCAAAGGCATTTGCACTCATTTCATATTTGGAGGTGAGCTGGCCTCTCACTCTCTTTATATAGAATCTAATCTCTGTGAACTTGGCAACCTCGGAGAACATCTTTTCCCTGCGGTCAATCTCAGATTTCAGCAGCATTATTGAGTCGAATGTAAAGTCACCTGATATCTCTATCTTGACCTGGTCCCCTATATTTTTTCCTCTAAGTAAGGAGAGTATCTTTATCCTGCTGAGGATACCTATTGGCCTACCATCCACATCCACTACAACCGCAGCTTTGGCTTTCTTAGCGATGAGATTCTCCAGGGCCTTTCTAAGGTTCAAAGTGATGACAGTTGGGGAGGAGTCTCTTCTCATTATGTCCACGACTTTCATCTCGGTTTGTTCACCCTTATACGCGTCTTTTTTGCCCTTCTTACCGGCCTTCTGCGAATATATGTACTTCAATATATCATGAATCATCACTTCCCCAATCATCTTGCCAAAATTGTCCAGGACAGGGATATTATCAACTTTGTTTATAGCCGCCAGATTTGCGGCTTTTTCGATGGTATCCTCAGGCCTCAAGATAGGAAATCTCTTTATTATAACGTTCGAAACCTTGAAATTGTCGAATATGTGGTTGTTTATTAGGAGTTTGAAGATATCATAATCCGATACTATGCCGACTACATGCGATTCATCTATCACAGGCAGGCCGCTTATGCCGCTGTCCACCATGATCCTTATAGTTTTATCAATTGTATCCTTTGGGCTGAGCACTGGAACTTTCTTTATGAATTTATCAATCTTTTCATTTGGATTTGCTTGCGTATCCGATATAAAATCATAATATATTACGGTGCCCACATATTTTTCATCGCTGACAACCGGCACCTCCTTTATTCCCTTGGAATCCATCAGCATCATAACCTTGGCTATGCTGCTGTTTTTAGACACAGTCACCACCTTTCTTGTCATAATCTTCGAAACCAACACTTCATTCATATCTTACCTCCAAATCTACTAAAAATTTGATATTATCTTTAAATCCATTTCCTCCATTTTCAGCTGAGCTTTAAGATTCATCTCTTTTTCTTTCAATTGACATATAATACAAGAGCGCTAAGCCGTTGAACAGGCCCAATAAACTGCTAAGCATGAAGAGTATATAGCTCAGTGAACTTTGTAATCCAAAGGTTCCAAAGTAACCTATCAGTGTCGCTATTGCAACTGGGAAGGTAGGAACAAGCAGGAAGAGAGCAAGGAATGAGGAGACGCCGAAAATAACGGACAGTAAGCCGCCCATGGCTCTCTTCTTTTTACTTGTCATACGTATTAGAAAGGAGGAATAAATCAACAGCGCCCCAGATATGCCTATTATCGGCAGGAACAGCAGGAATGCGGTCTGCATGTAACTAGTTGCGTTCACTAGGATCTGCAGCTCTTGAACTGTTGTTGAGTTCAACCCACTTTCTAATGAGCTGATTGAACTTGAATTGAATGTTATAAAGGATAGATTTGAAACAAAGAGTATGACCAAAGAAACGAGCATGAAAATGCCAGCCAAAAGAGAAAGCATAAAAGGGACCTTTGAGCTGAGATAATTCGAACCTCTATTGGATATAGATACCTTTTGTTCTATTCTTTGTCTTTCCATATACTCCTTATATCAATGATATCATTATATTTAACCCTTGCGAAAGACTGTCTGATTCTCGGTGGCTTGTCGGCGGTCTCACTACTGTTTGTTTGACTGAGGATAATCTATGTCATTGTACTTTCTCTTTATGTTCAATGCCGACTCTAGCTCTATCCTCTTTTCGACCGAGGCAACGACTTCTCTTACATGCATAGCGACATCAGGGTTGACTGAAATGTCATCTATATCAGCCCTCACAAGAAAGTCTACAATCTCATCATATTCCGATGGGGCCTGCCCGCATATAGATACGGTCTTGCCGTCGCGATGCGCAGTATCTATAAGCATCTTTATGGCTCTTTTTACAGCGAGATCCCGCTCATCGAACCTTGAGCTCATGTCGCTGTTATTCCTGTCAGCCCCAAGTATCAGCATCGTCAAATCATTTGACCCTATAGAGTATCCATCTATGAATTTGTTGAATTTATCCGCGAGGAGTATGTTGCTCGGTATCTCGGCCATCAGGAAAATCTTGAAGTCTTCGTCCCTCTCTAGTCCGTTCTCTCTCATTATCTCGAGGACCTTTTCAAGCTCCTCCACGGTTCTGGTGAATGGAATCATGACCCATAGGTTCTTAAGCCTCATCTCATCCCTCACTTTTTTGACGGCTTTAAGCTCAAGAACGAACGCGTCTTTGTATCTTGGGTCATAGTATCTTGAAGATCCTCTCCATCCAAGCAGGGGATTTGCTTCTTTCGGCTCGAATTCAGCTCCTCCTTTTAAGTCAGAATACTCGTCGCTCTTGAAGTCGCTGAATCTGAGTATCACTGGCCTAGGCGAGAAGGCTGAGCATACTTTCCCTATATTGTCAGCAAGTGTATTCACCAACTTATCTTGCTCTCCGTTCTTTATCATATACAGTGGATGTTCACCTATCTGTGACCATATGAATTCCTCTCTCATAAGGCCAACTCCATCCACTGGAAGTTTTGCTACTCTCTCAGCGAGTTCCGGCTCCCCTAGGTTAACCATTATCTTCGTCCCGGTTATTATCTCCGGTGCGGCCTCTGAAACCATCTTAGGCTCCTTCTTCTCAGTGCCTTGCTCTATTTTTCCCTCGTAGATAACACCGTTTTTTGCGTCAACTGTGACCTCTTCCCCATCTTTCAGTGCTTCGGTTGCTTTCTTCCCGAAACTTTGGGTGCCGACGATTGAAGGCACCCCCAGCTCCCTTGAAACTATCGCCGCATGGCATGTCATCCCGCCCTCATCGGTTATTATCGCTTTAGCCTTCTGCATCGCAGGTACCCAATCAGGGGCGGTCATCTTGGTTACAAGTATCTTCCCGCTTTCAAATTTGTCTATGTCTTTTACATCAAGGATCTTTTGAATCGTTCCACTGACTACTCCCGGAGAGGCTGGCAGACCCCTTACAAGTACATTAGCCGTAGTGCTTACGTTCTCCTCTGATGGTTTCTCCTTCTTGTCCCATACAGTTTCGAACCTGGCCTGCACGATGAATATTTCGTCTTTCCTCTCATCTATCGCCCACTCTATGTCCATTGCATGCGAGTAGTGTTTCTCTATTTCAAGTCCGTATGAAGCCAGTTTTTTAACCTGCTCGTCTGTCAAAGCAGGCTTATCCACTTTGTCCTTATCAACTTTGAATTCCTTAGTCCCTCCCTCTTTGAGCCGAAGGAGCATCTTGTCCTTGTTGGGGGAGATTATCCTCTTTATTATCGATAAATCTTTCTTATTGATGTAGAAGGTATCTGGTGTCACAGTGCCCTGAACGATGTATTCACCTAATCCGTAGCTCCCTTCAACCATTATCACATCGTTGTTTCCAGTGCTTACATCTATCGTGAACATGACTCCCGCAGCCTTCGAGAATACCTGCCTCTGAACTGCTACGGCAAGTGCCACTGAAGTAGTTGGTATATGCATTTTAACGCGATAATAGATAGCCCTGTCAGTGAACAGGCTTGCATAGCACTCTTTGACCTTTTCAAGCAGTTCCTTGTCACCGTGCACATTCAAATATGTCTCCTGCTGCCCAGCAAAGCTGGCATCTGGTAGGTCTTCTGCCGTTCCAGATGACCTGACTGCTACAAATTCCTCACCGCTTTCTTTGACCAGTTGATGGTAATGGGACAATATCTCATCTGAAAGTTCCTTTTGCAGTTCTGCCTTCATTATTGCTTCTCTAAGCTTCTTTCCTGCTTCAGCTAGTTTCTTTGTGTCTTCCGTATCCAAAGACTTCAAGGTGTCATCTATGAAGTTCTTGAGATTGTTTTTTGAGATGAATTTCCTAAAAGCTAAGGCGGTGGTTGAGAAACCATTTGGTATAGGTACCTTCACTGAGTTGAACATCTCCCCAAGATTTGCTGATTTCCCGCCTACTATTGGCGTGTCTTCCTTGTTGATCTCCTTGAACCACAGAACCAATGCATCTTCTTTGCTTTTCATATACCTTCCTCCTGTTGTTAGATGATTTGATCTAGCAGCTGATACATAGTTATTTTGAATTCATTCAATTTATAGTTTTCTATGGATATAGAGTCAATTTTTGGTCAACACCAGAGAAATTAAGGGCACCAGAAGAAAACAATAAATTGCCTCTATATAATAGCTAAGAATACAATTACCTTTCATAGGTAACTAAAAGCGTTTAAATACGATATGCTTTAGTATGATTAGTAATGGAAGAAACCGAGCTGTCTTTCGTGGTACCTTTCTTCAGTAGACTGAAGTTTAAGGACAAGGTGCGATTCTTGAAAGCCTTAGATAAGAGTGCCCCTTCTGGTTCTTTAGCGATAGTAGGAGAGTTTGAGAACTACGCTGAGATTAAGCTTTCAAACCTCTCAATAATAACCTTCAAGCATGGCAACAGCATAGGTGAAGCCTTCAGGAAGGGCTTTCAAATAGCGTTGGGTAACAATTCAAAGAGGGTAGTTACCTTTGAGGATTACTCCGAGGACAACGCCGATTGGTTCCTGCCGTACCTTGGTTCTAATGGCAACATTGTAGAATCTAGGAAAAGAAACATAATCCAGACGATATCCACAGAGCTTATAAATCTCGTCTCTTTCAAAAATGTATACAACAGCTTCTCAATGAACAGGATACTACGGAAAGAATCCGTTTCCATAATAGTCAATGAGTCAAAGAAGAATGGCAAGGATTTTGCAGTGGAGATAACCAGCATCCTTGATAGGCATCTTATGAGTACAACTGAGGTGATCAGAAAGGATGTAAAAAGCAAGGTTACTCTAAACCCTTCGGAGGCGACTTCTTCCGTTTTGAACAGCATCAATAAACTTACCTTCTCTTATAGTTTTTCAAGCTTAATGTCCTACTTCATGGGGTTGTTCGTGTTATACTTCAGCCTCGGTTTTGGGCTTTTTTATCCGATAGCAATACTCATTGGGCAGGAGACAAATGCCATCTCCAACTTCATAGTTAATGAGAAGCTTAACTTTCAAAGGAAGGGGTTTTTATCTTCCGCTTATAGATTTGGTAAGTACAACTCCATCATGGCGGTGCCGATGGTGGTGAACATAAGTCTGGTTTGGTTCCTCCAAAAATATATAGGGTTTTCACGAAGTATCCTGCCAACAGTCATTCTAGTCGTGTCGATCTCTTTGTCCGTATTGTCAATATTCATGATAAATAGGGTAGTTTGGAGCAAGGGGCTGAACAAGAAGGTAAGCATATGAAAAACACCAAGAGAATTAACCTTTTAAGTGACGTGTTTGAAGGCCTGTGGTTCTATACTTTGTTGGTATGGGTGTACATAGCGATAGAAAACCTAGTATACCCTGCGGCTGTCTTCAACTCAGTGCTCTCTGTGTATTTCCCAGTGAAGCAGAATCTTCTTGCGATCTCTTCCTTTGTGCTTTCCTTTATCTTCTTTGTAGTTTGGAGATACCTGAAGAGTCTCTCCCAAAGGTAGTGGACTGGTCGGGATTTGAACCCGAAGTCTCCACGATGCGAACGTGGCGTCTTGCCGTTGGACTACCAGCCCATCTAAGTGATAAAACAGTAAAAGTATAAAAATAAACAGTTGATTGTTATCTGTTAGAGATGCTTAAATACCATTATGTTAAACCGAATAAAGTTGGCTTCAGACCCTTTCTTCTACTTGTTCTTTTCTTTTGTAGTTGCGATACTCGCAGCAAGGGCTTACGTTTATTTTGGAGGGGATCTAAACGTATCCTTCAATGGTGTAATCATCCACCATTACATGTATGGTATAATCCTGATGATGGTATCAGGAACTTCCATATTCTTCCTTGACTCTAGATTTACAAAGTCAAACAAACTTCGGATATTCTTCGCTATCCTCTTCGGTGTTGGCTTGGGGCTAGTCACGGATGAAATTAGCTTTATATTCAGCGTAGCCTCATTTTATTCTCTGGCGAATTATTACAGTGCATTCGGCTTGCTGATCGAGGTTGTGATAACCGTATTAGTGGTGATTCTGTTCGTATTGACGACTTTAAGAAGGAAAAGATAGGCCTGAGAAAGCTTTTTATTGTCATCCAATCTCTAAACATAACTATGATAATAGATGGGAAGAATGCAGTATTGGGCAGGCTTGCTTCTTACGCCGCTAAGGCTGCAAATGAAGGGGAAGAGGTCGTGATAGTCAATGCCGGGGAGATAGTTGTAACTGGCAACAAGAACGCCGTTGTGAAAGATTTCGCCGACCGCTTACAGATTGGAACAGCTTCCAAAGGCCCTTTCATAAACAGAACCACCGTTGGTCTAGTTAGAAGGGCAATCAGAGGGATGGTAAAAAGGCAGATAAGCCAGGGTAGAGAAGCTCTCAAGAGGATAAAGGTCTATGACGGTGTGCCAGAGGAATTCAAGGGTAAGGAGACTGTATCAATTGCGAAGATACCTGAGGACAGTGTGGTGCATAGGGTTAAAATATCGGAAATATCAAATATATTGAAGGGCGTATGAGTAAGCTTAGTATATTTACAGCAAAGAGGAAGACAACAGTTGCGCAAGGCACGATAGAGCCTGGAGATGGCAGTATCTACATAAACAGCAAATCTTTGGAAGCTTACAATGACAAACTTTTCAAGATGATAGTGACGGAGCCAATCATTCTATCTGGAGATGCTTACAAAAAATATAGTTTCAGGATATCTGTGACTGGCGGTGGTAACATGGCCAGGGCTACGGCAATCAGAGGCGTCATCGCAAAGGCTTTGTCCTCAAAAGAGAAAGCATTGAGGAAGGTATTCCTAAGCTATGACAGAACTCTACTTGTTGATGATAAGAGAGTTACTGAGCCGCAGAAGCCATACCGTAGTGCGGCCAGGGCGCTTAAGCAGACGAGTTATAGATGAGCTTTTGGATGCTAGAAGATTATCCCATTTTTGTTTGCCCAGCTTAGCAGCTTTATGAGGTCTTCAAGCGTGTATTTTCTTGCTTCTTCAGGTATCTGCTCCAGTATGAAATCCAGGTTCGGTATCGTATTCTTTATTTCTGGAGGTATCGCATAGTAAGCTTTTGCCAACGTGGTTAGAATTACCTCTGCGTCCTCCTCAGAGATAGAAGTCCCTATGAATCCCATGTACAGATCAGTAATACTTATAGTATCTCCCCATCTTACTGGAAGCTGCGCCGATCACAAATATAACTATCCCGGCTATGATAAGTATTATAGAGAGAACAAAGGATGAAACTGGAGAAAACTTCAGTGCTTGAGACATAAAACCAGAAAAGTAGGGCACGCTTATGCCTGTCATAATAATCGCGCCTATAGCTGCCACTATCAATCCGACCAAGACTATTCCGCCCTTCATAATGAATATATGATATTCTCTAAATTTATAGCTTATATCAAGCCGATTATCAGCAGTATGACACCTATAAAAACTATCAAACCGGCCCCGCCAGGAACAATAGAATTCAAGCTCGATAGAAGCGTAGTTATGTAGGGAAATGAAACGTTCATTAAAGGCACGGCGCCAATTACTATCAGTACAAAGCCTATCAATATAAGTGACACTCGCATAATCAAATTTTATGGCCCATCAGAGATTTTACATCCCTTTCGCTGTCAATACCTTACATATGCATTGAACCCTCTATACTATTTAAGCTTTTTATTTTTCAGGTTTACTTTCATCAGGTCTCTAAAGGATGTGGGTCTTCCAGCTCCCCCTTTGCAAATCTTCATCTGAATCAAACAAACGATAAAAATTAATAGTTAGACAGGCTAGTAGATACTTATGGTCAAAAAACAATGTCCTGTCTGTTCTTTTCCAATAAAAGAGAGCTGGAATTTCTGCCCAAATTGCGGAGCAGCCCTCTCAAGGGATTTTGAAAACAGCATAAATCTGAAGGTTCCGATTGAAGTTTTCCAAAATTTGACGCCAATTGTGAACAACCTCGTGAATAGCCTAATTCAGGCCCAAGGTAGGAAGGAGCAGGTTAATGAGGCCGAAGTTTACAAACCTGCATGGAACATGAATACAGGCCAGGTGGTAGAACCCCAGGATTATGTCACAAGATACGGCGACGCAGTCATCCACACGGTATATATGCCGGGAGTGAGGGATAGGTCAGATATAGCGGTCAACAAATTTGAGAACTCTATAGAGATAAGGGCAAGGACAGATGACAAATTTTATCTGAAGATAATAAAACGAGAGAAGAATGAGGTTGTAGCATCTGAAGAGTTCTCAAAAGACAACTTCATTTTAAAATTAAAAAAGAAAAATAAAAGAAGTTTCTGATACCTTAGAAATCAGAATCATCATCTACAGGTTCTTCTTCTAGGTCCTCTTCTATATCAGTAGGGCTTATATCATCTCCTATATCATCGATATCGTCGACGTCTTCCTCTACTACTTTTTTATCCGCTTTCTTATTTTTTTTCGCAGCCATTTTTACCTCCACTTCATTTTGGCACCCTTGGCCGTTAACTGTGTAAAATAGGAAATGACTAGAATATAAACCTTTCCTTCCCGGTAGAAATTGTAATTTTTCTAAATTTGTCTAAAAATGATATTTAAGGCTATAGAGTGTATCTAATTGATATGTTAACAAAGGCGAAGAAATACCTAATTGAAGACGTTGAGTACCTTTTATCTCATGCCAAAGAACTGAGAAAAAGTGACAAGGAATTAGCCGATAGATATGCAAAGATAGCTTACAACATGATCACCAAGAATAAACTGGGGATGAAGAGGGAGCAAAAACTTTTAATATGTAAGAATTGCAATAGATTACTTATACCAGGAGACACTGCTATAGTGCGATTATATAAAGGGGCAGTTACATATAAATGTCTTAACTGTGGTAAAATTGTGAGGATATCTTATGCAAAGAGGGAATGATGTAGATCAGCAGGCTTTGGTTGCGCAGCTTGCAAAGAAACTGAAGGAGGACAAGCTTCTCTCTCCTACTCCATGGTCTAAGTTTGTGAAGACAGCTTCGGCTAAGGACAGGCCGCCGGCACAGAAAGATTGGTGGTACTTCCGCGGAGCAAGCATACTCAGGAGAATGTACGTTACTAGAAAGCCAGCCGGGGTAGGGAGATTCAGGAGGGTATATGGAGACAAGACAAAGAACACACTGTCTTCACATCATTTCAAGCCAGCGGGTGGATCGATAATAAGGAAGATAATGCAGCAGCTTGAGTCAAGTGGCTTAGTCACAAAGAAGAAAGTCGGAGTCCACAGCGGTAGAGTCATAAGCGCAAAGGGCGTATCGCTGATCGATTCAATATCAAGGAACATAAAGTGATTGCAGAAGTATGGAAAATCCATTTTACAACGCAGATGCTGAAAGGAAGAGGGAGCTTGAGGCCATCAAGAGAGAAGTATTTGTGAAGTACCTTACGAAGGAGGCTAGGGAGAGGCTTTCGACGCTTAGGTATGCTCATCCTTCATTGGCAGATTCAGTTGAGAACATGATAGTGCAGGCAGCTCTTTCCAACAGGATAAGAGGCATCATAGACGATAACAAGCTTAAGGAGCTCTTGGCCTCTATAAATGAAAGCAATGGGGGAAGAAAGTGAATAGAATATGTCAAGCAGAAAATCAGCAGCAAAAAAGAGAGAGCTTATAAAGCATGCAAGGAAGACCAGCAGGCCTCCTGCTTTTGCAGTCATCAGAAAGTACAGAAGGCCTAATGTGGACAGGTCAAGGCTTAACAAGAATGTAGGTAGATGAGATTATGGCAGAGGAGAGGATGCTTGTCGTCCATTTGAGAAAAGCAACGGAGAAAGGACCAAGGTACAAGAAGGCAAGATATGCGGTGAAGTTCCTCGAGCAGTACGTAAAGAAGCATATGAAAGCGAAGGAAGTGAAGATCGACCAAGACGTAAACAGTGCAATATTCGTCAACGGCTCAAAGAATCCGCCGATTAGGATAAGAGTATCCTGCTCTAAAAATGACAAAGGAGTGGTTTCGGTGAAGCCTGTGAAGAGCACTGTAACTAAGTGAATGGACATGGAAGTTGATGAAAGGGCGTTGAATGACAAGCTTATTGAGATAGAGTACCTTAGGAGGGAGCTTGAAGAGAGCATAAATACACTGAGCTCTCTGCAGTACGCTCAGGAAAGCACTGCTTCATGGCTCTTGGGCCTTGATGACGTTCAGAAAGGCGTTAATAAGGTGTTAGTGCCCTACAGCAATGAAATATTCTTTGACGGGGAGATAAAAAACACAACATCCCCTCTCGTGAACATCGGTTCCAACATATTCAAAAGGATGAATCTGGATAACCTGAAGTCCATGCTGAATGAGCGATTAAAAGTATTAAATGAGAACATCCAGAGCCTTCTCAAGGGAATAAACGAGATGCAGGACAGAAGCAAAAAGTTGGAAGATGAGGTGTCAAGCATCTACGAAAAATACCGTGACAGCCAGATGAAGTGAGCTAAAAGCGAGTATGTTCGATTTTTTAAAGAAAAAGCTGAAGGATTCTATAGATGCAATACAGGGAAAGATACTAAAAAAGGAAGAGAAAGAGATCGATAGAAGCATAGCAGAGGAAATAAAGAAGATAGAGAAAGGGGAGCCGGAAAAGCCGAAGAAGACATCAAGTATACTTTCCCACAAGATAACCGAAGAGGATGTCTCTCAGATCTATTCAGGGATAAAGGAGTCTTTGATAGAGAACAACGTAGCGCTGTCAGTCCTCGACGAGATACACAATGACCTAAAGAAAGAACTCGCAGGGGAAAGCGTTTCAATCATAAACTCGAGGCAGAAGATAGAGGAAGCGATAAAGAAGAGCATATCAAAGGTCATAATATCTGAGAAGAAGGAGAATTTCCTGAATGCGGTAAAGTCGAAGAAACCTTTCATAATCCTATTTATCGGCGTTAATGGCGTCGGAAAGACCACTACCATAGCGAAGATAGCGAGTCTACTTAAAAAGGAAGGATTGAAGCCTGTCCTATCTGCCAGCGATACTTTCAGGGCGGCATCCATAGAGCAGCTTGAAGTCCATAGCAAGAGACTAGGCTTAGATTTGGTAAAGCACACTTACGGAGCGGATCCCGCAGCTGTAGCATATGATGCGATAAACCATGCCAAGAGTGTGGGAGCCGACGTAGTGCTGATAGACACCGCAGGGAGAAGCGATATGAACAAAGACCTGATAGAGGAGCTGGCTAAGGTGAGGCGGGTCAGCAAGCCAGATATGACTATATTTGTCGGAGACGCCCTGACGGGGAATGATCTGGTGAAGCAAGCCAAGATATTTGATGAAAAAATAGGATTCGACATGTCAATAGTTTCTAAGGCGGATGTAGACAAGAAAGGAGGGGCTGTCCTATCTCTTTCATATGTAACCAAGAAGCCGATACTTTTCATAGGAACAGGCCAGGGATACGATGATTTGGCTGCATTGGATCCCGAGAAAACAGCCAAATTCATAATTGAAAGCTAAGTCTAGGTATTAGAGAACAACATCAAAGTGTATATAATCGAGGATTAGACTTATTATTGTATCAAATTACGCTTCCAAAGCTCACTGAAGGCATCACGCCGTTGGGTGGGTAGGCACGAGCTCTATAATAATCAATGTAATATGCTACTTGATTATTGCTATAGTAGTCTCCCATATATAGTTGTGAGGTTGAAGTTGGAATGGGGTTTGTTGCTGAACCACTAAATCCCCCAGAAGACGAATAGAATTGAGGTGCAATAAAACCAGAAAATGTTGAAGAACCTGCAATATATATTAAAGTATAATAATTCCAATTCGTATTTTGTGTCCCTTGTTGATTTATATCGTTATTCAGTGTTCCTGATGAGGTGTATGCATTTGAAAAATAAGCAGAATTCCAACCCTGATAAATTCCAATTGCATTTGAATATGAAGATGTTCCAGTATCACCAAGACTTACTGTTGAAAGGTCATTGGTTCTTGGCTGTGGGCTTCGATTTAAAACAGCTTCTAAAATCATATTTTCATTAGGCAATGGTGTTTTAAAAGCATAAGCAAACCAATTTGCCGATGATTCTGATGGAGAACTGGGATCTGAAAGTTCTAAAACATTTCCTGTATTTCCATTAGGCATAGTTACTCCTGTTACTTGTGTCATACTTGCACCAGTCCCTAAATTGAAATCAGAGGTAGGAGTATTGCCATTAAAGTATATATTGAACACGCTCGCTCCATCATCATATTCTGCATATGTTGGAGAGAGCTGTGGAGCCTCACCTACAT
>JAGDXU010000025.1:13655-37442 GCA_023269965.1 Candidatus Parvarchaeota archaeon | reverse complement strand
TTAAGTCGCCACAAGGTAGCCGTAGGGGAACCTGCGGCTGGATCACCTCCTTTTTTTAAATCATAAAATGGGGGTTTAATTTTTAACGGATTTGGAGTCCACCGTGCATTTAATGCAGTAAGTTAGGGGATGGGATTTGTTTATTATGATAGAATTACCAAAGGAAACACTTGATTTCTTCGATGGAGACGAATTGAGAGCGAGACTATTCTATGAAAAATACTCTTTGTCGGATGAGAACGGTAATAGGCTTGAAAAGACTCCAGTGGAGATGTGGAAGAGGATTTCTAGAGAGTTAGCAAGCGTGGAAAAGAGCGCAGAAAAAAAGAAGAAATTTGAGGAGGAGTTTTACTGGTTGCTTGAAGACTTTAAGTTTGTTCCTGGTGGGAGGATCCTTTTTGGAGCCGGCTCAAAGCATAAGGCGACTTTGCTTAACTGTTATTATCTTCCGATAAAAGATGATTCAATAGAAGGTATATTCACGACTGCGAAGGAGATGGCTAGAACTTACTCCTATGGGGGCGGAGTGGGTATAGATATCTCAATTTTGAGGCCAAAAGGTTCTCCAGTTCACAATGCTGCTAGGTTTTCCACAGGCGCTGTTTCATTCATGGAGCTTTTCTCAGTCACGACTGGGACAATAGGGCAGACTGGAAGGCGCGGTGCACTTATGATAACGATGGACGTATCCCACCCAGACATAGAGGACTTTATAGAATCAAAGAAAGACAAAAAGAGTATAAGGTACGCAAACATAAGTGTCAAGGTCTCAGATGACTTTATGAAGGCCGTAGAGGAAGACAAGCCTTATCTGTTACATTTTAAGAACAATAAAGTGGAATTCAACAGGGAAGTGAAGGCTAGAGACATTTGGAAGAGAATAATAGAGAATGCACTGGCCACTGGTGACCCAGGTGTGATGTTTTGGGATAGAATGAAGAAAGAATCCCCAACAGAGTATGACGATAGGATGGCGATAAAAGGGACAAATCCTTGCCTACTTGGTGACACTTTTCTGCAGACTGAGTATGGACTGACGCCGATAGCAAAGCTTGAAACAAGACAGGATTTCGTTGCTGCGGATACCAAAGACAAAACGAATGTCAAAAAAGTCTGGATAACTGGCACAAAGGATGTCTATAAGTTCGAGACATCAATGGGCTACTTTCTTAATGCAACAACTAACCACAATGTAATGAGTAGGGAAGGAGAAGACGTAAATCCAACTGAAAAATTGATAATTGATAATTTATCAGTCGATCATTACATAACATTGAGTGGGCTGGCTGATCTAACTGGCTTGTCAAGTTCCACGCTGTCAAAAAATATAAGTGTTCTGTCAAAGAAATCGCTTATAAAAATATCTAAAGATAAACACCAAAAATATCTCATAAAATTGGCACCAACAGCAGGAAGGATAAATAGTTTCTACTGGAATGAGATAGGTAATCTAAAGTTAGGGGATAAATTACTGATGAGCATAAAGGAAGGGGTATTTCCTAAGAACTATCTATTGATGCCACAATTTGAGCAGGTGAATGATACGAAGGGACACCGTAGGAATGTATTTCATTTCCCAGAGACAATAAATGAAGATGTTGGAGCATTGCTTGGCTGGATAGTGACTGATGGTACATCAATACCATACAAGGGTGAAAGATCGAGGTTGCTAGATTCTGAGAAGAGCATAAAGATAATATCGGTGAATGATGATGAAGACAGAGACATTCGGAACCTAATCAAAAGCGTATTTGGAGTGGAACCCAAGGGCGGGAAACTTAGAAAGACAAATAAGGCAAAAGATTGGAAGGTCTTTGGACAGAATCTCGATGGATTCATAAGACAATTTGGGTTGGACAGGTATCATGATAACATAGAAGTTCCTGAGCAAATACTTTCATCTCCTAAATCCGTGGTTGCATCCTTCATAAAAAGGGCATTTCAAGGCAATGGGTCGTGCGTTTATGATAGGGTAACAATAGACAGCATATCTGAGAAGTTTATTTTTACACTTCAACAGCTTCTTCTCAAGTTTGGCATAATCTCAAGTGTAAAAACTACTAAGCGTAATGCACCGCGCAAGAACATATATACACTTAATATAACAGACCTGAAAAGCTTGGAGAGATTCAGAGAAGAGATAAACTTCGTTTCTAAGGATAAGAAAGGCGCACTTGACAGCCTAATACTCAGGATGAAAAAAGAGCTTGGTAGGGGCAACACACAGTTCAGTTCTAAATACAGATGGGTAGACGACACACACATAGAAGTTAAACTAATTGGCAAGTCTTACCTTGGTAAATTCCCTGTTTATGATTGTGAAACATCGACTCATTCTTTTGTTGCAAATGGTTTTGTAGTGCATAACTGTTCTGAACAGCCTTTGGAGAACTATGGGGCTTGTGATTTAGGTGCGCTAAATTTATCATATTTTGTTAAAAACAGATTCGAAAAGAATGCAGAGGTTGATTGGGATGCTTTAGATAGGACTATACGGCTTGGGGTGAGGTTTTTAGACAATGTATTGGATTACAGTTACGATAGACACGCGCTTAAGGAGCAGGCTGATGAAACAGTCTATGCGAGAAGAATAGGGCTGGGGTTCATGGGCCTCGCAGACATGCTGATAGGGATGGGCCTTAAGTATGATTCAGAAGAATCTATCAAATTCGTGGATTCTCTGATGAAAAGGATAAAAGAGACAGCATATGATGAAAGTGTGAATTTAGCTGTTGAGAAGGGGTCATTCCCGGCTTTTGTAGCGGAGAAGCATGTGTCCAGAGACTTTGTCAGCAGGCTTGACAAAAAAATAGTTGATAGAATCAAAAAGGAAGGCTTAAGAAACGCATGCATACTTACAGTTGCGCCAACCGGCTCTATATCAACAATGGCTGGCGTAAGTGGGGGAATAGAGCCCATATTTGCATTAAGCTATACCAGAAGATCAGAATCGCTTTCAGAAGGAAGTTTTGATGTGCTCGATCCATTTGTGAAGGAGTACATGGAGAGATTTGGGATAAAAGATATAAAGGACCTTCCAGATATCTTTGTAACAGCACATAAGATAGATCCTATGCTTAGAGTAAAGATGCAGGCTACTATACAAAAGCACATAGATTCATCTATATCATCCACAGTTAATCTGCAGTCTTCTGCTGGCTATGAGGTTGTTGATAAAATCTACAGGGAAGCGTGGAAATTAGGTTGTAAATCTATAACAGTTTATAGAGAAGGTTCAAAAGAAGACATATTAAAAGCGAAAGATGAAGACAATGATAGTCTCAATAAAGTGGAAGAGAAGAAGCTTAGTTCCGCCAATAAGCTGAACAGACCATACATACTTCGCGGAACCACTATGAAATTGCCGATAGCGGAAGGGAGTCTTTACATAACTATGAATAAAGATGATGACCACATAGAGGAAGTTTTCATTAGCCTTGGTCGTTCAGGCGAATCTGAGAAAGCGTATACAGAAGCTATAGGTAGACTTATCAGCATATACCTTCAAGAGGGAGGTGATGTTGATAGGATTATCAAGACTTTGAAGGGAATAAAGGGTGGAAGTAGTATTTGGTTCAATGGAATGCAGATCTTCTCGGTTCCAGATGCTATATCAAAGGCACTTGAGATGGAAGAGAAGGGGATAGACATAAACAAGGCCGGGAACCTTCATACTGTGATAAACCCTGAAAAATCTAAAAACGAGGGGTTTTCAGTCTGTCCTGCATGTGGGCAGAAAACATTAGTGTTTGAGAATGGCTGCTATATCTGTAAAAACTGCGGCTACACTAAATGTGAGTGAAAAGAAAGTTTTTAAAGCATTGAGGTGGTTATTAATCTAATGGACATTGAAATTTTGGAGAAAACTGACGATAGCATAAAATTTAGAGTCAAAGGTGGATCTCAATCCATTTTGAATCTATTGAAGGCCGAAGGCGAAGAAATCGAAGGAGTTTCATTTATAGGCTTTGCGATGGAGCATCCTCTTGAGAGATCTTCTGTGCTCGTTGTGAAATCTGAAGGGAAAGAAATAGATAAAATATTCAAGAAAATTATAGATAAAACTTTGTCCGATATCGAGAAATTAAAGAAAGAATTTGATAGCGAGCTCAAGTAGCTTTCTATGGGCGATCAGAAGCCAGTTACAAAAAAGAATGAATCACTCTTATTCTTAAGGAATGTGATTCTTGGAGAGAATATCTATTCTTTAATTTTTTATCTAGTCATATTTTATATCCTGCTTGTGTATGTAGTCTTCCCATCAGTATATGCTTTTACCCCCATAAGTGATATAAGCGCTGTGATATCGCCGAGCATGGTTCACCAACAGCCTCAGATAAACTTAACATACTATGGATGGCTTTATTCTCACGGTTTTAACAGATCCCAAGTCGCTGAATGGCCGTTTCCGGATGGGTTGCCCGTTGGTTCACTAGCAATAGCTTACAAAGTTCCCGCAGCTGATATAAAGGTCGGCGATATAATAATATACAAAGCTTATGTGAATGGTAAATACATAGACGTGATACATAGAGTGGTGAATGAGACTGTTATAAACGGAGTTTATCGCTTCACTACAAAGGGAGACGCTAATCCGTATCCTCTAAGCTTTGAATATAACATCCCCTACCAAGATGTAGTAGGGAAAGTAGTTGTAGCGATCCCCTACCTTGGCTACCCTAGATATCTAGTTTATCTTCTATCGAGCAGCTTGTGAAGCTCAAATGTCTATAACCAGCTTTTCATCTTCCTTAGATATTGGTAGATCTGATGAAACTTTTCCATCTTTGAATTCCAGTTTTACCCTCTTACCAAGAGCTGTGAGATTTCTGTAGAAGGTTAAATTTGCAGGCGGTTGGTCTATCAATAATCTCCTCTCAACCTCATCTACTCTTACTCCAATGAAATAATCATCTATTATTCGTGGGATCATTCCAATAGACCAGGCTTGTGAAACACACCCCTGCGGTTTACCGTTTGGTTCGAATATTTCATTTATTCTTGAGGAGCATTGGGCATCGAAATTCTTGTTTTTTATGATACTGACGATGCTCCTCCCTAAATCATAGTCCTTAAGTTTGAATGCAACTCCAGCTGCGATAGATGAAAGGAACGGCCATACAGCGCCATTTTGGTAGCTTTTCGGATCGAATGATGGGTCTGTCTTCGCCACAGACAGCACACCATAATCTGTCAATAGATTTTGTTTTAAATTATCAATCACAATGTTGTTTAGCTCCTCATCTGAGTCCAAAAGGAAGGGCACAAAAAGCTGGTTGGCAGAGTTTATATCCCTATTTAACTGGTCTGATAGATAAGACCTACGCTTGAACTGCCCAAGTCCATTTCTAAGTTTGTCTATTATATCAGGAATTCTTGTATCTTCTTTTCTATATGTCCTCTCTATCCTTATCAAATCCTGCATTGCACGCAGCCATAATGCTTGTATCTCTATAGAGTATTCCCGATTCATTGAGTCCATCCATGTTTCTCTGCCTTTGTCATGTATGAAATTTCCTTCTAGCCTGTTCTTCATTATGTATACGAATTTATTTAGCCATGGATCTAAACTGAGCAGAGTCTGATTATCACCTGTTTTTAAGTAATAGTCAAGAACGTCAATTATCAAAAGTGGCATTGTATCCATCGGGAATAAGCTTGACCCTGCTATGTTAGGAACACCCTTGTCGCTGGATAATGCAACTATAGTTTTAATCACGTCCCTTACAAAGTTTGGCTGGTTTATGTTTATGAATGAAGGCAAGATGAATAGTGCATCCCTGATCCAAAATTGGTTGAAGTAAGGGAAACCCGCATATATTTTTTTCTTCTGTAGATTTGCATATGAGAAAAGTGAATCTATAACGTCTTTCATGAAATTTCTGTCAAACACATCCCCATAACCGTATGAGTCGCATATTATACCTATCAAGTCGTTGTAGTCCTTGCTTACCCTAAGCCTGCTGCTAATCGCCCCGAATATCATGTCCTCTTCCATCCTTTGCGTGCTGAATATTATGTTGAACTCTTCCCCTTCTTTCAAAGATGCCTTTATTGTTCCTGGTATGAACTTATTTTGTTCGCTCGCATCATCGAAATACTTGCTAAATCCTTTACTTCGAGCGTATTCTCCGGGGGCGTGCTTTCCATAAATCGGAGAGTAATTGAAATCGCCCCGGCTGAAGTAGACATAGAGCGTTCTATCTTTGTATTCAACCTTGAATCCATTTCTGATTACCTCTAAATTGTAGGTTTTATCTGGTATGTAGTTCTCCTCTCTTTTTCTTATGTTTACTCCTATCTCTGCCTCAACATCAGAGTAAGCGCTTGATTTTAGAGTCACTATGACTTGATTATCCGAGCAAAATACGTCTTCGGATACATTGATATTGCCGACTTTATAATCATATCTCTCTAATTGCGTATTATATATCTGGAATGCATTAACGTTTTTTGAGGACAGATACTCGCCGTTTATTTTGAAGGCAAAGTAATCGACTAATTTCGTGTCTTCATTCCATATCCCGCACCATTTAGACCCGAACTCACCATCGTTGAATCTGAATATAAATATCCCATTCTTGGACAGAACATTTACCTTATCCATTGGAACTGTAACGCATTTATCATTTTAATTGTTTTTTGGCCGAGCAAAAGCTTTAAATACATTAGTTCATATTAAGTGTAATGATAATCGGATATCAATTGTCAAAGATAGAAGCTGAGAGGAATGACAACGTTATTCCGCAGGATCCTATAGAGATCTCTTACAAGGCGACCACGAAGAGTGTGGGCAAGGATCAAAATTCTAAAACCTTAAGGTTTATTTTTGACTATCAAGTTGATCTGAAAGATAGCAAAGATAACAAAGTTGGAAAGATATACATGGAAGGGAGTGTAATCTACGCTGGTGAGGGGATAGAAGAGGCTTATAAAAAGCTGACCGAGACTGGTGTGATGCAACAGGACATACAACAAGAAGTGATGCAGGCAATAAGTAACATGACAATAGTAGAGGCGATGCAAATAAGTAAAACTTTGAACTTGCCACCTATAATAAAGCTCCCAGAGTTAACTTCAAGCAGTCCAGAACCTCAGAAAGAAGATAAGAAATCGTCAAAGAATAAATGATAGTCAGTTTTACGTAGAAATACCTATATATTTTATAAGATATATTCAATCTTATTTTATTTATGGCTGAAGAACCAATTAAACCTGAGCAGGAAGCAAATAATGAATCAGAGGACTACAAGTCAAAATATTTATATTTACTTGCTGAGATGGATAACTATAGAAAAATTAGGGATAAAGAGAGGGAGCAGTATTCCAAGTTTTCGAATGAGGTGCTTATGACAGCTTTGCTGAAAGTTTTGGACGACTTCGAGAGCGTTCTAAGAGCTGGAGAAGACGAGAAGGTGAAATTGCTTTATAATTCACTTATGAACACTTTATCGTCTTTTGGCTTGAAGAGACTACAAGTTATCGGTGCAAAGTTTTCACCGGATATAGCTGAGTCAGTATCTACGGAGGAAGTTGAAGAAGGGAAGAAAGGACTCGTGCTGGAGGAAATCCAGGCGGGATATGAACTTAACGGGAAAATAATAAGATACCCGAAGGTGAAGGTGGGGATATGAGTGCTAAGGAAAGGATAATAGGGATAGATTTAGGAACATCTAATTCGCAGGCGGCTATTGTGATGGCGGGCAGGCCTACGATAATACCAAGCGCAGAAGGTGCAACAGTCGCTGGCAAAATGTTTCCATCAGTGGTTTCTTTCTTGAAGGATGGGACGATTCTTGTAGGAGAGCCAGCAAGAAGACAGGCTGTCTCAAATCCAAATAATACGATTTTTGCTGCAAAGCGTAAGATGGGCACTGATTTTAAGTATAAGATATTCGATAAAGAGTACACTCCGCAGCAGATATCTGCTTTTATCCTACAAAAAATAAAGAGAGATGCAGAGGCATTTTTAGGTGGAGAAGTCAAGAAAGCTGTGATAACTGTGCCTGCTTATTTCAATGACAATCAAAGACAGGCTACTAAAGACGCTGGCGCAATAGCTGGATTAGATGTAGTTAGGATAATAAATGAGCCAACGGCTGCGGCGATGGCGTATGGTTTGGACAAGTCAGCCGATGTGAAGGTTCTTGTTTATGATTTAGGAGGCGGAACTCTAGATGTCACAGTGATGGACATCTCCAACGGTACTTTTGAAGTCCTATCCACTTCTGGAGATACACAACTTGGCGGCGTAGACATGGATAACGCCCTCGTGGATTACATAGTCAATGATTTTGCGACAAGAGAGGGCATAGACCTCAAAAAGGATAATGTAGCCATGCAAAGGATAAAGGAAGCTGCTGAAAAGGCAAAGATAGAGCTTTCAACAGTTCTTGAAACTGAGATAAATCTGCCTTATATAACAATAACACAGGATGGGCCAAAGAATCTGATAATGAAGATATCAAGGGCGAAGCTGGAAAGCTTGGTAGCGCCAATAATAGAGAGATCTAGGAAGTCTATAGACACCGCAATTTCAGACGCAAAAATTGATAAGTCTGACATAGCAAAGATAATCCTTGTGGGTGGACCGACTAGGATGCCTATAGTTCAAAAATTCTTAATGGACATTTTTGGGGATAAGATAGAGCGTGGAGTTGACCCTATGGAAGCAGTAGCTATGGGGGCTGCTATACAAGGAGCGGTGCTTGCAGGTGAGATAAAGGACATTGTGCTTTTGGATGTTACTCCATTAACGTTGGGTGTAGAAACCTTGGGCGGCTTGGTGACACCTATAATAGAGAGAAATACAACAATACCGTTTAAAGCTAGCAAAATATTCTCTACAGCCGATGATTATCAGACAACTGTGACTATAAATGTGTTACAAGGAGAGAGACCTCTTGCGAAGGATAACATAAGTCTAGGGATGTTTAATTTGACTGGAATACCGCCTGCGCCAAGGGGAGTTCCGCAGATAGAGGTTGAGTTTGACATAGACGCAAATGGAATATTGAATGTATCTGCAAAAGACTTAGCAACTGGGAAATCTCAAAAGATAACTATAACTGCGCCTAACAAGCTTTCCAAGGACCAGATAGAAAAGATGGTTAAGGAAGCCAAAGAGAATGAGCAGTTGGACAAGGAGAATAGGGAGAAAGTAGAGCAAAAGAACGAAGTTTCCACTCTAGCATACTCGCTGGAAAGGACTATCTCTGAGTTTAAGGATAAGATCAGTGAAGAGGATAGGAAAGAGGCACAGGAGATAATACAAAAGACTAAAGAAGACGTTAATAAAGAGGACTTAGAAGCTATTAGAGAGGACAAAGATAAGCTTACTGCAGTGATCGATAGAATTGGTAAGGCAATTTATCAGTCCGCTAAGCCTAATGGTGGGGAAAGTGGTCCACAGGAATCGGGAAGTGGTGATGATGCAGGTAAAGGTGACAGTGGCAGCGGATCAGCCAACTGATTGCATTCATATTTAATACCAGCCTTTTCTTATTATATTTATTGAAATATGGAAGAGGACCCTTACAAGATACTTGGAATTAAACCTGGCGCTTCTGAGGAAGAGATAAAGAAAGCCTATAAGACACTGGCTAAGAAGTATCACCCTGATTTGAACGCTGGAAACAAGGAAGCGGAAGAAAAATTTAAGAAAATCAATCAAGCTTATCGGGAACTCACTAACAGAGGAGGGCAATCCTCCCAAAATGTTGGACCAGACTATTCAAACGTTCATTTTGAAGATTTTGCAGACTTCTTCAACTTTGGCGGTTTTGAGGACATATTTCGTGGATTTGGGTTCGGGGAAGAGACTGGAAATGATCTAAGAGTTGATGTAAATCTGACCTTGGATGAATTAATCAAAGGAGGAAGCAAGAAAATAGAGATAACAAGGAATGTTTTATGCCGGACTTGTGGTGGGACTGGTGCAGCTGAGAAGCACACCTGTCCTAAATGTAAGGGAACTGGCAGGGTAAGGTCAACTACAAGAGGGTTCGGCTCCTTATTTGTAACGATGGCAAGGTGTGATATGTGCTCTGGAAAGGGGTATATAATAGATAAGGCTTGCCAGGTCTGTGGAGGGAGTGGTTTTGTAAAGAGAAAGGAGGAGATATCAATTCCAATACCAAGGGGGATATCGGATAACGAATACATTGTGCTGTCTGACAAAGGAGACCAAAATAGGCAGGGCCTAAGTGGCGATTTACAGGTAGTTTTTCACATACTTAAGGATAAATACTTCAAGGTAGAGGGCAAAAATCTAAGGACTACTTTACATGTAGATATAAGAGATCTGCTTGAGGGCAAACTTATAGAGATAGACACACCTGCCGGTAAAGAAGAGATTGATCTTAAAGATAGTCGTGGAAAGCCCATTGTGATAAAAGGCAGGGGTCTTTTTGATAGAAATGGAAGAAGAGGTGATCTAATAGTGGATCTAGCAATAGAGATACCTGGAAAGGTCGGCAGGAGAGAGTTATCTGAGTTGGACAAGCTCTTGGGCAATAGAGTTGATCCATTTATATCTGAATCATAAGGTGTATATGAAAAAGCTAGTCATAGCGATTTATACCGATTATTTTCTGCCGTTAGAGCACAATGGCGGCGGCACAGAAGTTTACATAAAAACAATAAAAGAAGAGCTTGAGAGAAGAGGGCATAAAGTATTTGTGGTCACAGCCGGTACAAAAAAGCTACAGGATTATTATAAAAGTAGAAAAGATGTTATAGTTCTACGGGGCCTTAGAGTATACAAGTCATATCCATACTTTGGTTTGTATTTGAACCTTGCAAAAATAGACAAGAGACTGATAGACATGAAGCCAGACGTTATTCATATACAGAGCATATTCAGTATGGGCTTGCTTGGAATTAAAGTAGGCAGATTTTTGAAAGTGCCCGTCATAGCCACTAATCATGTCTTCTATACCTCAGATAAATCAATAGAGTCATTCTTGTCTGGGAATAAACTTGCTATCAATTTAGCCCGTGCAACAGCGATTAGATACATCAGATGGCTCTACAAGCGGGTAAAGGTTGTTATATCTCCCTCTCTATTCATAAAGAATGATTTGAAAAAGTATGGGATAAAAAATGTTTCTGTTTTATACGATGGAGTTGATCTGTCAAAGCTTAAGACTGATAAATCTGTGTCTGAAGTCAGAAAAATTCTAGGTATACCAAGAAAGGATAAGATCATACTCTATCTTGGCAGAGTAAGCGCTGAAAAAAATATAGACTTATTCATAAGAGCAGCTAGGGAGTTAGAGAAGGAGAATATAAAAGCTGTAATCGTGGGAGCAGGAAAAGACCTAGAACATTACAAGGAACTTAGCCGTGATTTAGGTTTGAAATACATCAAATTCGTTGGTTTCGTTGACGATGAGAAGAAGAAACTGTATTATAAAGCTGCAGACGTTTTCTGCTTTCCCTCCGAATTTGAAACGCAGGGTTTGGTAGCAGTGGAAGCAATGGCAATTGGGACACCAGTCGTAGCACCTGCAGGTACAGCTCAAGCAGAGATAATAAAGTCCGGAATAAATGGGGAGACATTCAAAAAAGACGACTTAGCTGATTTCGTCGACAAAATTAAGGAAGTATTAAAGAACAGAGGAAGATACAGAACGAAAGGTACAATTAAAGAATTCGATATTAGGAGACATGTGTCGAAGCTGCTAAAGGTCTATACGAGTTAGTCTATGACTCTGCCCCTTCTAATGGCTTTGAAGTCATATTTGAAGCTTCCTTTTAGAGCTATGGATATTGATGGCCTGAGATACAATATACAGGATTTTATTATGCCGTTAGCTGCTAGTCTTCTATAAGATACCTGTGCAGTATCCCTTAGCATCTTAAACTCGCCAAATTTCTTTAGTCTGGGGTAAAATTCCCAATTTTCGTCTACATATATATTTTCGTTGAAAAGCCCCGCTTTTTTCATCGCAGATCCTCTTATGAAAACACACCCATAAGCGAATGGGGTAGATGTATGATAACTTATCTTCTTCAAGTAAACAATCAGCTTGTTGAATGCAATGAACCGGCTCTTATAATCCCTAGGTATGTCCTTGTTTCTTATTTTTATAGTTGGCTCAATACAAACAAGTCTGTCATTCTTCTCAAATTCCCTTACTACGTGCTCAAACAGTTTCTTCGATAAAACATAATCCGCGTCTATCAGAGCGATTATATCACCTTTAGCGGCCTTGATGCCATGGTTATACGCTGAGGCTACATTCTTCTTTTTTGCCATCACGATTTTGGAACCATATTTTTTGAATATTTTAACAGTTCCATCATTGGAATACGAATCCACGCCGATTATCTCATAGTCCTTATAGGTCTGTTTGCTTATTGATTTCAAAAGGTCGCCTACATAATCGACCTCATTATACGTAGGGACAACCACGCTTATCCGCGGCTTTCGATTATTGAGTTTTGCATTTCTCATATAGAATCTTAAATAAATCTAGCTTATAAATCATTGCTTTTTTTAGAAATCTCCAATTTAGCATATAATAAAAATTTGTCAACCATCTATGCACATATATAGAAATATGAAATGTTTATAAACTTCTACAAGTTCTTATAATTAATGAAACACATGTTGGTTTTGGCGCTTTTGGTAGCGGTTTTCTTCGTTAGCATGGGCTTATCAAATGCGATAGAGATTTCACCAGCGAGCGCGACTCTGACAAGCAACACCACAAATATGCTTAATATATCCTTCTACAATCAGCAAAATTACACAGTTTCTATCGGTATAAATCTTAATTCAGCGGAAGTTAGGTACGGCGGGCTCTTTGATTCAATAAGTGCTAAGCCCATCGAATTTATGCTCTTGCCAGGACAGACCCAGAAAGTTCTCTTTGCTTTTAATACAAGAAATATCTTTTATTCTATACCAATTCCAATTAACATATCATACACTATCAACGGTACACCACAGAGTTTCATACTGAGTGCCCCGATTCTTCCTAGCTCGAGTAAGCAGATATACTTCTACAATATGTCTTTGCCCAAAGAGATATACCCTTATGAGTCTTTTCCAATCAACCTAACGGTAATAAACAGCTTGGATAGGACTGGCATAGTGGTGCCTATAAATGCTTCAATATTTTATCCAAATGGCACTTTAGCATTGTCAAGCTATAATTCATTCACTTTGTCTAACTTAGGGATAAACCACTATTCTATCATCATGAAGCCTAGTTCACAGTCACCGCCAGGACAGTACAAAGTTTCAGTTTCACTGAATTACAATGGATTTACATCGATAATTTCGCAAAACGTTGATTTTCTTTCATATTATAATATAATAGCTTCCAGGTCCTCAAGCATTGGGTTATTTGGCGGAACGTATTATCTAACTTTGAGAAATGAGGGAAACACACCTGTGAACGTGTCAAATTACACGCTAACTCCTGGCTCACTTAATAGTCTTTTGATGGTCTCTAAGGGCGCGTCGATCGGCTCGGTATCAAGCGGTGCGAATGGCTTGTACTATTCATTGGTGATGCTTTCTCCTGGCCAGAATGTAACGCTTTATTATACCGTATCCTACATTATAGTTTATATAATAATTTTAATTATAATCATCGCAATCATCCTATTCTTTTACTTCAACAGAAAAGTCGAAGTTGTGAAGGAAGTAGTTAAACACACCGCTTCCAGCGGTTTCATCGATGTAAAAATATCCCTAAAGGTTAGAAACGTTTCAAATAAGCCGATAGAAGACATAGATCTTTGGGATATAATGCCACCGAGCGCACTCAAGGTTTCAATGGTTGGACCAAGGGAGGGCATTGTCCAAAAAACTGTAGACGGGTTGAAGCTTGTTTGGAAAGAAACGCACTTGAATCCAAATGATGAGTTTATAGTGATGTACGAGCTCAGAAGCAAGATAGGCATCGTAGGGAAAATGCAGTTAAATCCGGCTGTATGCAGATTCAAGTTCAACGGTAATATTTATAAAAGGAAATCTAATTCTATAATACTAAATATACGTTGATTTGCAGAAGTGACTTAAGCCCCGATAATCTAGCGGTCTAGGATACTGCCCTGTCACGGCATAAACGCGGGTCCGAATCCCGCTCGGGGCGGATTCTGTGAGTTTCTTTTGATTGGCAGTTGATAAAGATCTTAATCACGGGCGTTATCTTTCCAAAAATTATATAAGTCAATGGAGAGTGACATTTGATATGAAAACTGATGTCATAATAATGGCAGGCGGTTTCGCTAGGAGATTCGCCCCCATTTCAGATTATCTGCCAAAGCCACTTTTTCCAGTTGGTGGCGTTCCAATTATAAATTATGTGCTTGAAAAGACCTTTGAAACAGCACCAGAGAACATATTGGTGTCTACGAATAAGAAATATGAATTCCACTTCAGACATTGGCTTTCTACATTGAATTCATTTTATCCAGATGATTATCTTACAAAGATCCACATAATATTGGAGCCATCTTTGTCCGAAGATAATAAATTAGGCGCTATAGCGGGCCTTAAAAATGCAATAGAGCAGTTTAAGCCTGAAAATGACCTTATTGTTTTGCTTGGGGATAACCTTTTCAATCTAGATTTGAACAAATTTCTAAGCTTTGGGAAAAGTAAGAATTCTATAACATTAGCTGCATTTGATATAAGAGATGTAAAAACAGCCACCAATTTTGGGGTTTTAGAAGTCAAGGAAGATAAAATCGTTGCATTTCATGAAAAGCCTAAGTCACCGCCTTCAAGTTTGGTCTCAACTGGTATATACTTCTTCCCTAAGCACTCGATAGCTGAAATTGATGAGTACCTCAAGAGGGGCGGTAGCAAAGACGCGATGGGTAGTTTGTTTGAATATTTGATTAAAAATGAGACCGTTTATTCTTACACCTTCTCAGATGGATTTTGGTTTGATGTAGGCACACCAGAATTGTATGCCAAAGCAAATGAATTCGTTCTAAAATCCGGCCTCTTCAGAAGATGGATGTGGCCTTAATTTTTATCTTCCCGCTCATACTTATTAAATCTAACATCTGTAAAGTTGAAAGATTATTTATTCAAGTAAATGAAATTAACTATAATGCGTAGAGCTTTAGTTGCTGCTATAGATCAGGGAACCACCGGGACAAGATGTGCAGTTTTTGATGGCTCAGGTAAAATGATAGGGTGGGCTTATAAGAAACATAAACAAATCTATCCGCAGGAGAAATTCGTAGAACATGATCCTATAGAGATACTCAACAATGTAAGGTTTGTGCTTAAGCAAGCTGTGAGGAACGCGAAGGCAGACCCAAAGGAAATTGCTTCCATAGGTATAACCAATCAGCGTGAGACTGTAGTTGCGTGGAATAAGCGGAATGGAAAGCCATTCTACAACGCTATAGTGTGGCAAGACACCAGGACTGATAGATACGTGTCTGAAATCAAGCAGGAAAAGATAGCATCTTACATAAGAAAAAAGACAGGCCTTAAGATTAGTACATATTTCTCTGCTCCGAAGATTAGATGGCTGAAAGATAATAACGTGAAATTCAGAGACGCATTGAAAACCAATGAAGCATTGGTGGGAAATATCGATAGCTGGTTGATCTGGAATTTAACAGGAGGCGAAAGTTTTCATACAGATTACACCAACGCTTCCAGGACGATGCTGATGGACCTTGAAAAGCATAGGTGGGATAGCGATCTACTGGATTTTTTTGATATACCTGAAGGAAGTTTACCTGAGATAGGCACTTCCTTGTCGAAAGAAGGCTTCGGCAAACTAAAGGAAAAAGGCTTCCAGAACGCGGTGATAAATTCCGACTTAGGAGACCAACAGGCAGCCTTATTTGGAGAGAGGTGCTTTTCAGAGGGGGATACTAAGATAACATATGGGACCGGCAGTTTTATACTGCAGAACGTTGGAAAAAGGGTAAGTAAAAGCGAAACTAATCTTATATCAACCTGCGCTTATGGCAACGTCGATGGAACCTGCAATTATGCACTTGAAGGATCCACAAGGGTCGCTGGAAATATCTTTGGATGGCTGATTGATAAGGTGAATATGTTTAGATCCATGGAGGAGATTGAGTCATACTTTGATAGAAAGTACGAATCTTCTGTTTACTTTGTTCCAGCTTTTGGAGGTCTTCTCGCACCTTATTGGGATGCGTCTGCGAGAGGGCTGATAATAGGACTCAACGACAACTCTAGTAAGAAGGACGTAGTCAAAGCGGCTTACGAAGCTATCTGTATGCAGGTAAGTGACATATTTGATCTTCTTAGGCCGGCAAAGAATGAAATAAAGGTAGATGGGGGCGTTTCAGTTAATGATGATATAATGCAGATGCAGGCCGATGTACTCGGAAGGAAGTTGTTTAGGTCTGATATGCGTGAATCAACTGTATTTGGCGCGGCAATAGCAGCCGGATTTTCTGCGGGTATCTGGACGTTTGATGATATAAAACAGTTCTACAGAAGCGGGAAGTTATTCTACCCAGAGGGTAATGAAGAAGAAATAAACCAGAGAAAAAAATATTGGAAGAAAGCAGTTGAAAGGTCCCTCTATTGGCTTGATTGATTATTATTACATTTGTGTGAATAAAAAAGTAGAAAACAAACATTTAAATATCATTAATCCCTGATATTTTAAATGCAAAAGCCACAAGAAGAGACAGTTTATGTGCCTAAGCGTTCAATTGTGACAACGCTTTCTGCGATGGGCTATTTCTTGGATGGTTATGACTTAAGTGTTATATCAGTTTTTACTCTAGTCCTAGTCACATATAAAATATTTCAGTATTCTCCTTTTACAGAGGGTTTTGTTACAGGCGCGGCTCTACTTGGCGCTTTTGTAGGTGCAGTTGTATTTGGCCACTACGCTGATAGGATCGGGCGACGTTACTTGTACATATTCGACCTTATATTCTTCGCAGTGTTTGCAATACTCTCTGCCTTATCAACTAACATCATAGAGATGATCATCTTCAGGTTCTTCTTAGGTTGGGGAGTCGGCGCGGACTATGCTTTAAGCCCAGTTTATACTACAGAGATGTACCCTAATAAGAAGAGGGGCGCAGGCTACGGTTGGGTTTGGACTTTCTGGAGTCTTGGTGCAGCGGTTTCATTTTTAGTTGGTTATTTGATATTCTTAGTAAATCCTCTTATGAGTTGGAGGTGGGCTCTAGGTTTAGGAGCGATACCAGCCATTATAACCGTTATATTGAGGACGAGGATGCCTGAATCAGCTAGATGGAGGATTATAGATAAAGGTAAACAGATGGACAAAAGTGTCAAGCTGGTTGCTCAAAAGATTGGTATTACACCTCAAGATGTAAAAGCTATACTAGCTGAGAGACAAAGAGAGGCTAATATAGCCGCAGGGTCTTCCTTAGCATTGTTTAAAGGAGAATATGGGAAGCGTACTGCAGTTGTATGGACTCAGTGGATTGTCTATGATATCGCCGGTTATGGTATAGGCTTGTATGCCCCTCTTATTGCTAAAAGTTTTGGTTTTAGTGGCGCTTCTTCACTCTTGCTTTCATTTATATGGTATATGCCTTTCGGCTTCTTAGGAGCTTTAGGCGCAGTTCTTCTTAATGATAGATTAGGCAGAAGGACACTTCAAGCGGTTGGTTTCTTTGGTATGTTCTTAGCCATGGTTTTGTTCTACTTTGCTTCAGCTGCTGCAGGTTCATTTGCGATGGGCCTTGGTGTAACAGCATTCATAATTGATTACTTCCTTGGTAATTTAGGGCCGGGCAATACAATGGGTCTATACGCGATAGAACTATTGCCTACAAAGTTGAGGTCATCCTCAATGGGTAACGCTACAGGTATAACTAGAATAGTCTCGTTCTTATCTGCTTTTCTGTTTCCTTATGTGGTCCTGACTCTAGGTAAGTCTTCATTCTTCATGATATTATTGCTATTGATGTTATTTGTATTCTTCTTCACAATATTCTTTACACCGGAGACAAAAGGTCTGACTTTAGAAGAGATAGCGATAGCTTCCTACAAGCATGTTCATGGCATACCTAAGCTTGTAATGCCCTCAAAGAAGAAGTAATTAAACAGTTAGCTTTACTTTTGTTTTATATTCGCTTCTTAAGTATCTATTCCAACGATCAAGAAGAGTTAAAAATGCATTCTACCTATTATATCTATGCTATTTAGAAGAAAAGAAGAACATCAGGATCTATCAAAAGTTGATAAAGACCTACTTCTAAGGGCGAACATAGCCCAAGGTATAAAGCATCTTTACTTAGATAGAGACAGATTGTTTTACCCTGAGAATAGGGATTACGATAAGCTTAATGAGACCTTCGAGCACTTAAAGCAGAACCTATCGGAGTTAAAGGAAAAGCAGCCAAGGATGTTAATATTTGGGGATAAAAACATAGAGTATGAAACATTTGATGGGGAGATGATGAATAATATAATTGAATACTTCAAGTTTTTGCTAGATTTACCACCGCCAAACACATTAATTACTAGATGGAAAAAATCAATCGAAATAGGCAAGATGAAGGTGCCTACTTTAACTTATATCCTTCATTCTTTGATCACTTACAAGTTACCTGACTTTTGGCTGGATAAACTGGATAAATATGCAAATGAGACAGCTGCGATAATTGAGATCCTTAATGAGGCGTCTGATAACCCAAAGATAGTAAAGATGACCTCGAAGCTGATTAAAAACATTAAAAATATAGATCGACCAGAGAAAGAGAAGTATAAGAAGCAGATAAGTGAATGGATCAGGCTAGGGTTGATCATTTAAACATTTAAATTTTCAGAGCTATTAGGGGGGTCTATTCTAAAAAATAAAGCTATAAAAAGTGACGAGTAGAATATAAATTATGGGTTTGTTAATAAAATTAGTTTTAGGAGTTGTGATAGGTTTAGTTGTTCTCTTTGTCATCGGTTTTATTGCTTTAAGCGTGATATTCCCACCATTTGGAACTCTCGCATTTAAGACATTATCATCCTTTTTCGCAAGTCCCTATAACAATAACACTTTTTCCTCCAATACGCTGAATTTCTCTTATCCACAGACCTGGGTAGAGATAAATCCATCAAGTATCATCGGCACATTTGCTAAAAGTGTGAATGCTACCAAAGCTTTGAACTTGTCCAACCTTCAGATCCTGGTCCCTGGCTCAGCTATGCTGTCTATGTTGAAAGAGAGCCCATCGTTAATATCCTCCGTGTCATCTAAGAATGTGAATCTGTCGAAATTGGCTTCAAATATTATATCTAACACAGACGTTGTTTTAGCAGGAGTGCTAAATCTGTCAAACTACAATTTGTCATCGAAGTACAATGAATCAAGTAGCAATGCAGCCACAAATATTACACATTCTGCGTCAAGTTTTTATAAATTAATAGATATATCCAATACCTCCAAATTAAATCTATCATTTTCTACCATAGACGGAAAGCCAGCATTCGTTGCGACGTTTACCAATTTAACTTACGAGAAGACGATACATATACCCTATGGAAGCATTGGCGGTGTGTTAGACGGCAAGAATCTATGTTTTGTTTTAGGGATATCAGGAAAAACATCAGAAATTACGCAAACATCCCTTGCTTTTGAAAGAGTATATAGAACAGTAAGGTGCTAAATAAGGTTAAGCATGTTGTTTTTATCTTAAGAACATAAACAATGGACAGTTATGGCTGAGCGAAGTACATTTGATTATAAGGCTTTGAGAAAATTCCTTCTTTTAAAGCGATTCTTCATGGTAGATGGAGATGGCACGCTTTATCTGTGGGATCAGCCTTTCAAATACTCCGGGGGTTTCATAAGAAATCTGATAAGTCTAAATAAAAAATTCGTGGTTCTGAGTAACAATGACTCTGAAATGAAGAGCAAACGGCTTGATTTTTTGCGCAAAATCCTTAAGGTTGACTTGTCAGAGGACAATTTACTGCTTCCCAACGACCTTGTTATTGATATCTTCAGAAGGAAAAAAATAAAGAGATTTGATGGTTTAATAAGCAACGAATTTGTGAAAGAGCTGGTTCAAAAAGGATTTAAATACGATATAAATAACCCTGATATAGTACTTATAGGATTTGACACAGATCTTACTTATGATAAGATAAAAAGGGTAATAGAGCACATAAACAAAGGGAAAAAATTCATACTTACACACATCGATCCGCTTTGTCCTTATAAAGGAAACACGGAGATACCGGATGCGGGCTTGATTGAGGGCATGATAGAAAGAGCCACAAAGAGGGAGCCAGATGAGATCTTAGGCAAGCCATTTAGCTCTGTGGTTAAATATGTACTCGGCAGGGCTGGCATATCAAAGGAAGAAAGCGTGATCATAGGGGATCGTATTGATACAGATATAAAGATGGCCAATGAAAATGGTATAGATTCAATTTGGATACGCGGCGATTCTAATGAACCTATAGAGGCTGATTATAAACCTACTTTCATTGTAAGATCTATAAAAGATATATATTGTATGATAAAGGGCATTAATAAATAATCAATATCAAAACCTTTTTATATATATATGACTTAGTAATCCTATGCAAAAAAGAACAAGTCAAAGTAAGAAGTTGTCTCTTGGACAGGTTTATAGCGAATCTTTTAAGTCTTTTCTGACAGATAAATCAATGGTGGTCTTCCTTATAGGTATTATAGTCTTATTTATCCTTTACATACCAATGCAGAGCTCTGCTAGTCTAGCGAGCCTTTACTTACCTAAATTAGCCAGTACTAATCTGACCAACTCTACAAATTCGTCAATTATACCGTCAACACTTGGCACAAAGTTGCTTGGTTCAGGCGGTTTATCTAGCATGTTTGGCAGTTTTATAAATATTGCATCAACTTTCGTATCATCTGGAATTTCTTTTATACTTCTCTTCTTTGCAATTGCCGTTTTGGAAGTGCTTGCAGTTAGGAGGGCAGTAGCTGATAAATTGGAAATACCTGTCAAAAGCTACATCAATTTGGTGGCTTTGTCAGTCATAGTCATGCTTTTCATTGAAATGCCTATTCTTCTAGCTTTCTTCTTCGGTTTCTCATTCGCTGCTAGTGTAAATCTGGCGTTAGGAGTGATTATCTCATTATTAAGCATACTGCTCTTGATGTATCTGTCTGTGAAGCTTGTCTTTTCTCAGATATACGCGATTGCTAAGTATGCTGATCCAATTGGTTCAATAGATCTGTCATTTAGCGTCACTAAAAACAAGTTTTGGTTTATATTTGGAACTTTGATCATACCTTTGATAATAATCGCCTTTGTTGTATCTATAATTTTTGGCGCGATAGCTTTAGTTGCGCCTTCTGCTTCCGCCCTTTTAAATAGCATTTCATTGTCATTTATGATAATAATAATTGCAACTATACTCACTAAGTATCTGTTCAATTACCTGGAATTCCAGAAATGAAGCTTAAAAAGAAAATTTTAACTCAATTCTTATATCTACAAAATTTGGATTCATAAAGATTTTCCATTCTTTTTGAATAGTACTCATCTATAATATTCTCTGGGACCAGCATGCGAAGTGTAAGTTTAACGAGCTTGTCAACCTTTCTATTAGCTCTCCATGCGCTAAGAGCCTTATATTTAATTCCCCCAAGTTCTATGAATATTGCCTTCTTCGGCCTAAAATTTGGTGATCTCACTGTATGAACTGTTATGGAGTATAATAACTTATCCTCAAAAACCTTTGCTAGTTTTTCATGTATACTATAAGGTATCATAGAAAGAGGAAAAGCGCAAAGTTCGTATATCACCCTATATAACTTATTATCCGTCTTCACCCCAGAAAAGTCTATATTATAATCTCCACCCGAATATCTCTTAAATAGCATCTCGGATCTGGGCTGGTGTACATAATCGCTGACTATGGTAATCTTCTCAACGTTCGGAAAGCTTCGCTTTATGTTGTAAATAGAGTTTATAGCACTCTCTTTCGTGTTTCTTGACTTGTTGTCTATTAATATGTTATCAAAAGGCCCGGTCAGAAGCCGTGTAGTTGGACCGTCTGCCGAATCTTTATCGATTAGTATGCTATCAAGACCACTGTTTTTCGCTATACGTTCACTATTTCTCTCTAAGTCTTTGCCGAAGCCCGATATCATTAACATCGCATAAGGATCTTTTCTATACTCTGAAAGTCCCTTCTCTAGTCTTTTGTCCTGGTTGGGTCCACCAAGAACGACTATCGCCCTTTTATATTCTGGGAAAGAAGGGGCGCCGGGCATTAATCCGGTGGCCAAATTTTTGGTGAAATAATCCCCAGCATTTTTAATAGTCACTTTCTTTTCCACATCGTTTTTTGCTCTCTATATTCTTATATATTTACTATTATAGAGCAATATTTATATATAAAGGTTATATTTGGCTAAAAGACCAGAACGAATCTTTGGATTTAAACAAGGATACATCAATTGAAGCTGTTTCATGAAAGTGAACTAGTCCGTTATCTTGCTGTTTACCACATGTTTTATCTCTGATATTATACCGCTTTCATCCAGGTTTTCAGCGGCAATTTTGAATACTTCTTCGTCAAATTGCTCACTTTTATATCCATGTATGAGTTTATTTCTCAGATCCCTAAGCCTCTTTATCTTTTCGTTTTCATCTTTCTTAAATATATCTGAAAATAGGCTTATTAATGAGAGATCCTCTCCAACAACCTTCAGTTTTAGCTCCTTATACAAAAGAGCGAGTATATCTATCTCTGTATCACTTATTAACTGAAGCCTTCGCTCTACTGTGCTTTTGATAAGTATATCGCTTTTTTTATACTCTTCCACTGTTTTTGGTAGAACTCCGGAAAGCTCCTTTGAGAATCTTTCTAAGTCAAGAGCCTTTTCCAATATTCTATTCTTTGTTGTATTCCCGTTCATATTGTGCTCAACGCCTCCTGCAGTATATGCCTAGAGTCTGCGGATCTCTTTATCAAATCAATCGTATAATCATATAAAGCAGGGTCATTAGATGAATATAAGACTGTTGCGTCGTTAAAAATGCTGCTTTGAATTGCTGATGGGAGGGAATTTATTATGGAAAGATCCAGGTAATTTTCTCCGCCTGTCAATGCCGCGTAATCATAATAAACCTTCGAAAAATCCTTAGATTTATTCAATAATAATCCTATGTCAACATCTCGAAAGTTTGCATCTTTTCTAGCATAGCTACCAAATAGGATAACCGCTAATATTCTATCATCCTTTTTCGCTTTATCTACAATTCTTTCAATCAAAGAGTTTATAGCAGATATGGCTTTTACCCATCTGATCAAAGCTTCTTCTGCAGCCCCTGCCATATCCAAATCTACTCATCGCTAACTCTCTAAAAGGTCGATCAATACTCCCTGTCGAATATATCTTAATCTGAGGCATATTATAACTATAGTTCTTTTAGTATAAATACCTTAAATTTGCTTTTTATTATTGTTTATCATATTAATCTTGTATACAATATATATACTTTAAGTTAGTCAAATTATAGTTACAAAATAATCCTCATTGGCGATCAGAGAATAATAAATAATATAATATCATTAATAGTACAATAATATTATATAAAGTAGTACTAATATTCATAGTATAATAACATTATTAAAGAAAATAAGTTCTGTAATAAATGACAGCAAGGTTTCTCATCTAATAATTGTTATTATATTATAAGTAATGGTATATTTATTATTGTTATTATAATAATAATTAATAGTATAGTCTTAATTTATTTAATGATTTTTTTATAAATGTCTCTTTAAAGATAGAAATATAAATGATTAATGCTATTTATTTAAAGTAGGGTTTA
>JAGDXU010000025.1:9645-13645 GCA_023269965.1 Candidatus Parvarchaeota archaeon | reverse complement strand
GATGATATTGATAATGATGATGTTATCTCCGCTACTTTAGATGCTCCAAGGATTAAAAAATACAAGCAGGATTCTAATAACATATATGTTAAAAGTTTAGTCAATGAACGTAAAAATAAAATTGATTTTTATGACACTATTGATTCTTTGAATAGGAAAAATGAGTTATTTGCTTTTTATTTGGAAGATATTTTATCCGACAATAATATGAAGGTACTTTTTAAGTCGAATTTGATTCCGGAGGATGTTGTCCCGCCGCTAACTCGCTGCAATGTTTGTGAAAGTAGTGATCTGGTCTCTACACTTTTAGAGCTGCAGAAAGGGGAGGAAGAAATGCCAAATTCAGGGCGTCTTAAATTATTGGATGATGATATAGAACTTTTCCTTTTTATCGTCAAATATGGCCCAAATAAGAGGGGCAGTACTTATCTACTATGGCAAGATGACCAATATTATGGTTTTCAGAAAGTATCTGACTGGAAAGAAAACACTTATAATAATTGGATAAAAATTAAAGGTAAATTAAAGAAAATGAATGTAGATAACAAAAAATTATTAGATAAACTTCAAAGTCTTGAGAGATACTCGGATAAAGATAAATCGGAAGATATGTATAGATAACCTGTGAAATAGGTAGAATAGAGCAAAATGACGAAGGATAAAAATAGGAGTAAGGATGATCTTCTAGAGCATCTTTTACTTGAGGATAACTATGAAGAAAATCTTACCCTTGTTGATAAAGACGATTATTTTGAATTATATAAAGATAAACTTGGTGATTTATCTTTGAGACCATGCGATGCTTTAGACAATATACTCACAAAAGCAGACATTCTTATCCCACAAAAGAAGGGAATTGGCCGGTTGCTTAAGAGCAATTATAAGGATACTTTTTATGTCGATCTTTTAACCATCTCCTACTATGGCGAATTTGAGCATTTGATATACAGGATAAAGAACAATAAGCTAACAAAAACTGATAAAAAAGAGATAAATTCACTTATTTTTGAAGGCTATAAAATCGGTTCTAAGCCTGCCAATTTGAGGCATAATAGCGGTTATGAGGAGATACTTTTAACAGCGCCTTATGAACAGGATAGTTTGCCATCCCTTAGTAAGCAGCTTATCTTAGGCGGTGCAGCTATCGGTTTTTCTTATCTCTTAGAGAATTATCTTATATATAGGTCATATACACCATATTCTAGTTTTATAACTACGGGTGTAGAGGCGTCAACACTTTTTGCGTATAGCTTATTAGCATCTATATTATCAAGGCGCTTAATGCATGTTAAATGGCAAGACGATGAAAAGCTGAAGGAAATAGCTAATTCGGCTGGTGTCAAGTTAAAAGGCGTAGCAATAGCACCTATAGGCACTCCAAATGCAGTAACTTTTCCAGATAAAGTGATAGTTATCACATCTAGTTTGCTTAAAAAGTTAAATCATAGGGAAGCACTTGCTGCATTTTATCATGAACTTGGGCATATAAAGCAGCATTCGTTTCTAAAAACTGCTATACCGATTTTAGCTTATATCAGCGCGATTAATTATCTGTCAAGTGTTAATAGTGTAGTAAATGACCACCTGCTTTATGATATGCTTACAATCAGCTCTGTTCCATTGCTTTTATCCTATCCAAAATTAATACGAAGATTTGAGTATTCCGCAGATAAGTTTGCCGCTAAAAATGGCCTTTCGCGTGATCTTGCACTAGGGCTGGTGAAGATAGATGAGAGCCATATAGATATAAGCAGCATTACTCACCCCTCAACATATAATAGAATATCTAAATTAGGGTTGTCTCCAAAGGATATAGAAGAGGAATATCTCAAAGAAAGTAGAAGATAATAAGTTAAATTTTAATATATTTAATACTATTTCACTCATTAACCATTATCTGATTAGTCTTTAAGTGTGGTCGGGATACTCTATAAATGGGTACTGAAGGCCAATAAAATGCGCAAAAAACACAAAAAAAGCATACAAAAAGCATTAGAATTATACTTAAGTGGCGTTTGATCAGGATCAATCGTCGAGGATACCTTTTATAAGGTAACTTGTTTTCAGGTCGAATCAACCGGCCTTACTTTCTCCCAAAAGGATAATCTGAAGGACCTATGTCTAAAGGTTTTATTGTGCTCTGTATATTGCTTTTACTATACATCTGATTTATTCTTTTGTCATGCTCTTCATCTTCTTTGTCATATACCATTTTAATTGTCTTGTAGGCGGAAAGTACAGTACCTAAAAATACCGCACTACCTATCAGTAAAACAATTAATGCTCCATTTTCACTAGACTTGATTTCTGGTCTTAGAGCCATGAAAGTATAGAGAGATCCATATGCCAAAGCGTATCCGGTGACTGCCCCGACTACGTTATACTCCAGTCTGTGTTTATTTGGTTCATTTTGGTAGGTATTACCACCTAAATTTATCGTATTTGTCATGCTTTTAGAAGCAGTCTTTTCATCTGCACCAAATAGTATATTTTTAAGGGATCTAGCTATCATATTACTCTATAGAATGCTATGGTATTTAAATTTATTTCATATTGGAAGCGAATCTTATTAAAATGACCTATAATATACTATTTTCAAAGAACTAGTTTTCATGTATACTGGCGGCCTTCTTTATTTCTTCGGCTACTTTCTCTTTATCGTCTACTTCTATTATTAGATATTTTTTAGATCTTTCTAAAATCTAAGCTGACTTTACTAAATATCCGCTTATGTCCTTTCCAAAGTAAACTGTTTTGCCGTTTTTCTTTATTTCTACCTCGTTTTCGAATGTTAAAGTGTTCATCTCATTATACCTTTCTCTCTTTATCCTAAATTCAAACTGTTTGTTTTTAATGTTAAATTCTCTTTTTGAAGGGTTTTTTGAAAAGTAATCATAGCTTTGGATGTTTGAATCACCAATAAATTTGAGTAGCTTCAAATCAGCGTTTGCATCAAATGAATTAGAAATAAACTATTAAAAGCATCGGTATTTTATCATAGGAAATTATGCTTTGTCCTGAAGCGTGTTGATTTCTTGTTATGAAATTATCATGGAAACTCCATTTTCTCCACTTGTAAAACCTTACTTTTGACCCGTCCGTTTTGCTTATTAACTTTTTCATATTGCTTACTTTTCCGGTCATTTCGAGTATAGTGGTTCCTTCTAACATTACTTCTTTTGATATGGCCGATATGTTTAATCTTATGCCTTTCTCCTTAATAGAAATATCATCATCAAACGGACTAAAATATATATCTCCTTCATTAGCATTTGAAAATGCCAGTGTATCGCAAATCGGATCAAGAACGTATCTGGGTATTAAATGCTATTTGGAAAGTATAACGCCGCCTGCTAATCAAAACTCAAATAATGTTAAAATTGATGAATGCATATCCGCTAGTACTGGCTTGCCATTAACAGTAACAGCGTATCAGAATGGCAACGTTATGCTTCAGGACAATGTTTCTTCTATAAATTCTGCTCCAGCAGGTATTTCACAGATAACCGCAATACCTTAAATAATAATCCTTATATGGCTAATGAAATTAAGATTAAAACTCCAATAGGCAGTGATTTTGTCCAAATATCTAAACTTTATAAGGATTTATACAGGGGAGACGAAGAACAGAAGTTCTTTAAATCAGGCATCGATCCTTCTAATTTTAAATGCGGTAATAGGATATTTGTAGCTAAGGAAAATCATAAAGTCATTGGATTTATCTGGGTTATTTGGTACGAGCATATCAAAAATAAAGGCGTTGGAATAATAGAAGAGCTATATATTGATGAAAATTATAGGAGAAAAGGATTGGGAAAAATGTTGGTAAACAAAGCTTTGCAATACTTGAAAAAACATACTATAGTAGTAGTTGTAACAACAGGGGTAGAGATGAAGACTGCGCAGAAATTCTACAAAGCATTGAATTTTAAGCCCTCAAGAGAATGGTATTACTACGATTTTAGGGTGTCATAGCTATTTTAGCTCAGATATGGGTAGC
>JAGDXU010000025.1:0-9635 GCA_023269965.1 Candidatus Parvarchaeota archaeon | reverse complement strand
ATTTACATATGCATAGCAAGCATAGTGATGGTGTAAATGAAATAGAAGAGATAAAAAACAGCCTTATGGACATAAAAAAAGGAGATTTTATTAAGTTCTCTGACGCAAAAAGCGCAATCGAGTATTTAGAAAAATGATATGGCTTGGTCATTTATCATAACTAAGAACTTTAAAAGGCTATTTAAAAATAAAAGCAAAGAAATGCAAGATAGAACTAAAAGTAAAATTATTGAGCTTGGTTCGGTGGAAAACCCCTTACAACTTGGCAAAAAGAAAGGAAATCTTGGTTTCTATGCCTTGGATATAAATTATAGTGATAGGATAGCTTATATGGTCGACTTTGAAAATAAGGAGATATTGCTATTGAAAGTCTGCTCACACAAACAAGTATATGGCAAAGATTAAGATAAAACCAGCAAGACAGGGGTAATAGTAAAAACAATGAATTATCCTTTTCGGAGAAAGTAGGGCCGGTTGATTCGACCTGAAAACAAGTTACCCTATAAAAGGTATCCTCGACGCTTTATCAAGATCAAACACCAATTTAATGCCTTTATAGGCGCTTTTATAACTTACAAGCGTAGTCAATTAACCCATTAAGAGTGGACGTGATATATATTACATAGAGAGCTAGGTACAATTATAAGCGTATCAGGGTATGTCAATTCTGATAGATTGATCAAATTCTTTCAATTAGTTTGCAACTGATTTTCATCATATTTTCTATCCTGGTCTTCTTCTATGTATTGAATTATCCCACCAATCTCTTCGGGTGTGAAAACCGCTTCTTCGGTAGTTTTAAGCTTCCCACCAATGACTCTGCGGACGGCCTTTTTTTGGGTAGTAGGGAGAAACTCTTTAATTTCATAGCCTTTATCAGGATCTTTCTTCCTTTTATATACTTTGATACTAACTATGTCATCTATATGATAATACTCCCAAGCAGGCACAAAGATTTCTCCTTCATGGGTATAGTGCGGGCTAGCATAATATCCACCATGCTCGGAAGTGTAATCTGGAGCTCTTGATGGAGTAATGATACTGCTGTCATCATGCACTCTGAATGTATATAAGACACCGACCTCAGCTTTTCCATATCCATTATGATAAGTGTCTCCTTTTGCAAAATCTTCAGCTATTTCTGGGAACACCGTCGTTGACATTCCGTTCATTCTCTCACCATGAGGTACATAACCATGTTCTTTCACAACTTCTAACTGATCAATTACGCTTTGGCGGTTTCCTATAGGAGCCCAAATTCCCCTGTATATAATACCCCCATTTTGCCTCAGCACAGCCTCTATTCCACGTTCTTCGTAGCCCATAACTGAGCGCCAACTAATTTCTCCGCCCCAACCTTTCCGGCAATATTCTTCTACCGATTCACCTAAAATCCTGCTATATATGCTCTCAAGAGTTTGTATGTACTCATTTAACATGGGATCTAAGGCGGCTTTGCCTCCTTTTTCAGTAGTTTCGACAGTCGCTTTCTGAACAATCATATCGACTGGTTTTTGCTGTGAAGCGGTTGTATCAGGTGCTTGTCCGTAATTTCCTACAGTTTTTTTCCTGCTCTTATTAAAAAGGCCTAAGATTTTTTCAAGCGTTTCCATATTTCATATATGATAAGAACTAGTATTTAAGCTTTTACTTTATCACTACTATGGAGAGATTAATAATTCCATGAGTACGCTTTTTTTGAATTCTGAATTTTCAAAAACAAATATATTGATATATTTATACTTATATTAATATTATACAAAGTGATATAATGATAATAATATATTAAAATGGTCTAAATTGAGTAAGATGATCTTGGTCAGTATTTACTAGCATTTATATTGATATTAATATAAGTGAGTTTATGGTATATAATTCGATATTAATATATTTATAATAAACTTGGCAGAATCCTTAAGATCTTTTATTTTTTGCTTTAGTTTAAATGTTTGGGATCAAGTTCATTGTAACTTAAATAGAAACAATTTCGGATTTGCTTTATATTTAATAAACAGAACCTTTATATATAAGTATCATTCTACAATAGTAAATATATAATAACACAGGAGTCAAACATTATGGAAAAAGAAAAAAGTGATTACCGCATAAGCTTTTCTGGGATAAAGACCGAGAATAAGATAAGTAGAAGTCCTTATGAAATTTTTGGTTTTCTCCTCTCTATGATGCCTTATATTGTACATAAAAGGGCAACAGAAAAAATCAGGAAAGTGCTATGGAAATATGGCATCTTATAGTTTGAAAGCTAGCGAAAATAGCAAATCTTACGCTGCATCCACTTATATTGCTTCCTTTTATTCCACTTATTCTGACTTATTAAGACAGGAGCGTTTTAGGGGTCTCTTTGATAATGCTGTGAACTTTATACATAGCGGCGATACGAAAAACATAGAAGAGGGAATAAAGAGATTAGAAGGCTTGGAATATTTGCTTGTTAGAGAGGATGCTAGGTTAAATGATTTCGCTGTCTGGAGGGGGGCCAATTTTAATGATATCCCCAAATTAATATCATTTTTGGAGGAGATGATGCATAATGGATTACATAGTGAAAAACCCTTTTTATCAACATCGACAGATTATAATGTCGCCAAAAAGTTTGCGATGGGGACGGATTCGATGGTAAGTGCCGGTCCTTATTATGTCATTTTCAAGATCAGTATTAGGGATAAAGATGGCAGAGAACTGCCAAGCATTAAGGTGAATAGAAGTGATCCGGAGAGAGAGGATTACGAAGGTCCTTCGTATGTTCAAGAAAAGGAACTTAGATTATGTACGCCTATAGATATATATCAGATTAAATATATAGAAATAGGAAAGAACACTGGAAGGAATTTAAACAAAATTTTTGAATTCAGTGAGAATCTAACACGTGAAAACCTTCAAAGTCTGATTAGTTCCCTTTTGAAACCAATCGAACTAAAAGCATATGCTCCCATTTAATTTTATTTTGTTCGGAAGGAGATTCTTCTGCTGAGACCAACCCAAAATTTTATTTGTTGTAAGTTCTTAAATACTGATCGCTAAGGTTATAGAATATGAAAAACAATTTAAAGTATACGGTTTCGTTTATTTTATCTTTCTCTCTTTCTTATACGATATATTATATTTTGAACGGCTCGATCAATTTATTTCCTGCACTTGTCCTTTCTTTGCTGTCCTCTCTACTGATTATAAGCTATAAGAGCAAAGAAAGCCTCTTTTATCTACTTGCTGTTGGAATTCTTGCGATGATCGGTGCTGATCTTATTTCAATCAGGGGAACTTCACAAATACTTGGCATATCCTTGGTAATATCGATGTTACTTGTATCGGGCATTTTGGACAAGAGTATTAAAGAGAAGCCAAAAGCAGAGATCGAGCGGGATTATATGCAAATGCTCCTAGGTTTTGTTGTTATAATAATGGTTATTATGGGCTACTTGAGGTTATTGGTTTTCTTAGCGATTTTGGGTATTCTTTTACTACCTATTGTTTATAGAAGCAATATGAGGCTATCAAGATTCTTAAAGTCTTTGAGAAGAAGGAAAGTGATGTTTGATACAGGAGCACTGTATATAGCAATAGGAACTATCTTATCGATCGGCTTCATCAAAAATATAGATTTTCTTTTTTTCACACTTTTTGCGCTTTTCTTTTCTGATTCTTTGGCCACGATTGTAGGATTAAATAGAAAGAAAATAGGTCACAAATCACTCGCAGGCAGCGCTGCTTTCTTCGTTTCTCTTTCTCTGGTAGGTTTTTATTTGATAGGAGATTTAGGTTTGATATTTGCTATGATTCTTGCACTTATCGAGCGCTTCAGTCCGATTGATGATAACCTGACGATACCTGCCGGCTCGATTTTTCTTTATTATGGAGCCATTATTCTAATGTAGCTAAAATTGATATTCTTTACTTATGATATAATCTTCACGCATTTTGCTTATTCTTGATATAATAAACTTGTAAACTTCTTCATCTGTTCTATATTCTTGTACAAGGTCATCTATCAGTTCTGTTATACTGTCTGCATAGATCGGCTTTCCGTTGTGTACGCTTTCAAATTGTTCATGTGAACGGGGCCAAAGGAGGGAATATTCTAATATGTATTGTTGTGTTTCAGGTTTGTAACCTTTGATTTTTGTAAGTATCTCACTTAATTCTTCTTTCTCTCCTCCAAGATAGAATGCCAATTCTGTTGCAGCGGTGAAGGTCTGAGGAGAATTGCCGATTTTGGATATGTATTCTTTGAGATCAGAGACGGTTTCAAGTGTCTTCATCAGCGTATCGGTCTCGGAACTAGCGATGCTCGGCCTCGTTAACAGGTTGGAGACCGCAGCATAAGCTGGTGGAACTTCCTCAAGACATCTAATTACCCAATCTGTGTATAAAGTGAGTCCTTTCTCATTAAGAAGACTTGTTATTGCCTTTTCTTGCTCCGGTTTTAAAGTTAGTGCATTTTCCAGATTTCTTTTCATTGTGATATATAGATATGTTAGTATATAAATACTTTTACTTCTGGTCAGTAATTACTATACTTACCAGTATGCCTTATCAGAGAAAGAGGAATAAAGACCTAAAATATTATGATAAAATAGTTCTCAGCGTGCCGTAACGTTGTATGTGACTGGACCACCTTGAGTCAGTATTGTCAATGTATATATGTTCCCTGGAATAGGAACTGCGTATGGTCTTCCGTATGAAATTCCATTGACCTCAGGCACATTTGCTCCTATATATAGTACTCCGGTATAACTTATCGTAACCGTCTTATTAGGCAAAAGAGTATACCCGTTTATCCAAGACTTAGAAGGAATAATTGAGACTCCTGTTGTATTTATAGCTGAATTTACAGTGTTCACAATAGAACTGCTTACGTTTGTAGAGTTCAAAGCTTGAGCCAGGCCTCGGGAAAGGGAAGGAACATTTAATCTACTTAAAGTCTTGTTGATGCTGGAGAGAATGGATAGATTTGACGAGTTTATGCCTAAGTTACCAAGCACGCTGCTCATATTTCCGATGCTTATACTTCCAAGGTTTCCCAAGCCAGATGGCAGGATCGATCTACTTTCCTTTACCGAAGGCCTTCCAACCGGCGGGACTATTCCAACGGGCGGTACTATTGATGGGCCATGTCCATGATATGAAGGAAAACTCCTGACACTTATCGATGGAAGTGTGATACCTCCTGAACTATTTATGAGATAAGATATTGGTGCGTTTTTAGCCAAACCTTCCGCTCTATTTAGGAGTGATGGAAGCGGGGAGCGAGGAATGTGAACATTCATCGATACCACCAGTTCAGTGCCGTTTGGTAATGGAATATTGTGATTAGTCGTCAAGCCTGTTGTCTTATTGACGCTGAAAATACTAATGGAGGCACCGCTGAGATTATATACTTGTGATACGGAGTAATTACCGCTTTCAATCAGGTTTAATGTAAGATTATCGCTACTGATAAGCGTCATCTTCGCATTCGTTAGATTCAGAAGTCTATCAGTAAGCACAGTACCGTTTGGAAGCACCAGTTTAGAATCTGGAGGCATAAACATGACCTCATGTGGCCACTGAGGCCAAGGCAATACGACCTTCACTGCGGGTGGAGGCGGGAAGTATATTGTTTTGTTTCCAAAGATCAGTAAGGAATGTAATGATAATGGTTTTACACCTGTGTTTTTTATTGTGATATTGAAGGAAGTAATGTTACCTGAAACTGACATAGATGCCGAGGTTATTGTGGCATTAGGCTTAAGATAAAGACCAAGATCACGGGAGAAATTGGAAACAAGCCTATGGATAGAGTGTACGCTCGGTACCACCTTTGCCAAGGTTTTATTTACAAACGCTAAAGCTGGTGAAACTGCTACTGCCGCAGCGGAAGGGGTCATAACAAACACATTCTTATTTGCTGTGACAAGAGTATTCACTGCCGGTACAAGATCAAGGATGATATTCTTTAAAGAAGAAGAGGAATTTCCACTTACGTTTGAAAGGACGACACCACTGCCAACAGAAACATTGCTATACGTTCCATTGATCTCGATTTGTGCTCCCGATACATCGACTCCTATCTCCTCAATCTTCGATGAATTTGGAAGATATGTTTCCGCTATAGTTTCTGAAGCATTATTAAGCTGAAGAAGGTCTACAGAGCCTGTCTCAGATATATTTTTCCAGGTATTTTGTCCATTAACATTTGCAAGTATATCAACACCACTATAATTTACGACAAGCGCTTCTGTCCCCGGTGGAACTATTGGAGGGTCAGTCAATTGCACTGCAACATTGGCAGCAGGTGCTGATGTGGTTGTTGGCGGAGGAACTATAGGTACAGCCGGAGATATCTTCACAATACTCGGATAATAAACATAAATCAGCGCAGCCACCACTATCAGAACCGCAACTATCAAAGCGATGAATAAAGCACGCATGATTTTTATTCACATTTCTCATATTTAAACTTTAAAATTGCTGAAAGTAGATAATTTATTGATAAACACTGATAAGTAGCTCATGGAGAAAGAATTTGATTACAATGGTAATGAGCTCAGATACCTATTTAAAACATCTGGTGCCGGAGATGATGTAATTTTGATGCACGGTTACCACTTCAAGGCTGAAACATGGGAAGAATCTAATACCATCAATATTCTTTCTGATGCTGGTTTTAACACATATTCTCTGGATATGCCCGGTTACCCAAACAGCAAAAGTCGGTTTGATTTGGATGATGATGGGATGGTCGATCTGATAGAGAAATTTAGAAGGAATGTGATCGGATCAAACATTCACCTTTTGGGTGCCTCAGCAAGCGGATATTATGCGTTACTGTATGCAATGAAACACCAAGACAAACTTAAATCATTAGTGCTTGTCGCCCCCGCCGATACGATGAATTTATCTGACGAAAAGCTTGAAAAAATAAAAGTCGATGTCCTTCTCATTTACGGGTCCGAAGATGGATTGATAAGAGATGCAGACAGGCTCAAAGAACTCATGGAAAATTCAAAGATCGAGATCATAAAGGGCACTCATCACGCTTGTTATCTTGAAAAGCCAACAGAGTTCAATGAGATTCTAAAAGAGTTTTTGATGGATCATATCTCAACGGGGTGAAATCTGTTCTTTGGGACCATGCTTGGCTTGGGTCCGATGATGTTTATTTTGTATCCACAGTATTCACATTCATTTTTCTCATTAAGATGCCATCCAACGATATCAAAACCGAACCTTTCAATCACCGCCCTTCCACAGTTTGGACAATACGTATTCTCAAGTGGGTGACCCGGAACATTTCCTATATACACATAATTTAATCCCTCGTCTTTTGCGACTTTGTAATGCTTTTCTAATGTCTCAACCGGCGTAGGCGGAAGATAATTAAGTTTGTAGTCGGGGAAAAATCTCAAGAAATGAAGAGGAGTATCAGGACCGATCTTGTCGTGTATGAATTTGCTGAGTTTTCTTGCTTCTTCTAGATCATCACCTATTTGCGGTACAACAAGGTCTGTGATCTCTAAGTGTATATTGCTTTCCTTCAATGCGATCAGCGTATCAAAGATAGGTTTATTATCGTTGATCAGCACATTTTTCTGCAGAAAATTTAGCGATCCGTTCCCTTTTATATCGATAGTTATCGCATCAAGAAATTTTTTGACTAGTTCTACTGTGTCTTCTGTATAGAAACCGTTTGAGACGAAGATATTGAAAAGTCCGTTTCTGTGTGCGATAATGCCAGTATCATATGCATACTCTATATATATTGAAGGTTCGTTGTAGGTGTAAGCTATTCCTTGGCAGTCATTCTTTATTGCAAGATCCACTATATCCTGCGGCTCAAGTTTCTCGCCCGCCACTTCTCTGCGCTGGCTTATATCATAATTTTGACAGTATTTGCAAGCCCATGAGCAACCTGTCGTCCCTATGGAAAATATACTACTTCCAGGCATGAAGTGCGTCACTGGCTTCTTCTCTATTGGATCAACATTCACGGCCACGGTCTTTCCATAGACAAGAAGATAAAGCTTGCCATCTATATTCTTGCGTACCCCGCAGAAACCCGTTTGACCATCTTTCAGTCTGCATCTTCTAGCACAGGCTGTACAAATTACCCTATCACCTTCTTTTCTATATAATAAAGCCTCTTTCATACCCTTGATATCTTCAAGCTCCCATAACCCACAACAAAAGAAGTATCACCGACAATATCGCCTGAAGTAGCATATTTTATAAGCTCCGTCTTTCCATTCAAAGCCTTGGATAGATATAATAGCGTCGCTACAGCACCATATCCGCACATTGAGATGTCGTTTTCTGTGATCGTCTTGTAAAAATTAACAGGATCCCCTTCTACGATGGCTTTTATAGCTAAATTATCCTTTCTATGCGCTTCCTCGTTTGTCTCGTAGTGCGTAAAGTCAGTGCTTGCTACGACTATCGCATCCCTTTGTGATAATATCTTGTACAAAATCTTTCCTATGGATTCAGCAGTTCTTAGACTTTGATCTTTCAGGCAGATAGGGAGAAAATCAAAATCATTTCCATATATGTATTGTAGAAATGGCAACTGAACTTCTATCGAGTGTTCGTTTTGATGCGAAAGTTCGTCAATGCTTATCGTTCCATCATTTACCTTGTCAAGAGCCGACGTGTCGACTTTCACGTTTCCAAGAGGAGTCTTCCAATAACCGTCTGGATACGAGGCCGCGTCCTTGCCGATCCCCTCATGATTTGGACCGATGATGATGACGAGATCCGGCTTTTTCTCGTATGAAAGCTGAAAATAGCCGTTGGCTGCTATTTTTCCAGAGTACATGTAACCTGCATGGGGAGAGACCAGCCCAATAATCTTTCTTTCGTCCTTATGTTCCGTTGATGGAAGGCTTCCTGGCCCGTATCTTTTGTCAAGAAAACAAGCTTCTATCTCGTCTCTCAGTGCTTCTTCATCCGATTCGTAGAAGCTTCCAGCTACGTAAGGTTCCCTCATTTTCATAGGCTTATTGATCAAAACTTTTTAATAAGGTGTTAATTCTATAAGATGAGTTACGCCTCCTCTTTCTTTTACTAACTCCTTAACAGTGTTCAGATAATTATCTGGAACCTTGATTAAGAACTTCAGATTATATGAAAGATTTACGGAATAAAGGCTTTTTCTTGTTTTACTTATCTCTTCATATACTTCTCTAATTGTCTTGATGCGGTTGTCTTGTGTAGTAACAATATCATCTAATATTTTTTTCGTTGTCTTTCTAAGATACAATAGCTTAGCACTCGGCGGGACATGATTGACTTCATCAGGAATTTCGTAAACTATCCCATACAAATACTCGCTTCTTTTAATCTTGGGTGTATAAAGTTGGTATTTGATCAAGTAAAACTCGTTTTTCACGCTTTGGATCAAACCTCCTAGTCCCATAATGTTTATTAATATTCCTCAGTATTAATATAATATCTGTTTTTTAGAAAGCCTATGGAGGACGAAAAGTTATTTGAAAAGTACAGGGAACTATTTTTAAAAATAGCCAAGGATGCTATTCAGACCTTTGTAAGAACCAATCAAAAGAAATGCGTGGATGAATACCCAGAAGAATTGCGTATGAAGAGAGGGGTATTTGTGACAATAAACGAGAATTCTGAGC
>JAGDXU010000005.1 GCA_023269965.1 Candidatus Parvarchaeota archaeon | reverse complement strand
AGTACGTGTATGTTACTAATGGTGGTAGTAACACCGTTTCAGTCATCTCCACATCCAACAATCAAGTCGTTACAACTATCTCAGGCACTCCATCAGGTCCTTGTGGTATAAATTACGGACCGCTTGGAAGCGTATGCTGAGTTTTCAATTTGATAAATCTTTGTTTAGTCTATCAGAGAATCGCAGAGACAGGGGTTATGTTTTTATAGTTTCAGACAAAGCTCAAAGTAACACTCCGATTTTGGCAGTAAAATTTAAAAATGATTGCCATCAATCTTTAAAATAAATGTTAAGGCTCACCCAGTGAGAGGATGCGATGGCTTTATTTTAGAATAGAACTCTTTATACATTCCCCATATCTTCTCCCCACTCTCTTTCTTTATTATATCAGACACAACATTTGGATGCATCAGTATATTTTGCCCCTGCACTATTCCATCAAATTTCACTATCACGTATTCGTTCTCCCCCAGTTTCAATCCCCCAGCACTGCAGATTATAAGGTTCTGATCCCACATCTCTATCATTGCTTTGTTTTCTTTTGGTCCATCCCCAGGTATTATCTCCTTCACTAAGCCGATATGATAGAATGTAAGCACGGTCTCATCTTTCTTTTCCATAGTCTAATCTAAAACTTTAGCCTTTTTAAACGCTTCTGTTCGCAAGAAGCAGTTATAAACAGTATATATATTTTGTTTGTTATTATTACAGATATGGACAAGCTTTATGCATCAGCTTTGATTGTGCTTGCAATATTAACCGCATTTGACGTGTCCTATGCCACAAACTCCATCCATATCTCAATAAATCCGATCAACACCTCCCTCAGAATAGATCAGAACCTGTATGTAGAGATCACTTATTCCTCACCCAGCAATTCGACTTATGAGGTCCTGCTCAACAACACAAAAATAAGCAGCGGTTTATTGAGTGCGAACCAAAATCTTTCAAAGACAATCATTTACAACGTCACAGATTTGCCATATGGGGATTATAGACTATGCGCTTCATTTTCAATTCTGACCGAACAGTTATGCTCCAGCTCAAATGTGTATATCATCCCCCACCCAGGAATAGAATTCAAGACTGACAGACTGCAGCCAATTTTCAACGGCTCGGCTAGTTTTAACCTGTCTATTTTAGATTCTGGCAACACGCCCCTCTCAGCCTACTGGTCCGCACCGGTTGAAAGCGGAGTCTACATGAGCGTTTCAAATTACAATCAACGTTTTACCCTCAGCCCGAACCAGACTTACTCTATCCCAATCAAAATCTATACAAACCTCTCGGAGGTGAATGTTTCTTTTCCGTTTAATTTTTCTTTTGATGGTTCTTACTTCCAGAGAAGCTTCAATCTGCAGCTATTCAAACCGGTCATAAACATGACTTTCTCAAACAAGAGTACAGAGTCATCCTCAAGTAATTTTACGTATTACACATTGAGTTTCATAAATAAGAACAACATGCCTGTCAACCTTACGGCGGTGTTCCTTCTCGACACAGAATATGGAGAGTTCTCGCTTACAAAGAGTTTTATAATAGAGCCAAACCAGACCTACGTGAATGCCACTCTGCCGAAGAGCACAGTAGAATCAGTCAAGGTGAGCTATGTGAGCGACGGAGGGAAGAGAGTCACAGAGACGGTGTACTCAGCTCCTGCCTCGTTAGCATCGCAGACCAGCAGTTATCTCGGATATATTTTATACATAGCCCTTACTATCGGGGTAGTCTTAGTCGTGATATACATCCATCTCAGGCATTTCAAGAGGTAAAAAATATGAAAACCAGTACGATCTTAAGCAGCTCAAAGCGTTACATCCTAAGGCATAGAGAGACTTTTTTTGAATTCTTCCTGCTTTTTGCTTTTTCCATGCTTTTGTTTTTAGTAGATGTCCAGGTTTTCGATGCTTCAGAGATTCCTTTGTATATTTTGATGTCTGGTTTCCTCTCAGCGGTTGTCCTCTTCCCCAGAAAGGTGATTTCAAGGCATTTTGACCTATCAGTCTCCTATAGGTTCTGGTATATGGGTCTCCTGCTGTCGGTCATATTGACTTTAGGTTCGGGCTTGTTGGGGTTATATGCGCTTTTCCCTGTAATCGGCTCTTTGGACTACAAGAGAAACAGAAAGACATTCACAGGCATAAAGAGCTCTGAAGTATCCAACAGGGAGAAATCATACGTTTCCCTGCTTATGCTCATGATATTTGCCGGTGTCGGATTGCTTCTTGTTTTCGCAGCCCAGCGCTACGCATATGAGGCGCTGTATCAGTCCGGCCTATTCTTAGTCGCCCTGTCGTTTGTAAGTGTCCTCCCCTACCATAAGCTTGAGGGATTGCCTTTGTTTTACCATAATGTTTTTCTATACGGCATAATCGTTGCCATTTTACTTTTGATCCTTGTCTCAGCCGCTATAAGTCCAATCTTAGCAGCATATCTGTTTGTCGCTTTTGTGCTGATCGGCTTGTTGTCAAAGCAGTTGAAACTGCTATAACCCTCAAAATCTGCGATTTAAAGCGTTGCATTAAAGTTTATAATCTTTTGTGTATTATTCTAGTGTATGGAGAACGTGGAGAAACTAGCTGAATACACGTTGCATTCTGACGGCATAGACGCTGATGTAACTATAAGCAGGTCATTCGGTAAGGCGATGCCGGATTATTATATTGTCTTGCCTGTCGTAAATGAATCGATGAATATAATCTTAAAGGAGATAAGAGCCCAGCTGATAAGGGAGGTGCCGGATAAGATACAGGCATTGTCAACGGAATTGAACCCGCCACTTAAGGCCGAGTTCATTCAGATGGTGGAGGAGAAGATGAAAAAACTGCTGCCTTCATTGGGCGAGCAGGAGTATAAGAGCTACGCAGCTACGTTGTTGCACGACATGTTTGGGTTGGGCATACTTGAGGTTTTAGACACTGATCCTAATCTTGAAGAGATAGTCGTGAATAATTCAAAAACAAATGTCCTGGTTTATCATAGATCTTTTGGGTGGCTTCAGACAAATCAAAGGATAGAGACCGAGGGAAAAATAGAGAATTATGCGCAGCAGATCGCAAGGAAGGTGGGCAAACAAATAACCCTGCTCAATCCGCTACTCGACGCACAGCTTGCGAATGGCGATAGGGTGAATGCGACTCTGGCCCCGATATCCCAGAAGGGAAACACCATAGACATAAGGAAATTTAGGGAGGAGCCTTGGACACTGATAGATTTCCTGAAGAATAAGACGATGACGGACGAACTTGCCGCCTACATATGGCAAGCTATGCAATATGAGCTCTCCATGATAATAGCAGGAGGCACAGCATCCGGTAAGACTAGTATGCTCAATGTATTGATACCCTTCATACCTCCGGCACAGAGGATAATAACCATAGAAGACACGAGTGAGCTAATACTTCCTAAGTTCATGCACTGGGTCCCTCTTCTGACAAGGCTTCCAAACGCAGAGGGGAAGGGGGAGATTACGATGCTTGACCTCCTTGTGAATTCCCTTAGGATGAGGCCTGATAGGCTGGTTGTTGGGGAGATAAGAAGAAAAGAGGAGGCTCAGACGCTTTTTGAGGCTTTGATGACAGGCCACTCGGTTTATGCAACTATTCACGCAGAGACAGCCCAGCAGGTTGTTAAGAGGCTGCTGTCAGAACCTATAAATCTCCCGGACATAGAGGTTTCATCCATGGATATAATACTCAGCATGTTCAGGCAGAGGAGACTTGGGATAAGGCGTGTTCTGGAATTGGCAGAGATACAGGAGACAACTGTCGCAGGGCAGACTGTGCTCAAGGTGAACAACCTTTTTGAATGGCGCGCAAGAGATGATACGATTCAAAGGTCTGTGTCGCCTTCTTTGAAGATACAGACGAAGCTGGAGCTATACTCCGGCCTTTCAGCCAATGAAATAGAGGCCGACATTGGGGAGAAAAGAAAGATCATAAGGTGGATGCTGAAGTATAGTATACCAAGCATAGAGAAAATAGGCAGGATAAGCAGCCTGTATTACACGAACAAGGACGACCTATTGGAGGTTGTAAATGCGGATAAGCCTCCAGAAACGCTTGAGGGCTATTGATGTGGGCGCTATCTTGCAGATAGGTGATGCAGTATGAGAAGGGCTATTGAATGTAAAAAGCACAATGTGGGAGAGCATGTGAGGGCAAACTCGAAATCGGGGGTCACCAATGAAATATAGGATACCAATACTCCTTTTTAGCCAGGAGAGGGCGTTCTTTTTAGCTAGGGCCTTCAGGAAGCCGGCAGCAGCCGTCTCCAGTAGGATGCCTAACTTAAAGAGGGATCTCCTTGAGGCAGGGATGATAAATCTGGCTCCGATAGACTTCATATCTGTCGCTCTGTTGATGTTTGTCGTCCTGCTTATACTTCTTGTCTCCGTGTTTGGATTAGTCGGTTTCCTGGCGTATAGAAACGGGATATTAAGCGTTCAAACCATATACATACTGACGCTGTCTGCTGTGGTTGTCCCATTCTTCTATTTCATCTATTTTTTAGAATATCCAAAGCTCGAAGCTGGAAAGCGCAGGTCCCTTATAGAGACACAGCTGATATTCGCAACAAGGGAGCTTATGATAAAGCTCAAGTCCGGCGTTCCGATATTCAATGCGCTTCTTGATATAGCTATGGGAGACTATGGGCTGGTGTCGAGCGAGTTTAAGATAGCCGCGGAGGAGATTGAATCTGGCATACCGCAGGACATCGCATTAGACAATCTTTCAAGGAGAGTCCCTTCTCAATCCTTCAAGAGGACCATAGACATAATGCTCAATGCTATGAGGTCTGGTTCCGATCTGGCTGCCACGCTGGATATCATAAATGACATGCTTGTCAGGAAGCAGCAATCTGATATGCAGGCTTATGCCGGTGAGTTAACGCCGCTCTCCATGGGGTACATGCTCATAGCAGTTGTGGTGCCAAGTCTGGGGATGTCAGTTTTCCTGATTCTTGGTTCGATGGCCAAGATCAACGTCACTCTTTTCATATACTTTATACCCGCCTTGCTGATAATGTTTGAGGTGTTGTTTATAGGTTTGGTTAAGAGCAGGAGGCCGGCGGTGGGTGTGTGATATGAAGGCTAAAAACTATA
>JAGDXU010000022.1 GCA_023269965.1 Candidatus Parvarchaeota archaeon | reverse complement strand
GCGTGTTAATAACCAGGTTAAAGAGATTAGAAATAAGCTCCTATTATCGTTGCATATACTTGTATATAGTTAGGGATGCGAACAAGTTACAGATGCCCCCACCGAAGGCTTACACCATTTTTAACATGTAGAAAGATATAAATTGAGAGCCGTTTTTTGATACATAATGTTAGCAAACATGTTTGATCAGAATATACTGTATCTGCTTTTAGCTCTAGCGCTTGGATCAATAATAGGGCTTGAAAATGAATATAGAAAAATCAAGGGAGTCAAGATATTCTTAGGACTCAGGACAAGCATATTCGTAGCACTTCTCGGTTATCTTTTTGGCTTCTTATCTATGATGCTTAATAGCTTAGTAATATTGATCACTGGATTTGGAGTTATATCAGTGATAGCGAGTTTGATGTACATCGAAAAAACGAATATATTCAAATCTCCGACGGCCACGACATTCGTAAGCACATTGATCTTGTTCACTGTAGGTGTGTTGACAGCTCTTGGTGCGTATCTGTATGCTATAATCGTCACGGTACTGGTCGCGGCTCTTAGCTTCTACAAGATAGAGATGGAAGAGTTCGTGGAAAGCATAGAGAGAACTGAGCTAATTGCCACGCTAAACTTGCTAATAATAGCGCTTGTTATACTGCCTATTCTGCCGAATTATCCAATCGGACCTTATGATATTTTTAACCCGTTTCAATTTTGGGAGATAGTTGTTATAGTTGCAGTGATATTCTTTATCCAGTACTTTGCCTCGAAGATGATAAAATCGGGATTCTTCATCTCATCGCTTGTCGGTGGTATAGTGAGCGGGACAACGATAATACTGATTATTTTGAAGCTTTCCGACCAGCTGAAGAAGAAGACTAAAGCGCTGATTGCCAATGGCTTATTCTCTTCAAATTTCATGATGATAATAACGCAGATAATCCTTGTTTTCTTCCTAGTGACATACTCAACGGCCGCCTTGGTATACTTTTTACCTGTTACATTGACCTTCTTTGCACTTATGGCCTTGTCATTTGTGCTATACAGGAAGAATATAAAGGAGGAAATAAAAATAAAGAGAAATCCGCTTCCTTTAATACCGATATTCGAATTTGCGATAATACTTTTCGTGGTGATCATCGCCGCGGATGTTGCTGTAAAGGTTGTGCCTCAGTTGCTTCCAGTAACCATATTTATAGCTAGTTTTGCAAATGTTATAGCAGCTTCCTTGACCGTAGGATTACTATTCGCTGGTCACCACATAAGCGCAAGTTACGCTGCATTGCTGCTAGGATTAGAGCTGATAGGAGCTGTTTTGGAGAAAGGTATAATAGGTTTATTCTCAAAGAACAAGGCGTTCAGAAACGCCATATTCGCCTACTCTCTAGGATTCAGTGCAATACTTTCACTCGTTGCTTACTTTTCATTTATCTATGGCATTTAAAATCGATGTAAAGCCTGACGAAAACAAATTGAAACATCTCAATGAGATAAAGAAGCTTGGCATAGACCCGTATGGTCATAAATTCGATAGGACAAACTCTATATCTGACATAATAAAGAATTTTGATGAGATGCTTGGAAAGAACGTTGATATCGCCGGAAGGATAATTGGAAGGAGAAACCACGGCAAGTTGGAATTCATAGACCTGGCAGACCAAGACGGTCAAATACAACTTTTTGTGAATCAAGCAGAATTAAACGGCCAAGCTCTAAACATTTTACGGCTACTTGATATAGGTGATATAATAGGGGTGAATGGTGATGTAATAAGGACAAAAACGAATGAAAAATCCATCTTAGTAAAGAAAATAGAACTTTTGAGCAAATCTTTGCTGAATCTCCCATCGAGATGGTTTGGAATAGAAGATATAGAGAAAAGATATAGAAAGAGACATTTAGATTTTATAATGAATCCAGAATCAAGACAAAAAATACTTCTTTCAAGTAAAGTCGTGAGCGCTGTAAGAAGTACGCTTGATAAAAACAAATTTATAGACGTCCCAGTGCCACTACTGCAATACGTTGCTAGCGGAGGAAATGCAACCCCTTTCAAGACGCATTTCAATGCACTTCATAGGGATTTCTATCTTAAGATAGCATCTGAACTTCATCTTAAGCGACTTTTGGTCGGTGGGTTTGAGAGAGTTTATGATATAAGCAAGAGCTTCAGAAATGAGGGAGTGGACACGCGACATAACCCAGAGTTCCTAGAGCTAGAGGTTTATCAGGCATATGGGGACTTAAATGATATGATAAAACTTACAGAGGAGATAGTCAGAAACGCCGTATTCGCTGTTAATGGAAAGTATAAGGTCAACTTTGATAAAGATGAACTTGACTTTGAAAAGTTCTCTATAATTCCAATGGACGAAGCTGTGAAAAAAGAGGTAGGAGACATCGGGGAGGACAAGATAATAAAATTAGCGAAAAACATAGATAAGACTGTCGTATCCTATGGCGATGCCCTTAACACATTGTTTGAAGAGAAAGTACAGAAGAAGCTAATTCAACCTACTTTCATAACGAAGTACCCTATAGAGATCTCGCCGCTTGCGAAGAAAATGGAAGATGATCCGAGATTTGTCTATAGATTTGAGCTATTTGTGGAGGGGATAGAAATAGCAAATGCTTTCACTGAATTAAATGACCCCCTGGATCAAATTGAGCGCTTCAAAAATGAGGAGAAAAGAAAGGAGCGCGGAATAAAAGAGACACAGGAGTTTGATGAGGAGTTCGTTGAATCATTGTTTTATGGGATGCCTCCAACCGGGGGCATGGGTATGGGCCTTGAGAGGCTGGCTATGATAGCTACAAATTCAAAGTCAATAAGAGAAGTCATTCCATTCCCGCAATTAAGAGAGGAAAAAAGCTGAACTAAACAAAGAGAAACATTTAAATACTATAACTATATAGTAAAACTACATAAAATGTTGTTAAAAAGTGAGGCTGCTTGGACATAGATATCTTTAATAATAGGTTATCCCCTAAATATAAAATTTTAGACCCAAACGAAGCAGATAAAATACTCTTAAGATTCAAATGCTCCAGAAGCAATTTGCCAAAGATAAAAACGACAGACCCTGCAGTCATAGCTTTAAAAGCAAATGAAGGTGATATCCTAGAGATAACAAGAGCAAGCAAAAGCGCAGGGGAAGCAATCTATTACAGAGTTGTAATCAGATAAAATTAGTGTGAGAACAATATGGAAAAAGAGGACTATCTTCAACTTTTAAATTCGGCCTTATCTGCGCATGAAGTGATGCAATATCACATAGATTCCTTTAACTTCTTCACTGAAAACACCTTGCAAAAGATAATAGATTCAAATTCAGTGATAGAACCAGCAATAAAACCCAGCACTTCAAAAGAATTCTACATAAAATTGGGTAAGATTGAACTTCTAAAACCTGAGATAAGCGAAGTTGACAGCGCAGTTAGGAAACTTATGCCTATGGAAGCCAGGATAAGGGACCTTACCTATAATGCGCCTATGTTTGTGCCGGTATCATACGTAGCAGATGGCAATCCAATACTCGAAGAGAAGATATTTATAGGCAGGCTTCCCATAGTCGTAAAATCCAAGCTATGCCACCTTTATGGGCTTAGCCGCGATGAATTAATAAAGGCAAAAGAGGACCCCTATGATCCTGGTGGATACTTCATAATAAATGGGACTGAGAGGATAATACTTACTACTGAGGATCTTGTTCCAAACAACGTACTTATAAACAAAGAGAATAGGGAGGGTATACTTTACACTGCAAAGGTATTTGCAGATGCCGAAGAAGTGAAGGTCCCACATGTTATATTCCTGTCAAATAGCTACCTGCTCTACATTAACTTTGGCAAGATGAAGAGGATACCAGTAGTGACCATGCTAAAAGCGCTCGGAGTAGAGAGCGAGAGCTCTATAAGAGCGGATATAGCGGGTGAAGATGAAGACTTTAAAAACATAATAGACATAAACTTTGAGGTCTTCAATCCAGGCACGGAGAAAGAGGCACTTGAGTACATTGGAAATTCGATACATTCGTCACATCCAAAAGAAACAGCTGAGATGAATATAGATTCCCTGCTTCTGCCGTTTTTAGGCAGAACAAAAGAATCTAGGGCTGTGAAAGCCGAATATCTAAAATTCGTAGTGAGGTATCTACTGAGCTATGAAAAAGAAGGGAAAGAGGTATTCAAGGATCATTATTCAAACAAAAGGTTACACTCAGAGAATTATAACCTTGATATGCTCTTCAGATTCATATTCAAACAGGTAATAAACGATGCAAAATATAACTTTGAAAGAGGGATGAAAAAAGACAAGATTCAGCCGCCACAGTACATATTCACTTCAGATCAACTGACATCCAGGTTAAATTCAGCGTTGGCAACTGGACAGTGGGTTGGAGGGAGAGTAGGGATAACGCAGCACCTTGATAGGAAGAGCTTTCCTTTTACTATCTCTAACCTCAGAAAGGTTGAATCTTTACTGTCATCTAACAGAGAGAATTATGAAGCGAGGGATTTACATGGGACACACTTCGGAAGGTTCTGCCCTGTTGAAACACCAGAGGGACCAAAGATAGGCCTAACTAAGCATATCGCTAATTTTGCAAAGATCTCTTCGGAGAACAATTACCAAGAGGAGATAATAAATAAACTTAAGGAATATGGAGTGAAACCAATATGAGTTTAGTGTTCGTAGATGGAAAACTTGTAGGAAAGACCAATAAAGCAAAGGAAATAGAGCAGAGTATAATAGAAGACCGAAGGAACAACAAAATAAATCAAAATATAAACGTAAGATATAGAGAAGATATAGATTCATTGTTAGTGAATACAGAGGGTGGAAGACTTACAAGGGCGCTTATAGTCGTAAAGGATGGAAAACCATTAGTCACGAAGGAAGACGTAGAATTCTTGAAACAGGGAAGAGTGACGTGGGAAAGCCTTGTAGCTCAAGGGAAGATAGAATATTTGGATGCAGACGAGGAGGAAGAGGCCTACATAGCCTTGGATGAGAAGAGCCTAACAAAGGAACATACTCATCTGGAGATAAGTCCATTATCAGTGATAGGCTTACAAGCGACTATGCTGCCTTTCATAAACCACAACAATGCGCACAGAAGTGTAATAGCCATAAAAAGTGTACAGCAGGGCGTGGGGATATACAGTTCAAATTACAAGATAAGAATGGACAATGACATAATAGTTGCCTATGACCAGGAACAACCAATAGTTAAAACAAAAATATACGATGAAGACAACATAAAAGCGCATCCTATAGGAAAAAACATAGTTGTAGCGGTCATGTCTTACTTAGGCTACAACATGGACGATGCGATAATAATCAATAAGTCAGCAGTAGAGCGCGGATTGTTCAGAGCCTCATTCTTCAGGCCGTATAAGGTCACAGAGCTGCACTATGTCGGCGGGCAGAAGGATGAGATAGGTATACCAGATAAGGATGTTATAGACTACAAGTCAGAAGAGGCGTACAAACTTTTAGATGAGGATGGAATAGTCTCCCCAGGAACTTATGTTGAGGGTGGGGATGTTATAATAGGTAAAGTCTCCCCACCTAGATTTGTATCATCAATAGATAAATTCAGGCTTGGAATACAAAAGAGGATAGAAACATCTGTAGAATGTAGGCAGACAGAGTATGGGGTTGTTGACAATGTGTTTATTTCTTCAACTTCAGAGGGTAATAAATATGTATCTGTAAAAATTAGGGAAGATTTACCAGTGGAGATAGGTGATAAGTTTGGCACAAGAAGCGGTCAAAAAGGTGTAGTTGGTATGCTGGTAAGACAAGAGGATATGCCATTCACTCAGTCTGGGATAATCCCTGATGTGATATTCTCACCCTACTCTATACCTAGCAGGATGACAATGGGATTTCTTTTAGAGATGATAGGCGGGAAAGTTGGGGCACTTGGCGGTAGATTCGTTGATGGAACACCATTCATAGGCGAGAAAGGGGAGGACCTTAGAAAGGAATTGCAATCTTATGGCTTCAGAGAGAATGGGGTAGAGAAGATGTACAATGCTATAACTGGCGATGAAATAGAAGCTACAATATTCGTAGGGGACATGCTCTACACCAGATTGAAACATGTGGTCACAAACAAAGTCCAATGGAGAGCTAGGGGACCAGTGCAACTCTTAACGAGGCAACCAACAGAAGGTAAATCGAAGCGCGGGGGATTAAGATTAGGGGAGATGGAGAAAGACTGTTTTGTCGCCTATGGAGCAGCGCTTGCGTTGAAGGAGAGATTTGATTCGGATAAGGTGACAATACCAGTATGTGCAAAATGCGGATTAGTCGCAGTTTACAACGTGAAAAAGAGAACAGGTTACTGTCCCGTAGATGGAGAAGATGTACCTATAAAGTTAGTAGAAGTGTCAAATTCATTCAAGATATTGTTAGATGAGCTAAAATCAATGGGAATTTATCCAAAGCTGTTGATAGGGAGTAAGATATGAGATTAGATTCAAATTTTGTTTTCAATAAGATATACGGGATAGAATTCGGCGTGCTTTCGCCTAGGATGATAGAAAAGATGAGCAGTGTAGCCATAACCTCATCTGAATTGTATGATATAGATGGGTTCCCTGTTGATGGTGGATTAGCAGACATGAGGCTTGGCATAACAGATCCTGGATTAGTGTGCAGGACCTGTGGCAACACAATAAAAGACTGTCCCGGGCATTTTGGCCACCTAGAGCTTGCAAGACCAGTGTTCAACATAAAGATGATACCAAAGATATATGACCTGCTGAATGCAACTTGCGATGCATGTGGGAGGATACTTATACCTGAGGCTGTCTTAAAGAAAGCTACGATCACAATGGACGCTATAGAAGCAAGAGAAGGTGATTTAGGGAAAAAGAGGTATGTAAGGAAGCTAATCAAACATGCAAAAAGCATAAACACATGCCCATTCTGCCACTCAAAACAACACAAAGTGAAATTAGAGAAGCCTTATACCTTCATGTACAATGGCCAGAAATTGAATGCAAGTGACGTAAGGGAAAGATTAGAGAGGATAAGCGACGCAGATCTCCAATTTTTAGGGATGAGTCAGGAATACTCAAGGCCGGAATGGATGATATTCACAGTATTACCGATACCACCTGTGACCATAAGGCCGCCAATAACACTTGAAAGCGGACAGAAAAGCGAAGACGATCTAACACACAAATTGACAGATATAGTTAGAACAAACCAGCGACTCGCTGAAAACATAAAATCTGGAGCACCAGAAGTCATAATAGAAGAGCTTTGGGATTTACTCCAGTATCATATAACCACTTTCATATCAAACGGAACAGCGCAGGTTCCAATTGCTAGACATAAATCTGGAAAGAAACTTAAGACCCTTGAGGACAGGATAAAGGGCAAAGAGGGCCGGTTCCGAGGCTCAACGCTTGGGAAGAGGGCAAACTATAGTGCCAGGTCTACAATATCTCCTGATTCGATGATTCGCTTGGATGAAGTAGGTGTGCCAATGCAGATAGCAAAAGAAGTCACTTATCCGGAGAGAGTAACTGAAATGAATATTGATAGGCTGAAGTCACTCATAAAGAATCTAGATGGCTATCCAAATGCAAGCTATATAGTTACACCGGATGGCATAAGAAGAAAAATCACAGAGAGCACGGTTCAAAATATATTGGACGAGCTTAAGCCCGGGTACATTGTCGAGAGAAGCATGCTAAATGGTGATATAATCCTGTTTAACAGGCAGCCGTCCCTCCATCGTTTGTCCATAATGGGTCATTCTGTTAGAGTATTAGATGGAAAGACGTTTAGGATAAACCCCGCATCAACGCTTCCTTATGGTGCAGATTTCGATGGAGATGAGATGAATATCCATGTTCTACAGACAGAAGAAGCTCTTGCAGAAGCTGCACTTATAATGAACATAAAGAACAATATAGTCTCGCCTAGACACGGATTACCAGTAATAGGCGCAGCTCAAGATTACATCTCTGGTTCGGCGATTCTAACTAGAAAGGAAACCAAAATTGACAAAAGCACAGCGGAAGATTTTCTAACATTCGTAGGGATAGACGCAAAACTGAGCAAGTCGACATATACCGGCAGAGAGATATTCAGTATGCTGTTGCCGAAAGACCTGAACTTTGAAAGTGAAAGCTCTGTGTATAAGTTTTCAAACGATGAGGATTCGTACGTTGTCATAAAGAATGGAAAACTAGAGAGGGGTATAATTGACAGCGCAACAATAGGTAAAGAGAATGGAAGCCTATTGCAATACTTATTCGTTCAGTATGGGGGAGAGACAACTGCAAAATTCATAGACCAGCTTTCAAGATTAGCGCTCATTACATTGCTTAAGTTCGGTATAAGCGCCAACATAGCAAACTTCGACTTGCCTGAGAAGACTATGTCGGAGATATATAGCATATTTGAAGAAGCGAATGAAGAAGTAAATAAGATGCTAAAAGACTACAATAAGGATGTCGAACAGAATATATTGTCTTTGACTAACAAGGTAAGAGGCAAGATAAGAAACGCCACAAGAGCAGGAATAAACAAAAAAGCAAATGAAATAGATGATATGATGATAACAGGCGCAAAGGGGAGCATAATGAACTTCTTCCCAACAGCTGGTATGATTGGACAGCAGCTTCTTAGGGATACGCGTATGAGCAATGGTTATGATGGCCGATTAACCGCACACTTCAAGAAAAACGATATGGGCCTTATACCTAGGGGCTTTGTAGTATCCAACTATAGAGACGGGCTTAATCCGATAGAATTCTTCCTACACGCAGGAAGTAGTAGAGAAGGATTAATGGACAATGTTATAAGGACACCTGTATCTGGTTACATGAACAGAAGACTATCATCTGCACTGCAGGACTTAAAGGTAGCGGATGATTTATCAGTGAGGGAAGGTAACAAGATTATACAGTTTATGTATGGGGAGGATGGACTTGACGTATCATTAAGTGATAAAGGAGAACTTAACATATGAAATTAGATGTGCCTAAGAAATACGTGGAGAAGTACATAGAAAAGTACGGAAAAGATGCAGATATGGATAAGCTTCAGGCTGTATATGAAAGATCACTTATAACGCCAGGAGAGGATGTGGGCGTCATAGCTGCTCAGAGTCTAGGTGAAGCAAGCACGCAGCTTACATTGAGGACAAAGCACGCAGCGGGTATAGCGGCTTTGAACACTACCTCCGGACTACCAAGGATGGTAGAAATCTTCGATGCAAAGAAGGAAATCTCTACACCGACTATGAAGATATACCTAAAGAAAGAATATGAAGGGTCTAAGCAAAAAGCCACAGAATTTGCAAGCAAGATAATGGAGATAAAAGCAGGCGATGTGATCAGTTCCTATAGCATAAATATCAAAAGAAGAGAGGTCACGCTTTTATTTGATAAGGAAGCCATTAAGAGCTACGGGTTTACACTTAAGGACATTGAAAAACTTTTATCCAACATGAAATTAGATGTCGATATAAATGATAATAGCCTAATAATCAAGGATAAAAGTGCAGACTCAGTCAAAAAGCTGATAAAACTGCGCAATAAGATAGTCGGACTCACTCTATCAGGAGTTAAGGGTATAAGTAGAGTGATAATAAATGAAACAGATGATAAAAAATATTGGATAACAACTGTCGGCTCAAACCTTAAGGATATACTTAAGATGGAGGAGGTTGATCAATCTAGAACGATGACTAATGATATAATCGAAACAGCTGAGGTTTTAGGGATAGAGATAGCACGAAACCTAATAATCGAAGAAGTTTCCGAAACACTTGAAAATGTCGGCTTAGCAGTCGACATAAGACACATAATGTTGATAGCAGATGCAATGTGCTTCAGCGGTGAAGTGAAGGGCGTGAACAGGTACGGAATAACAGGTGAATCCAGTTCTATACTTGCGAGGGCGTCATTCGAGGTACCATTGAAACACCTGGTAAATGCTTCATTGGAGCATGACACAGATGAGTTCAAATACGTAGCGAACAATGTTATATCTAACCAAGTAGTTCCTGTAGGGACAGGTAGTGTAAAGTTGATATCTTTAGATTATGGAAGAAAAACTGAAGGAAAAGCTGACCGAAAAGATAAAAAAGAATGAAGTTGTAATAGGCTTTAAAAGGACGGTTAAAGCCGCCAAAGAAGGCAAGATAGACACGATAGTATATGCAAATAACTTGACCGATGAGATTGCCAACAAGATCAAAGCGCTGCCTGTTGATAAAGTAGAATATGAAAAAGACAGTGAGGCTTTGTCAATACTGTGCGGAAAATCATTCAAAGTGGCTGTAATTGGTTTCAAGAAGTAGTATGCATATAAAGTTTGACAGCGATGTATTATCATTGATAACCTTATTCTCAAATTCTACGGGAGTGATACCAAAAGATTGCATAAACCTAGAGGATAGAATAATATTCACTGTCCCTATGGGTGAGGCTGCGATGTCTATTGGAAAGAACGGCGAAACTGTAAAACTTATCGAAAAGCTACTTGGCAAAGATATAACCATAGTGGAATACTCTGACGACCCAGTTAAATTCTTGGAGAACCTGCTAAAACCGATTAAGCTAATATCTGGATATGTAGCTGTAGATTCAAGTAAACAGAAGACTTTAGAAGCAACAGTGGCAAGTAATTTAAGCGGCAAAAAGATAAAACTCATAAAATTCCTTATGGAAAGGTATTTTAATATAAGTAATATCAATATTAAGTGAAATGTATGGGAAGAAAAACTAAAGGTTTGTTCAGTGGGAATGCGTTGCTGAAAAGAAAGGCAAAGTACAGGTTCAGCAAGAAGCACAGCAAATCTTTATTCAGTAACAAGTGGAAAAAATATGATCCTTTTGAGGGATCGCCGCAAGCCCACGGAATAGTGCTAGAGAAGGTGGAAGTCACACCTAAGAAACCATCATCAGGTAAGAGAAAGTCGTGTAAGGTTCAACTTACCAAGAACGGAAAGATCATAACAGCTTATATACCATATGCGAAAGGTGTGTCCTTTGTAGATGAACACAATGATGTTATGATTGAAAGGATTGGGGGAGCACAGAAGGGTGCCCGAGGAGACCTCCCAGGGGTAAAATTCGTAGTGACAAAAGTCAATGGGATATCCATAAAAGAGTTGGTTAAAGGAAGAAAACAAAAACCGGTTAGGTAGATATGGTAGCTGAAAAATCAAAGGAAACTGAAGAGATTAAAAAAGCAGAGGTTAATCCGCTTTTTGCGAACAAGTATAGCTATGACGTTGAAATAAACGACATGGGCCTTAAGAACGTGATAAATCTAAAGCCGACTATAATACCAAGAAGCACCGGACTATATTCCCAACAGAAATCTGGAAGAGCTAAGGTGAATATAATAGAGAGGCTTATAACACACTTGATGGTGCCTGGTCACAAAGGCAAGAAACACCTTAGAACGTCAAAGCTTATGTCAGGTAGATACTACACTGCTTTCAATATAGTTTACAAGAGCTTTCAAAGAATGGAACGAGACGGTAAGAACCCTATACAAGTATTAGTAAAAGCTATAGAGAACTCGTCACCTAGAGAAGAGGTTATGTCTATGCTTATAGCAGGACAAAGACTTGCCAAACAAGTAGATGTTTCCCCCCTTAGAAGGGTGGACTTATCTTTGAGATGGATAGCGGAAGGCACCTTCCAGATGTCTGCAACCGGGAAAAAAGCTGATGAAGCTCTATACGAGATCCTGACAGGGGCTGCTAATAATTCAGATTCTTCTTTTCCAGTGTCTAAAAGAATAGAATTAGAAAGGCAAGCTGGCGCCAGCAGGTAGTTCAAATTTTGCCTAAGATATTTAGTACACGTGGCATATACACGCTGAAGTCTATGGGATCACCTATTATTCTTCCCCCTTTCAAGTATTTGATTATCAGCTTGGATGCCCGAACATAATCCGATGAATTGTCTATTTGGGCTACATTTTTATGCGCTTCGACTGCCTCTATATACTCCCCATCTAGAATCTCAAAGATAACGTTATCTCGGATCTTACTACTCGAATAGCCACGCTTCTTCAGCCTCTTTATTAATATTATTGGATTGCACCTAAGCACTACGAACAGATCTATCTTATTAGATTTAAGCAGGTGGGCCATATGCGAAACTATAATTGAATCCTCCTCTATCAAAGGGGAAACAATTTTATTCAATTGACTTATGGATATCTCTTTTATATGCTTCTTCCTCAACAGCAAGTTCAAGTCTATTATTTTGTACCCGGTTTGCTTCGCCAGATATGAAGCAACTGTATGTTTCCCTACCCCTGGCGTGCCGGTTAAAGCTATTATCATATTGGATTTATGTTATCACAAGCTTTTAAATCGTAAATCAGACTTATTAATAAACAGATGTATAATTTAATATGGATTATGATAGGATAATCGAATCGCTTAGTGAAAATGATAAGAGGGTTCTTCTAAGCTCAAAGGAAAGAACCTCTATAGACAACATATCCAATAAGGTACCACTAGATTTAGATACAGTGCGTGCATCTGCGAGGAAGCTTTTCTCATTGGGTCTTATAAACATTGAGAATGAAACAACGGTAAACTATAGGCTAACAGAAGTAGGCAAGAGATACTTTAAAGATGGTCTTCCAGAGTACAGAGTATTGAAGTTGCTCTCCTCAAAAAAAGAGATTTATTATTCAGACCTTGGAGCATTGGGACTAGACAAGAATGAGATAAACGTAGCTGTGGGTATACTCAAGAAAGAGGGTGTAGTAAAAACAAGCGGCAATAAGATCATCTTAAGTGGAGATGAATCAAAAATAGAGCTCAGATCCAGCTTGTTAGCGAGAATTGACAAAGGTGGTGATATAAACGGCGATTTGGTCTCAGAATTTACAAAAAGAGGGATAATAGCCGTCTCGGAGAACACAAAAGAATTTTTATACGCTACTCCTGAAGGTCTGGAACTGATAAAATCAGATAAGTTCTCTGCTAAGCTGGTGGATAAATTGACACCGGATATTATAGAGAATTGGAAGGGCTTGTCATTCAGAAGGTATGATGTCAATTCTAATATACCAACACCCCTAATAGGTAGAAGGAACATTGTAAAGGAATTCATCTCTATTGTAAAAGAGAATCTGATCTCCATGGGCTTTAAAGAGATGAAGAGCAATTTTACAGAGAGCATATTTTGGAATTTTGATGTTATGATGTTTAGGCAAGACCATCCTGACAGGGAGATATTGGATACATTTTATGTAAAAGACGCAAAAGCCAAACTGGAAAAACAGCTAATTAAGAAGATAAAGGAGACTTATGAGAATGGATTCAAGGATAATGACTTTGACTTATCATTAGGCTATAGATCAGAATTTGATGTTTCTTCCAGTGACAACGTGATACTACGCGCACACACTACAGCAACTACGTTTAGGTATATCCATAATTTAATCTCAAAGAATAAGGATCGACCTGCGAAATATTTTTCAGTCAGCAAAGTCTTCAGAAATGAGACGAACGACCCAACTCATCTTCCTGAGTTCTATCAGATAGAAGGGATAGTCTATGATGACAACCTAAATTTGAGAGATTTAATTGGCTATTTCTATGAATTCTATGGAAAACTAGGGATAAAACAGATACGAGTAAAACCCACTTATAACCCCTACACGGAGCCCAGTTTAGAGATACAGGGATTCAATGAAAAATTAAAAAGATGGGTAGAGATAGGAAACTCGGGTGTTTTCAGACCGGAGACGCTAATCTCATTCGGAATAAAGAGGAGAGTGATAGCGTGGGGTTTTGCGCTAGAGAGGGCTTTAGCTTTGAGGTTAAATTTGGAGGATATACGACAACTTTATAACCCCTACACGGATTTGAATTTCTTAAGAGGTGTAAAAACTGCGTCTATACTTGACTGACTAATATGGTGATGATAAATACTTCGATAGATGAGATGAATAAACTCTTAGGGAAAAAGCTGACTAAAGAGAAATACTCAGATATAGCCTTCAAATACGGCTTAGATCTAGATATAAACGGAGATGAACTAAACTTTGAAACTACCTCTGACAGGGCGGAATTGATATCAAAGTATGGCCTTGCCAGACTGCTATCACAGCTTATACACAAACCAATAAATGTGAAAGACCCAAAGATAAATGAAGGGATAAGCATATCAGTGGAGAAGACTGAAAGGCCATTTGTGAACTGTCTTCTATTGAGGCTGAAAAAAGAACTTGGAGAAAGAGCAAGTGAGTTGGTTGAGATACAAAACAAAGTAGATCTAGTTATAGGTAGAAGAAGGGGGATGGCTGCTATAGGGCTCTTCGATTACGATAAAATAGGATTTCCAATAGTATACAGACACGAAAAAAAAGAGAATATAAAATTTACGCCATTAAGTTACGCCAATGAAAAAACTTATGATGAGATACTAAACAGCACAGACGCTGGGATATGGTACGGTAAGATCAGTCCAGAAAAGCCAATAATATGGAAGACCTCTAATGGGGATATAATGGCTTTGCCACCGATAATAAACGCGGACAAATACTCAATAGAGAAGAACACAAGGAACATCCTCATAGACATAACCGGTGTGTCAAAGAAATCAGTAAACTCTGCAACCAAGGCCTTAATATTCAACCTCTCAATGATTGGTGATATAGAGGTACTTAAGGTAAAATATCAGACAAAAGATATAGATACTGGTTTGACTCTTTCACCTACAAAAATGCGCTTGAGACATGGGGATTTAGAAAATCTTATGGGGAAAGCTGTAAGTGCAGAAGAGGTAGTAAAACTACTTAGATACGCTGATTACAATGTAAAATTTGAGAAAGGTATTTACGCGTTAGAGATTCCATTTTACAGAGACGACGTTATAAGCCAAGTTGACATAATTGACGACATTCTGAGATTTTATGGGGTCTCAAATCTAGAACCTTTGCCTGTAAAGACTTACTTCACTGGTGAAAAACTAAAAGAAAGCAGATTATCCGATTTTATAGGAAATAGGATGACTGGAGCAGGGTACCAGGAATTAGATTCGAACGTTTTGACAAATGAAACTATCCAATTTGATAATATGGGATTAAAGAGAGAGAACTATGCAAAGCTGTCTGAATCAAGGAGCTCAGAGATAAGCATGACGAGGCGTCTTGTAGTCCCGGAAATTTTGAGATTTATATCCAACAACATAAATAGGAAATTCCCACAAAAGCTGTTTGATATAGGTTATGTTGTAGAGTTAGATCCTAGCTCTGACACGAACTTCTCAAACAAGCTGCATCTGGCTATAGTCTATTCTGGAGTGGATGCCAACTTCAGCGATGTAAAAGCTGTTGTGAAGATTGTCCTTTCAGACATATTCAACATAGACGAGTTCAAAGTATCTGAAAATGAAGATCTTAAACAGACATTTATAAGCGGTAGATATGGAGATATAATGTACAACGATAAAAAAATAGGTGTGATAGGCGAGTTACACCCCCGTGTTTTAAACAAATTCAACATATCATTCCCAGCTAGTGTGGCTGAGTTATTCCTCGACAAAATAATAGAGGTTTGAGATGAACTGTGAGATCTGTGGATTAAGCGATAAGAAATTCTACAAAGTCGAGATAGAGGGATCAGTGTTCATAGCATGCTCAAACTGCGCAAAAGGAGGGAAGATACTCTCTGAGGTAGTAGAAGGCAAAGAGGAGTCGATGAATAGAAAGGACTTGAATATAGAGGATATATATGGAGAGGATATAGACTTTAACTTTTCTAATAAAATCAAAGAAGCAATAAGATCAAGGAATATAAGTGTAGAGGAATTAAGCAAGGAGACTAAGACTCCGATAGATGAGCTGAATAAAGTTATAAATGGAAAAATAATCCCTAGAATAGACCTTACAAGAAAATTAGAAAAAGCCCTTAAAATAAAATTATCAGAGGACTAGTCATCTTATAAAAGCAGGGGTGGCGAAGTGGTCAAACGCGTAAGGCTTAGGACCTTATGACTTAGGTCTTCGTGGGTTCGAATCCCACCCCCTGCACTTTATATGGTTATCCTCCAGTTTTAACCAGAATTTACTGATGCGGCTGAAAAGGTTGAACTAAATACATTTAAATATTGAAAAGAATAATTGATATTAAGGTGATTAATATGACAAACCTATCTTTTGACAGTTTTCTTAATGTATTTAAGAAAAAAGTGGATGTAGAAAATTCCGGCCAATATGTTGAGCTGGAAGTTGAAAAAAGTGATAAGCCATCGGCAAAGGTCTATGTGAAGTACTTTGTGTTGGTGAAATATGAAGATGCAAGTGCGCTGCTAAACGACATACGGTCGGGATACACGTTGGTCTTTGTAAAGGTGAAGGAATTAAGAGAGAAAGGTGGAATGGATGAACTCAAGAGGACAATAACAAAGATCAAAAGAAGTGCAGATGCGGCTGGAGCACAGATAGTCGGGATAGATGAAGATTACCTGCTAGTTGTGCCGGACTTCGTAAAGGTTGAGAAAGGCGATGTTCTTTCGCCTTCCACAAACGTTAGCTCTTGAAAAATTTTTAGAGAACACTGAGCTAAGCCCCAAGCGAGGCTTCCTCAGTGGAGTTCTATTAGGATTAATTTCTCGAAGAAAAAGCTGTCCGAATCGATTACAGTGTAACTTAAACCTGCCCTGCGAATTGCCCCGTAGATCCTATCTAGATTTGATTTAGTCGAGAGGACTATGAATATTCTTCCACCAGGTTCCAAATGACTTGGCGCTTCTAATATGAACCTTTCAGTTAGCTCAGACCCTTCCTTCCCCCCAAGTGTAGCGATATCCAGAGAATCGCTAGTCGATGGATCACCAGGCAAGTAGGGCGGATTCATGAAGATAACATCAAACCTTTTTTCTCCGATCTCTTTGAATAAGTCTGACTTTATCACCTTTATATTTTTTATGTTGTTTTTACTTGCATTTAATTTTATCAGATTCAGCGCATGGTCATTTATATCAACTAATGTTACCTCATCAGCAAATTTTGCAGCGTTTAATCCGATTATACCACTTCCAGCGCACATGTCCAGAACTTTACCCTTGCTTGCTGCTACTGCCTTCAAAAGAAGCTTGGAATCATCAGATACGGGATAAACGCTTGGATCTTCCAGCATGTCTAACATGTCTTACCCTCCAAACCCGGGGAGATCAGATGTCAACTCCTCAAGTCTACTTTTTTTACTTGACAATAAGGGTATTAATTTGTAAGTGCTGGAGAAAAAAGATATCAAAAAGAAAGAGAGTAGGAACCCATATATTATGTAGCTCATCAGAATACTATTAGATACGACCAATGCAAGGTATATCAGGACTACCGACACAATGAAATAAAGCAAGAAAAGAATGAAGGCATTCGTAGAGTTCTCCTTTGAGATTGAGAAAGCCTTTCTGAGGGAGGATAAAAGGTCATAATCATAATAAACCGAGGAAGCGCCTAGAAAAAGCGTTTTCATACCTAAGTAAAGCCCGGGTATAACGAAAAAGATACAGCCTATAACCGATAAGATAATCTGTGCAGACGCTGTAATCAAAAACTTGGGATATGTTCTATTTGAAATTGAAATTATCTGCCTTAGCTTAACCTTCCCATTGAATTGCCTCTGCTCATTCAAAGAGAAATTCACAATATAAAGGGAAACTAGTGCAACGGACACGAAAAGCAAGGAAGAGGCGCTCACATCATACCCAGATACGTACAAACCAGTCGGCACAAAAGGATTGTGGATGTAAAGATTAAAATTGTCATAGATCACAAAGTAGCCGACAAATAAAAATAAAAGAAAAACCGCAGCTGCAGATAGAGATATGTACTTGTTCCTGTAAACTGAGAAACCGTAACCAAATGAACTCAAAGCTTCATTTACCATATCTCTTCTTATACACATTTTTATAATAATTACATATATATTTTAATTCGCACATGTAGCATTTTGGCCTGGATGTCAAGCATATCTCCTTCCCAAATTCAACCATCTGCAGATTCAGCATCCTCTTGTATCTCTCTGGAGTTATATCCATCAATCTTTCCCTGACCTTCTCCGGATCTTTCGAATCCACCAACCCCAAAGCATTCGATATCCATATTACGTGCGTGTCACAAGCTATCACTTTTTCCCCAAACCCGTATGAAAGCACTATGTCAGCGGTCTTCCCGCCGACTCCCGGAAGCTTCATAAGCTCTTCTCTAGTCCCTGGCACTTCGCCGTTGAAGTCCCTGATTATCATCCTCGCGGTTCTCTTTATCATCTTGGCCTTCTGATTGTAGAACCCTGAGGGCTTTATCAGAGATGCAAGCCGCTTTATGTCTGCTTTCGCATAATCCTCAGGGGTGTTAAGAACAGATGACATCCTCTTAAAAGTCTTATCCGTGAGCTCGTCTTTGTTCCTCTGCGAGATTATTGTACTTATCAGGACTTTGAACGGATCCGCTGTCCTGAATTTGACCTTGCCGTATCTTTTCTCCAGGAATTTGCAGAGGACAAGGATTTTGTCGGCTGGATTAGATTTATATGAAACTGGCATAACCAGAGATAGCTGCCAATATATTTATAGATGAAATCAAAGAAAACCCGGATTTAAGGGAGAAGGAGATCAAACAAGGTTTCCAACTGCGTGCGCTTCATCTCCAACTTAGCTTTGAGGTCTTTGTATGACGCTTCGCTGACCTTTCCAGCCGCGAAGTTTCTTTCCAAATCAGAAAGTTGGTTTTCTATGTCTCTAAGCTCATTGGTAAGCTTTTGGTTCTGTCCCCTCCCTATCGAAAGACCTGTTTCTATGTTACTTGACAGTTGATTTTTGTCCAGCTTGTTTGTAAACTTTCTCGAAAGCTCGCTGTATAGCTCATTCATGTCACTCTCTAGCCTTGCATAGGAGTCCTTATCTTTGAATTGGCATTCTCCAGCCAGGACTATTCTGACATTGGCTGAGGATGAAGTTGGGTCATATATGCCCACTATCTTCGCCCATAGGAAGATCGGCACTATGTACTTTATTTCTAGGAATAGAATGAAAAGCAAGAAACTTACTATGGTTCCGTACAATAACAATGCAGAGGGCGTTACGCTAAATGTTGAGATGTTATTATAAATTTCCCCCCTGGCATAAACCAAAAGAACAGCTAGTAAGATTATACCCAAGACTAGGAAAGCCTTCCAAAGGATTGGATACTTCGATCCCTTCTTATTATCTTTAGCAGCTTTAATCGCAACCCTTATCGGCTTGGAGTTACCGCCTCGAAATACTTCTTCTAGATTTTCATCGTCGAATTTGGTCATTTCGTTTAAAAGCAGCTTGTAATCCAAGTCCCCCAAAGATTCAGCTATATCATTTCTCAAAGCTTGAGGATCATTGCTCTTAATGTACATGTCATAGAATACATGCCTATTCTCCATCACCTTAGTGTCGAACTCATTTTCGTAGTTCTTAACTACACTACTGAACATAATAATTAATTGATTTGCCGCTAATAAATACCTTACAGATTCGAGTCCTAAGTAGGCCTAAAGATATTTATACCTCTTGTATTCATTGTGATTACAATGGAAGGGCTTGAAATTGGATACTGCAGCAAAGAAGACAAAGCATATATAAGCGATTTGTTCATGAGGACATTCAAGAAGAGACCGTGGAATAGCAGGATGAATAAGAAGGACGTTGACTCTTACCTGGATTCCATATTGGAAGCGGGTGACTCCATATGCCTTGTCGCTAGGATAAATGACCAAACTAGCAAGAACCGGTTGGATTCGCCTTCGGATCAAAGCTTGGGTATGTGATAAATGAGGAGATAAATGAAAAAACCACCACTTATTTAGCGTCTATCGCTGTAGAACCAGCTGTCAGAGATAAGGGAATTGGAAGCCAACTTCTATCAACATACATGAAAAAAGCAGAAGAATTAAATTTCAAGTATCTATCTTTGATAACATCAACAAAAAGCACTGAAACTCTAAATTTTTACGAAAAGCATGGCTTATCTAGATTAGAGAATGAGAGAGACTATTCGCCGGAGAGCACAAAAAGCGGTAATATATTCATGATTAGAGAGATTGACACAGAGAAAAATAGCATAATACATGTATAAGTATATCTTAATCTTTGAAGTACTTTATATTCTCAACGGTTTCTTCGAAGTTTTCCTCAAGCTTCCGTGAAAAACTTGGGGATCTTTCCTTTATGGATCCCATATACTCCATGCCGAGAACAGAACTTTCAGAGCTTTCGTCTCTAACCGCTTCTGGCTCAGGTACATATGGAAGATAAGCTAGATGAATTGGCATCTCTCCTGTTTCTTCAAATAGTTTTTCTACCTCCATAAAAAACCTAGTCCCATCCCACCCATCCTTCAAAAAAGATTTTGATGCCCTTTCCGGGTAGCCGAGGGCAACCCCAATTTTGAAATTATCCTTACTTCTTATTGCTCTATCAAGTTCCTTGAGGCTACTCTGATCATATGAGACAATAACCGCTGAGGGAAGGTCTGTATATTTGCACCTCAAGCCGAAATCTTCGGCTGATTCCTCATAGAGAGAGCTTATAATAGCTGCTGGCTTATGGTTGTTTATGGTCAGATAGAATGACAACCCCTCAAAAAGCTCCATGGAGTTTATTATGCTTTCCAAGTCTTTATTAACCATTCTAATTCAAATGAAGTGCCCCAATATTTAAATCTATCTTGCTCAAGCTCCTAAACATTATTAAAGATAAAAGTCGTATAAAGAATATGGATATCTTGATTTTTTATGCGATATCTACTCTGCTAATTTTGATGTCAATAGCTATTGCACTTAGCAGGAGGTTGATGCATTCACTTATATTCCTGTTCTTCTTCGTTGTTTTAGTTTCATCAATGTTTATACTTCTCGCTTTTCCATTCCTAGGCGTAGCAGAACTGATAATATACAACGGCGGAATAGTAGTCCTATTGACTGTAGCTGCATCACTTATACCAGAGGAGAGACTTGGATTTGATAGAAAAAAAATCCTGATAGCTCTACCGATCTTGATGATAGCCCTCATGCTGATTCTGCCTTTCGGCCAAGCAAGCACAACCGGCGTTGGCCAAACAAACCAACCTAGTCTTGGAATTTATCTGTTTTCGCATTATTCGCTTCTAATTTTAGTCGCTGCAGTTACACTCCTAGCGAGCCTGATGACAGCAGTTTACTTCATAAGATCAGTGGAGGGAGAATGATACCCTACGAATATATTTTTTATCTTACATCTATACTCTTCGTAATAGCGGTATTTGGGATGCTGATGAGGAAAAACCTTATAAATTTTGTAATAAGCATCGAAATAGTGATAAATGCTGCCCTTATAAACTTCGCAGCCGGGTCCTATTACTTTGGATATTTGAATGGAGTTTCCTACGCGCTATTGATCCTTGTGATAGCAGTTTTTGAAGCTGCAGTCGCGATAGCATTGATAATATTCTATCACAAGATAACCGATAACCTTGAAATGTCCGCATTGAAGGAGTACAGAGGTTGATATGATGTTATATTTGATCTTATTGCCGATGTTGATATCAATGACTTTGACAGCCTTTTTAAAGGATAAACTTGTGAGAAGCCGTCTGATAGCCGTGTCAATGACATCCTTATCGTTGCTTATATCCAGTGTTTTTTTCTATGTTTACTTCTCAAAGGACTTGATTGAGAACTTTAGCTGGTTCAACATAGAAACTTATACCTTTCAGATCTCCTTTATAGCGAATAACCTGCATCTACTCATGGCAGTAGTGGTCTCCTTCATCTCGCTGCTGATACTAATATTCTCCGTGTTTTACATGAGAAGAGAAAAACAGGAGAAGTACTACTTTGAGATGTCTTTATTCATATTCGCAATGCTTGGTTTAGTTGTATCGAACAGCTTCATTTTGTTTTATATTTTCTGGGAGCTTATGAGTATATCCTCTTATCTTCTGATAGGATTTTGGTACGAGAAAGAAGCTGCCTCTAAGGCAGCAAAGAAAGCTCTCATTCTTACGAAGGTAGGGGACGTTTCACTTCTCACTGCGATAATAATCTTATTCGCTAACACCGGAACACTATCCATAAGTGCAACTCTGTCCGGTTTAAGCTCCATCCCTCAAGTGTATCTCACGGTTTCTGCAGCTTTATTTATAATAGCTGCACTATCTAAATCTGCTCAATTCCCATTCTATGTCTGGCTCCCAGATGCTATGGAAGCACCGACTACAGTTAGCGCGCTTCTTCATTCTGCAACGATGGTGGCCTCTGGAGCTTTCCTACTCATAATGATAGCCCCATTAATGTATGTGAGCGGAACCATGGTCTACTTGGTGCTGATAAGCTTGATCACTATATTTATTTCAAGCTTGCTTGCGCTTGAAAGCGTGGACACAAAGCGCATATTGGCTTACTCAACAATAGACAGCTTGGCTTTTATGTTCCTTGCCGTGGCTACGCTGAACCCAGATGGTGCTTTGTTCTACTTGATAATGCACGCAGTTTTCAAATCCCTGCTTTTTCTGCTCGCCGGTGAACTTATAATATTGTTTGGAACCAGAAATATATTCAAGCTGAGGGGTCTTGAGATAGGCAAACCTATCTTCTATGTGCCTGCCTTCATAGGCCTAGCTTCCCTGGCAGGTATACCTCCTTTCTTGGGTTTCTTTGCACATGCCACACTCTCCTATAATTTTTCCATATCGATTGAGCTTATATTTATGGTAGCCACTTTCCTTACATCACTTTTCTCATTCAGATTGTTCTTTACAGTTTACCATAAAAACGGAACAGAAAAAATAAGAGAAGACAAGTTCGCAATTATACCTATCGCAACCCTGTCCATACTTTCAACAGTTGGTGGTGCTAGCTTATTCTTTTTCAACTCGATAATACCTATAGCCTACTCCTTTGACTTATTCCTGGTGCTAGACTCAATAATAGCTTTGCTTGGTCTCTTCGCGGCCTACTATTTCTATTCAAATCGCGATTTCCCCTATGCAAAGCTTGACAAAAAGCTGAAATCTATATTCAGAGGAGTGACGTATGATGACGTGCTAGCGTCAACTGGCACAGCGATAACAAAATTCGGTGGGTTGGTTGACAGATTTGAAGACGCTCTTGGAGAAGCTTTCGATAGTGTAGGCTCCTTATCTTTCAGTCTCTCTTACATCTCCAGGGAGCTTCAAAGCGGAGACCTAAGCAATTATATTGTGATCTTTATAGCAGGGGCCATCCTTGTCATGATACTTATGCTGGTAGGTGTTTGAATATGATCAATCTTATATATCTGATATTGCCCGGTGTATTGGGTGTAATAGCTCTATATCTAAAGGATATAACACATTCAAATATACCCTCAAAATCTATAAGCTATACGGCTATGGGCGCCACTCTACTATTGCTTCTGCTTGGGACAATCTTTGGATTCAGTGGATTCAATCTTGCAATTTCCAAGGCAATAGACCTCTCTATAAGTTTTAACCTAAATGGTATAAGCCTACCGTTCCTATTCCTAGCTGTACTTATGCCGATGCTTGTCTTACCTTCATTTAAGTATGATGTATTTGATAAGAAGTTGACATTCAATGTTTTGTTTCTAGTAATATACGTATCCATTATATCCATGTTCATGTCTTCTAATTTGCTGTCACTTTTCATTTTTATGGAGATATCTTTGCTGTCTGCTTTCTTTGCTATCTTCTTATGGGGGAATGAAAGCTCATTCAACTCGGCGATGAAATTCCTGATCTTCACACAGATATCAAGCATGCTCATCTTAACCGCATTCTTGATGGTTTTTCTTTACACTGGCTCCTTTGAATTAACTTCTATAGGAGCTTTCACCCATAGCGCAAATTCTATCTATCTGAGTACGGTGTTTATGCTTGTTTTAGTAGCCGCTATAATAAAGTTTCCAGTGTTTCCTCTTCACGTATGGATGCCGGGTGCATACTACGATTCCGCGACAAGTATAACAGCTCTGCTATCTGGGCTATTTTCAAAGATAGGGGGCTATATCCTGCTTCTCTTTATCTTATTTATCACGCCAATATCTGCGAGCTACTTCTCAATGCCAGTGATGATATTGGCAGTGATATCTGCATTCTACGCTGCTTTTATAGCCCTCTCAAAGAAAGACTTAAAGATGATGTTCAGCTACTCCAGCATGCTTTATATGAGCTTGGCTTTGATGGGAATCATGTCTAACAATGCTATAGGGATAGATGGAGGAATATTTTTAATGATAAGCTACGGATTCATCTCTCCCCTTGCATTCATACTCACAGGCTACCTAAGATCGCAAACAGGGACAACCGATATGACTAAGGTGGGAGGATTGATGAAGAAAGTGCCAACTTTTGCACTCTTCTTTTTCATAGTTGTCTTTGCATCGATAGGTGTGCCAGGTTTCAGCAATTTTATCGGGGAGTTTTTAGTATTCCTTGGAGTATTCAAATTCTATCCACTGATTATCATATCAATAGTGTCCATGTTGATAGCGACCGGTTATTACCTGTCTGCAGTGAAGAGGATAGTTTTTGAAAAGTTCTTCGCACCTGTCAAAAACCTGCATGATTTAAGCAAATCAGAACTAATACAAACAGTAGCGTTATCATTCGTTATAATCATACTTGGCATCATGCCTTACATATTGATAAATAGTATAAACTTGGGGGTGGTATGATGATAAATGCACAGTACATACTTATAGTCGGGGCTTTGCTAGTGCCACTGGTTGACTTACTAAGAAGAGAGCTGAATGTAAAAGCTACTAAAATAATAAATTACCTTACCCTTAGCATACTTTTGCTATCGTTCATTTTTGAGGTCTTATTTGGTAATATCCAATCAACACTATTTAACTCCGTTGATTATTCTTACTTCATAAACAGTTTTATCCTTCTACTATCTACTTTAATTTTTAGTTTCATGTTGCTTCACTTTGAGAAGCTTGACACCTATATAGATGTGTTTTTCATAATAACTGTGCTTGGCGCGACATTGATGGTAATTTCAAGCAATTTCCTATCCTTGATAATATCTTTGGAGATGATGTCGATTCCTTCATATGCTTTGGTTTTAATAGTAAAGGACAAAAAGCACCTTGAAGGCACATTCAAATATCTTTTCATAAGCATGCTATCCATAGCGTTTCTTGTCTTTGGATCTTCACTCATCTTTCTATCTTCCGGCTCGTTAAGTTTCTCTAGTTTATCAACTGTGAATTATCTGCTGTTTCTTCCAGGGATAGCTATAGTACTGGCTGGAATCGCTTACGAAGCCACTCTAGTGCCTTTTCATTCTTGGGCCCCAGATACGTATGATGCAGCTGACTCGACAGTAACCGCTTTCTTATCTTCTGTTCCTAAAGCTGCAGGGCTGATAGTGATAGTGCACATATTCACATACGCATTTCCACTCGCTGAGGAGTTCATGCTTGTGACTTTGATGATCCTGGCAATGGCAACGATAATCGTACCAAGCATAATTGCAATCTCACAGTCAAAGCTAAAAAGGATGCTAATATACTCAAGCATAGCTCAGTCTGGGTTCGCCTTCGTAGGTGTGTCCCTGCTATCTACGATAAGTGTTTATTCGGCTGTATTCTACGTGTTTGCATTCGCAACCGCAGATGCACTGGTATTTCTTTCTCTATCGATGCTGGAAAGCAAAGGGGTGTATCTGATAAGTGACCTTGGGAAAGCAAAGAATTTGGGGATGGTCCCTGTTTTAGGCTTGAGCTTGGGATTACTTTCTCTGGCAGGCTTTCCACCAACAATAGGCTTCTTTGGAAAGCTACTGATATTTATGTCGCTTATATTTCAGGGTTATGTATGGGTGGTTATAGTTTTGATAGCTGTACTTCTATTCTCAACTTTCTACTATTACAATGTATTTAGAAACATGTATAGAAGGAAGTACTTTCTTACAAAGTTTGTGCCCATAAAGTCAGACATAAGGTGGGCTTTGAAAGAAGCGATAATCATCATATTGATGGCTATTGTATTTGCCGGTGTCGCCTTGATCAGCGCAGCTTGAGATACTCGAGTTTTTTCTTAAGACTTTTTCTCCTTCAGTTCTTTCATGTGAATCTCATTCTTCAACCTGGCGATCTTCTTCTTAAGGCTTCTGTACTTCCCAGCATCAGCTGGCTGCAGACCCTGTGTCTTCTTTATGTTCATCTTTAGAAGCTCCATCTCCAGGTCCTCTATTTTCTCTTCCATCGGTTATGTTTATACCTCCCAACTTACTGCTCTTTGTGACTATTGTCACCTTTATACCTATAGCCCCTCTCTTTAGAAGGAGCTGCTTCTGCCCTTTTCTGACACCATAATCTTCTATCTGACCAGACTTAGGCAAGATACCACCATTTGGTCTAAACTTGAAATGGGCTGCCCTCTCTTTTATCACGCCCCCTATCTCTATCTCTGCTCCTCTTGCTCCAGCTGCCATTATTGCATCAAGCATCTTGTGCGCGATAACCTTGTACTTCATAGGGCCAAATCTCGCAATCCTAAAAGCAATCGCGTCAGCGACAACGTTCGGATCCAGCATAGGGTCCTCGCTCTCTTCTACTTCTATCCTTGGAGAGCTCTGTTCAAAGATCTCACCAAGCTTCTTTGACGCTATCCTCAGCTCATTGCTTGCGCGATTCACAATCGCCCTTGGCTTTGGTGTCCTTATTACGACCCTTACACCCAAGGGTGTCTTATCCAATTTTATATCACTTATGCCAAACTTACTGAATAGCTTGAGCAGGTAATCCCTTGTCACCTGCTCCTTCATCAGCGAGCTTACCATTTTCTTTGGTTGCATCGTTATTACTTTCCTCCTTCTTTTCCTTCACCGCTTCTGCCACCTCAGCTGGCGTGGAAGCCTTGCTTTCTGCTTTCTGTGCTTTCACTTCGGCTTCGCCAAAGACAGCCAGGTTAGTGAACTTGCCGTGCCTATACACGGCCCCACTTGGAAATCTAGGGTACCCTCCCCTACCAAGCGAATATTTTTTAATGATAACTGAAGACTCATCTAAATTAATATTTTTAGCATTTGATTTCAACTCTTCCAGTAAAGATATCACAACCTTTGTGGCCCTCTTTGGATATCCTCTGGGAATTCCAGATTTATGCCCCTTGCCGCCATACTTATTAAAGGGAACAAAGTTCTTTTCCTCTAAAACACCATTAAGATATTTTATAGCTTTGTCGATGTTTTTTCCCTTTACACTCTCCATTATCTCATGCACATGCTTTAATGAGACTTGTACTCTTTCACTCTTAGCTGAAACTTGTTTTACCATAACTACTTGATCGGCACGAAGCTGCTTGACCTAGTTGCAGATAGACCCGGCGTTCCATGCTTAACCTGCTTGACGGTTATAGCAAATTCTCCCAGTCTATGAAATACCATGTTTGGCTTTATCTCTACCGGTACAAATTCCTTACCGTTGTGCACTTTAATCGTCAAGCCGACAAATGAAGGTAAAATGAACATCTCACGCAGGTGGGTCCTTACTTGTTTGCCACTCTTCCTAGCTTTTTCAACCTTTTCAATCAGTTTCTTCTCCTGATCTGTGAAGCCGCGTTTCATCCTGCGCCTTAAGCCAGAGCTTACAAAGTTCAGAAGCTGATCTGCTGGCATATTTGACAGCTCTTCTACGGTCTTGTTCTTGAACCTGAACTCTTCCATATCACTTCACGCCAGTTCTCCTTGGAGCGATGGTTCCCACTTTAGCACCAGGGGAAGCATTCCTTGAAACGCTTTTCGACTTGTGTTGAGAGCTTCTTCTTTTACCCCCAAACTTATGCTCATATGCGTTCATCGCAACAGCTGCATTGAGCGGCCAGTACCTACCTCTAGCCCTGTTTAAGTGATAATTATTACCAGCCTTATAGAGTGGCTTGTTCATCCTGCCACTGTTAGATATCACTCCGACCACTGCCCTGCAGTTCTCATTCACATCTATTATCTTGGAACTTGGGAGTTGGATTGATACAAAGCCCTTCTCCTTCTTTATCACCTTAGCGGTTAATCCGCTTGACCTGACAAGTTTTCCACCGTCATTCGGCCTAAGCTCTATATTATAGACATTTGCACCAGTTGGTATATTCTTAAGCGAATCTATGCTCCCCACTTTCTCCCCACCCTTCAAAAAGGTTAGTATCTGTCCGACGTATGCACCATTGAAAGCAGGCAGATACGATACGGTGCCATCTTCGAACCTGACCTTCATCAGAGGTGCTGTCCTGTAGCTATCATGTATTATGTCCTCCACTTTGAAGTTCATAGGATTATTGCCTTTTATTATCCTGGCATCAGCGATAGCATTAAAAGTATTGACTCTAAAGATCCTACTCTTTCCTCTCCTTCTCGATCTTGGTACCTTCATAATTCCTTTTTAAACGATTTTATATTATTTAAATGCACCTGAACTCAAATTAATTCTAATTCAATTTTCAAGTATTTATATATTTTCATGCCTTTTATAATCTTATACGCGGCGTTGTATGTGATTTACCACTGGAGGAAGTCCGTTCACGGCAAAAACCACACTGCAGCAATGCAGTACAGTAAAATGTAGGCAACCGAACAGAAATGACACCCCGCTGCAAGCTAAGTATGAGGCAAGGCTGATTTTTGCAGAAAGGGGATGAAACAGCGGACCTGTGGCGTGCAAACCCTATTTGGGCGCTTAGTCGAATATTACAACGCATTACAGTGATGCCACTTTAGATGGTGGAGATGCGACAGAAAACGGGCTATTCAACGCCACGTATATATATTGTGTGTATTTTCAAGCTGTTCTTATATTTATAAATAAAGAGCATATAATTATTGAGATGGAGATAATACCTAAAGAGAGGATTCAGAATCTAATGAATATAACCTATTCCATGATAAATGATATAACTTCCATAGAGAATTCACTAAACAATATATCAATGATCATCGGCAGAGGCACTGCTATCAAAACTCACATAGAAGAGAGCAAAGCGCCCCCTCAGCCGAAACCTGAACCGGTTGAAGAGAAGGAAATTAAAACGACAGCGCAAAAAACTGATGAGGAAGAATTACATACTCAATTTGAATACGATGAAAAAAAAGGAAAAACCTCAGAAGACTTAAAAAAGGAGATCGAAAAACTGGAATCTATAACCTTAACTCCCTCAAAGAGTACATCAAAAAATGAGGATAATTCTACAGAGCTACCTAACCAAGAAGTTTACAAAGTAGAGGCTAAAACGAAAACAAACCCGAACCTTGGGAAGGAATTGAACGAGCTAGAGTCCAAATTCAGCCATAAAATCAAGAGCCCTAAAGAAGCCAAGCCTACAGAAGAAAAAGAGGTGGAGGTAGAGCCACAAAGCACTGGAGCAATTAACCCGATGGAGGCACTAGTTAACTTGATTAATGAGAAAAAGTCGATCTCCATTTCAGAGGCCGCTAAAACCTTAAATTTTGATACATCCTTAGTAGAAACTTGGGCTAAGCTGCTCAATGATAATAACAAAATTAAAATTGAATACAGGTTGGTTGGAAACCCAATATTGAAGGTGAAATAAATATGGAATCATCTGATAGAGTAGTGTCTGGTATAGAAGGATTTGATGAGGTCACGAAAGGTGGTATACCGAGGGAGGATATAACGCTTGTGACTGGCACGCCGGGTGCTGGAAAGACAACATTTTCACTGCAGTTTCTTGCCTACGGGGCGAGGCATGGGGAGAACGGCGTGTACTTTACGCTTGAAGAGAGCGCAGAGTCAATCATAAAAACCTTCTCTGCGTTCGATCCTGGCATACGCGACTTGATAAAAGCTGGTTCACTGAGAATTGTGGATGTGCCTCTCATAGACTATGATGCCCTCAAACAGACCATAACGACCGAGATAGAATCTATAAATGCAACTAGGGTGGCGATAGACTCCATAACCTACCTGCAGATGTTCTTTCCAGATATAATGTCAATAAGGAAGGGAATAATGGAGATCTCCTCAATCCTAAGGATGCACAAATGTGCTGGCTTCCTTATAGGCGAAATACCATACGGGGAGAACAAACTCTCTTCATTCGGAGTCGAAGAATTTGCAGCTGATGCGGTTATAGCCTTGTACCTTATCGAGAGACAGGACACATTCATAAGAGCGCTGAGGGTTGTAAAGATGAGAGGAACAGACCATCTTACAAAATTCTGCCCGATGGAGATAGTGAACGGTAAAGGATTGATTGTGTATCCAAATGCTGAGCTGTTCACAGACGTTGAAAATAGATAAATAAAACTGTAGGGAGTTTAAAATTATGGATCTATGGATAGAGAAATACAGACCAAACGCATTTGATGACATTCTTGGGCAAAGGGACACGATAGAGAAGTTAAAAGCAATGGCGAAGGCCGGTGAAGTGCAGCATATGATATTGTCAGGCCCGCCTGGAGTAGGTAAAACAACGTCCGCGATAGTGCTAGCCAAGACCATATTCGGAGACCAGTGGTCTCACAACTTTATAGAGCTCAATGCCTCAGACGATAGAAAGCTCAGTGTGATTCAGGGAAAAGTCAAAGAATTTGCGAGATCAAAGCCAATAGACGCACCATTTAAGATGATACTTTTCGACGAGGCCGACTCCCTGACGCAGGAAGCACAGCAGGCACTTAGAAGGATGATGGAGGAATACAGTGGAACTTGTCGATTCATATTCAGTGTAAACTATCAGAACAATATAATAGAGCCTATACAATCAAGATGCGCAATATTCAGATTCAAGTCTCTTTCAGAGGAGGATGTCTACGAATTTATAGACAAGATCTCAAGGCAGGAAGGACTAGAAGTAGATGACGACGCAAAGAAAGCGCTCTTTTTCGTCTCTAAGGGGGACCTACGCGCTTTGACCAATCTAATGCAGTCTCTGTCCACGGTTTCGAAGAAGATAGAGGCGGAAGTTGTTTATAAGAGCAGCGGAACCGTCAATTTAGAGCGACTTAAAAAAGCAATAGAGCTTGCATTGTCAGGCAAATATCTGGAGGCAAAGGCGATAATATCCTCATTTATAGATGAAGGGGTTGGGCCGAAGGAGATAATCTCAGAGACATTCGAACTGATAACATCCTCAGACATAAAAGTGGATGAAAAGATGAAAGGGTATATCATTGAGAAGCTAGCTGAAGCTGAATACAGGATAGTTGAAGGGGCAACGCCATTCATACAGCTACAGTCATTCTTTGCCTTCCTATCTTCCCTTAAGAGATGATATGCAGCTCCCAAAGGAAACGATATCCAATTTTATAGAGAACGGCTACGGTAGGATAAAGAACCAATTCCTCTCTGCAATTGAGAAGGGCAAAAAAAGGTTCATATTCAACGGTGCATATGGAACTGGAAAAACTTTTCTAGCCAAGGCTTTTGCAAATGACGCAAAATTAGACTTCAAGGAGATAAACCTCTACACCTTAGAGTATGGCGAAGAGGATGACACTTCCAAGCTGTTCTACTCCTACATCACTCAGGAGGCAATGTCCACAAGCATATTCTCGCAGAGGAAGAAAGTCCTCTACATAACAGACATAGAAAAGCTGATCAAAGTGAACCCCTCGATATTGAAAAAAATAAAGGACCTGAGCGATACATTGATAATATTCGAATCGCACGGCAGCGACATATTCAAGGCTGACAACAGGCAGTTTGTGTCAGATTACGTCATAATAAACTTTTACAAGATAAACGAAAAAAATGTGGAGTTATATTTACGCAAGGTTGCGATGATGAACTCTATAAACATAAGCGGAGCGAAACTTGCGGAGATAGCTGCGAATTCTGACGGCAATATAATGAGCGCAGTAACCGACCTGCAGTTTTACTACATAACCGGTGGGGTGATACCAGTCCATAGGAACCCAGATTCAAACATATTTGCGAGATTAAACGCAATTTTTTCGGGAGATGTGTCCAATGTAGATACTTATCTTTCATCTCAACAGGAGGTGAAGGTGTTCGAGATATGGTTGGCTGAGAAGCTCCCGATGGTGTTTGAAGGATACAGTCTATACAATGCCTTTGAGTATCTCTCTTTCTCAGACCTGTTATTGAACAAAATAAAGGCGCAAAATTGGGTCTTCCTGAAATATATCAGGTTCCTGCTCTTCAATATGATAGGTTCATTGTCCAGCAAAATGCCAGTGAGGGTGGATTATTCAGGGCCAAAATGGGGCCTTTACTACTGATTTTCTCTCTTCACTGTTATCGGAAGAACCCCCTTCTCAAACTCCCTTAGAGCTATTTGCAGGTAGGTGTCCGTTGACTTGTTGACTTTCACAAGCGAAGGCGCACCAAATGACAGCTGAAGCGCTCTCGCACCGACTATCCTGGTCTTCTCAAACTTTGTATACTTATCCATAATCACCGCTTAACCTTTTCGATTAATATATTTTTCATTTCGTCTTTGTACTTAAAAGCTTCATCTACGCATGCCTCTATCTCTTCCTGTTTGAAATAACCGACACCGCCCTTCTGCATGGAGTTTATCTCTTTGCCCACGCCTATCGTAAGCCTTGCGTCTGCCACGCTCTCTTCCAACGAATTTCCGTCTACAAATATGGCGTCTCCTATCTTTACGAATGTGCTGCTGATTGGTATCTTGTCGATGTCTATGGGCAGTCTTATCTTCCCCTCTTTTCCCTCAACATTGTACTCCGCGTCCAACAACGCAGCCAAAGCCGCAACGTTTGAGGCATCCAAAAGATTGCCATCGTTGTTGATAGCGTATATATCTATAAACACAAAGAGGACCTTCGACCCTGATGTTACACACAGCTGCTTCATGTCTATCATCTTCGATTCCCTTATCGCTCTGTCAGTGACTCTACCGACTTCCACTGAGTATATAAGTCTGTCACCTGGGTAATTCGCAGCAAGTTCCGAAGCTTCAAAATTCACATTTAAAGACCCTTCATCAGGCCTATCAGGGTATGGCTCCCCCGGAAGCACTTTAACACCGGCTATGACCTTGGTCTCCCCCAATTCAACGTAGGCCGAGCCATCTGCATGATTTGAGACCTTTGTCTTTATTACAAGGTTCCTCCTTTGAAATGGCTTTCTCTGATCTGATCTTAAACCGCTTTTCGCTAACTCTTTCAGATATGAATAATTTTCTACGCTCATATTTTCTCCATGGCGGAGAATTGCTCTTCAAGCTTCTTGGCCAGCTCCTGAGTTATCTCCTCTTTTTTCACCATCCTTGCGATGGCTTCATTGTCTGCGGATTCCACTGCCTGTCCCCTTATCTTGACATGCATGTTGATGTCTGTTACCTTTGCAAACTTGGGGAATATTTCAATTCCTAAGGTAAGTATCCTCTCTTCGCTTTCCTGGCTCCTCACGGTCAAGACACCATTATCCGAGTCCAACTCATATTCTCTACTCCCCCAGTTTCCTCTTACCAAAACCTTCATTTTCTTGATCTCGTTTTCTCCCGAGATGTCTGTGGATATCCCCTCTATCCTGTAGGAAGTTCCATTGGGCCTAGTCACAATTATCTTATAGAGCTTCTTGTCGACCGGTCCGTATCTACTCAGTGTTTTGTTTATGCTTTCAGTAATGTGCTTCTCGTCAACGTCCTTTAATATCTCCTCTGCAAAATCAGTCAGTATTGTGTAACCTGCTGACTTAAGCGAGTGATGTCCGGTTATCGTAGGCATCGCTTTCCCTCTTATCTTATCCAGCTCGTATTTGTCTTCTTTGCTGATGAGAACGAAGTACTTCTTTACGCCACTGTACAGCAACCCAGGCTTATCTGCTTCCTCAAATTTCTTGGATATCTCCTTCTCCTGCTTTATGAGGTCCTCCAGCTCTGCCCTCAAAATGGATTCGTCCTTATCCTCTGCGCTTTGGGTCCAGAGTATCCCCCAGTCCTTCAAGTCTAGATTCTTCGCTATGTCGTACAGCTTATCCTTCCCCTCCTTAGACCTTATCCCCCTACTCATCTTGGTGAACCCATTTTTGATTATTATAAGATCATCACCGAATAGCCTTATCTGAGTTGATAGCATCGCTTTACCGTCATAGCTGCCCTTTGACTGCACAAGGATCTTTGAGCCCTGCTTCACATAGCCCCAAAAGTTCTTCATGTCCAATAATCCCTTTTCGTCGCCGCCAAGGGAGACTATTATCGACTTTGACCTTTGATCTGTGCTATCTATCACACCACAGTATATCTTCCCTATATCCTCCTCATAGAAAAAGCTAGACTTGCATATTTTCTTAAGTATATTAATGACCTTGTCACTGTCATTCCCATAAACATAGACACCTGCTTTTGTTTCAAGGTCCTCGATAACCACTGTCGGCCTATCCTCGCTTTGGATTTTGAAAAGATCCTTTATTGCGTCATTTGCCTGAGTCACTTCAACTCCCTCATCAATTAACAGCTTGGTTATTGCTGTAGAATATATTCCCCTAATCTTTACTTTCATACATAAACCTCCTCTTAAGAGCGGCCTTTTCAAGCTCATAAATTTTACTCGCTTCCTTCCTTCCAAGTTCTATAGCTTTCTTCAGGTCGTCTTTGCTTATCTCACCATCAAGCTGAAGTAGGACTATCTCATCTTTTGAAGGGAGAAAAGCTATCGGTATATCAGTAGCCCCACCCTCATAGTCCTCTTCTGCCTTACTTAAATCAGCAACGATCGAATCACCGATCTTACCCACTGCAACAGCAGCGATCAAATCTCTCATTGGAAGGCCCGCATCAGCGCATGCCATGGATGCCGCGGTCAAGCTGGCGCATCTTGTTCCTGCATCCGCCTGGGTTATATACACATAGACACTGATCATAGAGCTGGGAAACTCATCCAACATTATCGCTCTGCTTAACGCATTCGATATAACCAATGATATCTCCATGTCTCTCCTGTCAATGCCAGGCTTAGCCCTATCTGGCACAGAGAAAGGCATCATATCATACTTGCAAACTATTATGCCCTGATCAGATTTTTCAAGGTGCTTTGGCTTGACTTCAGCCGGGCCATAAACTGCAGCTATGGCTTCTGTTCCACCTATCTTGAACCTAGCGCTTCCATTTGCATTTGGCACGATACCTGTCTCCAGCTCTATCGGCCTCAATTCATCAAATTGTCTCTTATCAAACCTTTCTTCGTACATGTTTCCTCCTATTCCACACCATTCTTTTGAGATGAGTATCTCTCTAGGATGTCTCTGACTTTGGCAGATATATCCCCTGTATAAGAATCCTCATTTATCACATTTATCGCAGCCAGTACTGCTTCCATCCCAATCTTATCGCCGCTTACCCAAGCAACTCCGTTCTTTCCGAGCAAGATGTCGCATTTCGAACGCTCTCTCAGTAGATTTATCATCGACCCTTCCTTTCCAATTATCCTTGATATCTTCATTGGATTGAACTTTATCAGCATGCTCGCAGGCAGCTTGCCATATCTTCCGCCTCTTAAGCCTAAACTAGATGAGAGGTCTTTCCCAACTCTTATTATCTTTGCGTAGACTACATCGCCCACATCCATGAGTTCGGACAGGTCCTCTACCCTGTATCCTGTGTTAGCTTCCCTCGCATCAAGCCTGCAGTAATGGGACGTGTCTATGTCTACTGCCCAGTAAGTGCCCTCCACTGCGGCGATCTTGCCTATAACTTCATCCCCCTCTTTCGGTATGTACGCACCGTTAAGCTGGCTGACATTTATCCAATCCTTATTGAGCATCACCGTACCAAGGTACTTTGAAAAGATCTTCTTTCCTTCAGTGTAGGTGCCGCTTCCTCCGACGCCCTCATCCGCCAGCATCTCACCTGGCGTAACAATATCATAGTTCTTTACGAATAACATATTCACTCCTTCGTTGACACGAGGCTTATCGTTCCATGCGTCAACTCTTTCAGTTTGCTTATCAGCAAGTCCCTGTCCTTTGGACTCACTGAAAATTCCACCTTTATCCTTTCCCCTTCCAAATTGCTGGCTTTTACCTTCCCGAACCTCTTTATCGTGCTTAAAACCGCACTAGAGTACTGTGGGTCTGCCTCTGCCATGTAAGAGAATTCTCCCACCTTCAGCGGAAGGATCGGCTTTAATTTTTCCATAAGCTCTTCAGCCTGCATCTTCTCAGGCTTCTTAAGGTCGAAATTGTAGTGCACCTGCTCCAAGGCAAGTTCTATCCTCTTTCTGGGGATAGGTAGATTATTAGTGGCATCTATTGCTGTGGAGACAATTTCATCTATGACCCTGTTCTTCAAGGTATTTAGCTGCTTTTCCCTATAAGCAGCGCTAACCTGAACTTCTCCCTCTTTTATTATTTTCAAAGCAGCTTGGTATACATCATCTGTCTTAAGATGATCCTTGAGGTTACCGGCAACTTCTCCTTTCTTTGCATCCTTGAAAACTTTGTCGACTAGCAAAGCACTTTCTATGTCATTTGATTTGCCATTCTTTATGTCCATGGCCTTCTCACAGTCGACCCAAACCTCAAATCTCTTGTCCTTTACCTGCAATCTAGCTATAACCTTGTCTTCCGCCATAAACCCAAAATTCTTACACTATAATCTTATAAGTATGATTCAATCTCCTTAAGGCTCATCCTATTGAAACCGCTCTTGTCGACGACTACGATGTCGAACCTACTAGGACTCAGCTTTATGCCGCTTGCCTTGAACGCTTTTATTGCCAGCTTTATCAGCGTGTCTTTGTCAGAGTTCGGCTGGTAATTGCTTTCCAGGTACTTGTTTATTTCGCTTGAGTTCTCGCCTATCGCCACCGCATTGTACTGGAAGAATATCCCGCTCGGCTCGAGCATGTAAAGGACCGGCTTGTCCGCCTTAAAACCACCGTACAGAATGCTCACGCCATACGGCCTTGCTCCCCCGTACTGGGTGAATGCCTGCATCTCTGTGCTTATTGATTTTATAAGCAATAGGATATCCGCAGGCTCATTGTAAGTTATCATGTGCTGCTGGGCTTCAAGCTGAGATTTCTCTATAAGTACCCTCCCGTCAGCTATCATCCCTGACATGGCTGCAGCTATGTAGTTGTTGATCTTGAATATCTTCTCTACACTGTCCGGAACTATCAGCTTTTCTGTCTCTGGCAGTCTTTTATCCGCCGCCAAAACAACGGAGTTCTTCCCGACTAAACCTATCGCTGCGGAACCCTGTGAAACTGTCTTTCTTGCGTATTCCACCTGCAAAAGCCTTCCATCTGGGCTGAAAAGCGTTATAGCGCGGTCGTAACCCATCATATCACTCTGTAATTGTTCCATAGTCTTTTAACCTCCCCTTTAATCTCTTCAGACTTCCACTGTTGCTCAGTGTTATAAGGTTGAATGGAAAATCTCTTTCCATTAATGATAATGTAAATATAACTTGGTATTTATATTTATTGCTCACCCTTATAACACCTAATAATCCATCTTTTTCCTTTAAATAGACATCATCGATGACCTTGAGACTTGACCTTATAGCTAAAGTCGGCTCGAACTTATTTACCGTTGAGTATACAAGGTCTCTGAATTTCTCAATGTTTTCAACGGCGGAAACCCTCACCAGTATGTACCTCTTCTTATACCTCATCATTTTTTCTATTCCCTGTCGAATCTGTACATCAGATAAACGATGAAAACTGCGATGGCTATGCCTATCACCGTCAATATGTATGGGCTTACATTTATCCCCAACTCGCTGTCTATCCAGCTGTAGAAGACTGAGACGAAGCCCAAGAAGAATGCGAAACCTATCATCGATCTTTCAACAATCTTTTCAAAATTATGCCTTTTCATCTATGAAATAAGGATAGTTAGATATTTATAACTTTATTTTTAAATT
>JAGDXU010000027.1:28747-40631 GCA_023269965.1 Candidatus Parvarchaeota archaeon | reverse complement strand
AAAATTTTAACTATTTTATCCTGGGCTTTAAACCCAGGATAGGCTTTTTTGTTTTTGATAGATTTTTAGTTGATAATAGATTTCAAACCTAATTCTATTAATCTATAAATAGCAGTACTGTTTAATAATAAAATATGGGGGTATATTATGGGAGATTCTGAACTTGAGGAGTTAGTGAAGAAGGAAACTGATCTTTTTAAGATAATCGGTTTCTGTGAACGAGCGGTATTGGATTTGGGTGAGGAGTATTGGCGTAAAGACTACGGCATGAATTCTGACCGAGGCATAGAATTCAAGCAGGCGTTATATGATTATCATGGATTTAATATGAGTCTTCACGATGGGGCTTCTGGGGCTTACGGAGAGTGGAACGAATTGGTGTTGGCTTACAGGTATCCAGACAAGAGATACCGCATCGTTCTTGATGTTGAATATTCCGGTCCACACATTGATAGAAAATATGATTTTAAAGTTATTTCTTCCAGCAAGGACGAAGAATGGCGCAAGGCTATACTTGCTTTGGCAGGGCAGAAGGGCCTCTTAGTCCGAGAGAGAAAAGCTCTAGAAGAAAAGAAAAAGCTTGAGGCTGCCGAAGAACAAAGAAAAATGGAAATAGCGTGGAAGGAAGAGGAAAAGAGAGAGACAGAGGAGCAAAGAAAGAAGCTCATCCGCGAACATCTTAATGGTTTCTGAAGCTTTGGTTTAAAACCAAATAACCCTTCGGAAGAGTCTTACTCTTTAATTATATTCACTTTTTTGGAAGGTAAAACCACGCCTATAATCTCGTAATAGACATTGTTTATCAGCTTGAACAGAGAGCCGAATATGTGTGTTTTCTCAAGATAGACAACCGTAAGTACAGCTATTCCTGCTCCTAGAAAAGCACCAGCGATCACATCTGTCGGGTAATGCATTCCGGTATATATACGTGAATATGACACTATAAGAGCTTCAACAAGCAGTGGCAAGGAATACCTCTTCTTCAACATAAGTAACGCTACAGTTGCGCCTCCAATGACTATTAACGCATGCCCAGAGGGGAATGAAGAATCAGTCGGCTTTGGAAGAAGTACTAAAGCGCTTGCTATAGATGTAAAAGGTCTTGGTCTGAAGTACACTGCTTTGATTGTCAGTCCAACAATGATTATTATGATGAAAACTATTGCCATCATCAATGCGGTTTTCTTATAATCTCTGCCTCCGAATATCCAGAGTATAGCCACTATAGGGATCCAAAAGTATGTTCTGCCGTAAATTGAAGCGTATTCAAAGAATTTGTTAAGCGAAGCCACATTCCATCTTTGGTTTATAAGATTAAATAGAGAGTTATCGAAAGACGATGAGATTCCGAAGTAAACCAACGCGAATACTACAAAAAAGAGCACAACTAGACTGATCCCAATTATCTTATACTCAGATTTCATGTTAAATTGAAGGTTAGTTTTATTTATAAATGTGATGATAATATTCTGATGTAGGGAGTTATGGATGATTTTAGTTCGTTGGATAGTTTGCGTTCAAAGATTGAGTCTCTCTTGTCTAGAGGGCCGGCGCTAATAGGAGACATAGCGGAGGCAATAGGCAAGGACACAACACAGACAAGTGTAATCTTGGATTATTATGCCTCATCTGGAAAGATCTTCAAAACGATTAGAAAATATGGCTTATCACCAGTTTATGCTTTAAACAAAGATTTAGCGCTAAATAAGCTCTATGAAACCCTATCGCCTGCAGAGAAGAGAATTGTTGATAAATTCAAATCCAACCGGATAATAAGAGGTGATGAATTGTTACCTGCAGAAAGGTACATGCTTCAATCTTTAACGGATTTTGTAAATAAAGTTACAGCGGTGGATAGAGATACCGGCAAGCAGGTAGATGTTTACAGCTACTATCAGCTTTCCGAGGAGGACATAAAGAGAGAGCTCAACAAAAGCCAAGAGACAGAGTCAGTTAACCAATATAATCCAAAAGAAGTCAAACCCAAAGTTTCTAAATCGGCAAGAGCCTCCACCAAAGTAGACAGCGATGATGAAATCAGCCTTATACTGTCGAAAAACTTTTCTAAACCGGAGAAGCTATCAAAGGGAGTGTACCTGGCATTGTACGGCCAATATAATGTGCCGGTGATAGTAGCTGTTATGATGAAGAGTAGTCTAACCAAAAAAGATTTACTTAAGCTTTTAGGCTATCTCACCGAGAAGAAGACCATCGCATTTATACTGACAAACGCATCTAAAGTAAGTGGGTTGGATGCATACGGCAGCTCCATAAACATAGTGAAAATATGAGTAGGATATTTTTGTTGGGCGAAAGCACAGTAATCTCCGCAGAGGAGGGAAAAGATATAAATACAGAGTTTGGCATGATCTCCTCAAAGAAGTTAAAAGGCAAGAGAGCAGGTTCTGTTATAAAAACGCATAAAGGTATCCCTTTTGTGATAATAAACCCGAGTGTATCAGATTTATTTAGAAAGTTCATAAGATCCCCCCAGATAATAACCTTAAAGGACCTGGGAAGCATAATCGCCTATACTGGAATGAATTCCAGTAGCAAGGTATTAGATGCAGGCACAGGCTCAGGCTTTGCAGCGTGTGTTTTTGCGGGTATAGCTAAGAAAGTGGTTTCCTATGAGGTACGCGAGGACTTTGCTAAGATAGCTGAAAAGAATAAGCTACTCTTTAAAGCTAAGAATTTGAAGATAGTGAACAAAGACATAGCATCTGGTGTGAAGGAGAGAGATTTTGATATTATTCTGCTAGATCTTCCGGAGCCTCAGAAGATCGTACCAATAGTGGAGAAAAATGTTAAGGTAGGCGGTTACATTGTATGCTATCTTCCGTCTATCATACAAGTTGAGAAACTTTTACGCACTATCCCAGATGATATAAAAGTTGTCAAGCTCCTGCAGAATTTGGAGATACCATGGAAGAATGATGTGAAATCGGACATTCTAAGGCCTGAGAGCAGTACGATACTGCACACAGCTTTTATAGTCATTATGAGGAGATATTTAGGTGTGTCTAAAAATTAATCTTACTTAACATTTTTATACATCCTTATCATTAAGATTAAATGAAGATTGAAGGGATAGAATCTAGGAAGATACTGAATTCAAATACTAATTATACTATAGAAGTAAAGCTGAGGACTAAAGACGGTTTATTCAGGGGCTCTTCTCCGGCAGGCGAAAGCACAAGCATGTATGAGGTTAAGCAATTCAAGGAGAGCATAGATCAAATAGTTCAAAAGTTCAATTCTTTTTTGAGTGGTCTGGTCGGCAAAGATATATCATCTTTGAATGATATATTTGAAATTGAAAAGACTATACCTGAGGAATTTATAGGTGGCGCTTCCCTTTCTCTTAGCTATTCATTGGTATATGCGCTGGCCAGGGCTAAGAATCTTGAGCCTTTTCAGTTGTTCTCTCCAAAGCCAAATATGAAGGTCATACCGGTGTGCAAGATGATAGGGGGAGGAGTACATGCCTCCAGGGCAGCTATGAGCATACAAGAAATATTAGTTTTGACAATGGCTGATTCTGTTAGAGAGAGTATAGACCATACAATAAAGGTGTACAATGAAGTCAAGAAACTCCTTTCAGACAAGACTATAAGTTTCATTGGAGGGGTGGATCCAGAAGGGGGTTTAATATCTGGATTGGACGATTATGAGTCTTTAGAAGTTGTACGTAGGGCCGTTAGCAACGTGATAAAGGAAACGGGGGCCGATATACGTCTTGGTATAGATGCAGCTGCTTCTACTTTCTTCAAGAACGACAGGTACAATTATAAGAGGCCTATATATGGCAAGGAGATTCTAACAAAGGAGGAGCAGGTCGATTTAATGGTGAAATTAGCAGATGAATTCGATCTATATTACATAGAAGACCCGGTTGATGAGAACTTCCAGGAAGGCTATAAGGAGGTCATGAAGAAAGTTGATGGATTGATAGTCGGAGATGATCTAACATCCACGAAGGTGGAACGCCTGGAAAAGATCAAAGGGAGCATAAACGCAACACTCATAAAACCTAATCAAGTTGGCTTATTGAACGAGGTTTTAAGGTATTCAGAGCTTTCCGATAAGTATAAATTAGCGAAGATATTATCTCATCGTTCAGAGGAGACGAATTCCTCGATAATATCTGATTTGGCTCTTGGTCTGGGAGCCGGCTATATCAAGATAGGTATAAATAGAGGGGAAAGAGTAGAAAAGTTAAATAGACTAAGTGAGATAAGTGAGTAGTTATGAACAAAACTGACAAGCTAGAAGCTTACAAGAAGTATGGCGTAAGGATAGGCACGAAGGGCTCGAATAAGGCGATGGAAAAGTTCGTCTTTAAGAGGATACCTAATAAATTTGTTATCTTCAATGTGAAGCTCATCGATGAAAGAATAAAGTTGGCTGCGAAGCTGCTAAATAATTATAAACGTAAAGATGTTCTATTTGTTTCCACATTTGATGAGGCTTATTATCCAGTGTATAATTTCTCTAAGATAATGGGGGTAAGCGTAAACTTTGGTAGGTACCTTGCTGGATCATTGACGAATCTCTCATATAAGAATTTCTTTGAACCGAAAATCCTTTTCATAGTGGACCCTGTTACAGATAGAAGGGCTATAAAAGACGCAAGGAAGATAAAGATACCCGTCATGGCAATATGCAATAACGACAGCAATCTTCGTTTTATTGACTTTATAATACCTGGAAACAACAAAAAAGCGGAAAGTGTCGGTTTCATACTCTATCTATTGGCAAATGAAGCGGCAAAAGATAAGGAGAAGAACATACTAAATAAAATAAGCTTTGAGGACTTTATATCGAAGGAGATAAGCTTTTAGGTATTTGGTGTTAGATAGATATTACCCAGAGGAGATATGTTTTTAGTCGATATTTACAGAAACCAAAAGTTGATTGCTAAATCAGTGAAATACTGCCAAGATCTAGGGTCAAAAATAATGGGGCTGATGTTTGTTTCCTCCCCGGGAAACGGCGCGTTTCTCCCAGATGTAAAAGACATACACATGAATTTTGTTAGATTCAACCTTGATGTGGTGTGGCTTGACAAAGATAATATAGTTGTGAAGAAGACTTTGGCCAGGCCGTGGAGGCTTTACTATGGACCCACGAATGCTGTTCATGTTCTGGAGTTGCCCCAAGGGAAAGGATCAACGATAAAGGTAGGCGACAAATTATCCTTAAAGAATAAAAGAAAAGCTTAGAATGGAAGAATTAAAGACTAATCTTATTAATAAAGAAAGCGTAAACCAGAAATTTGGTAGATTTTTATTTGTTTTTCCTGGTAATTCAAATATAGATTTAGACAAAGTTACCTCAATACACATTCTTCCCCTCCCTCCTTTACTCGTTAAAAATTTGAAGGAAGAGATGAAAGAGGCCCTTTATCAGTCTATAGAAAAGGTTGATGCAGTCCTCTTGTCAGGAGGGATAGACTCATCACTTGTAGCCAAGATTGAGCATGATAAAAACAAAGATGTAAAGTTCATATCATGCGGTTTGAAAGGGAGCGAAGACTTGGTATACTCTAATATCTTAGCCGAGCAAGTTGGCGCAGATATCATCAATGTTTTCCTTGATGAGGACAACGTATTAAGCAGTGTAAAATCTTTGAAAGATCTTGGCTTTGGAGGCTATGATCTGATACTTGGCGTGGTTGAGTACCTGTGCCTTAAAAAAATGAAACAGGAAAACCTTCAAACAGCCTTAACCGGCATGGGCAGTGACGAGCTCATGTTTGGCTACCATAAGTATAAATACTTGGAGGGAGATGAATTAATTGATTATAGATCGGATAGGGTTTATTACCTGAATGCAACCGACGGTTTTAGAATAAATAAATTAGCTAAGACGTTCAATGTCAGAGTTGACTCTCCTTATTTGACAGATAAGTTTGTCAGCCTGGCTATGAGTTATAATCATGATAAAAATGAAAAGGAGGTATTTGACAAAAATATACTAAGGTCTATCGCAGATGAGATAGGTATAGATCGCAGGATAGTCTACCGGGAAAAGAAAGCCATGCAGTATGGCAGTGGAGTTGTAAGCATTCTGCGGAGTACATCAAAAACGCGAGGATTTAAAGGGATAAATGAATTAGTAAATGCATTGTGAGGCTGTTGTTTTGTTCAAAAATGATGGGTTCAAATTGAGCATTTGCTAAGGTTAGGAGGTAAATTATGATAAAAATTGAAGCTTTAGGCGGATATAGTAAGATAGGGAAAAATATGACTGCAATAAACATAGACGGTGAAGTGATAATAACCGATATGGGCGCAGATATGGAGAGACTTGTAGACTTTCAGGAGGATTCTAAAGTCCTGACTGTCAAGGACTCGGAGAAACTTATAGAAGGAGGGGTGATACCCGATGACAGGGATTTCTTTGAGAAGGAAGGGATGAAGGTAAAGGCTATAGTGATCGGTCATGGTCACTTAGATCACATTTGGGCTGTGCCATTTTTAGCTGCTAAGTATAAATGCCCGATTATAACTACTTTATTCACGTCTAAGATACTCGCGCACCTTATGTCTGACTATAATAGTTTTAATCTAAAGATAGTGCGACTTGTGGAAGGCAGCATCTTTAAGGTGTCTGATAAACTTAGCATAGAACTAGTCCACATAACGCATTCTATACCCAGCAGCACCCTGATAGTCATCCATAGCCCATACGGCGCGGTGATATACGCAAATGATTGGAAGTTTGATAATTACCCTACGCTTGGTAAGAAGCCAAATTATGAAAGGCTTGAAGAGTTGAGCAAAAAAGGTATTGCAGCAGTTATATCAGATTCTACTAGAATAGACTTTGATGGATATTCATTCTCCGAAAGCGTGGCAAAAACTATGTTGGAGGATGTGATAAGGAAAAGTCTGAAACATAAGACTATATTTGTGACGACCTTCTCTTCGCATATCGCAAGAATAAAGAATATAGTGGAAGTAGCTAAGCGCTTCGACAGGCAGGTTATGATCTTTGGCAGAAGTATGGACCTGTACATAGAATCAGCTATATCTGCGAACGTTGTGGACAAAAAAACATTTCCAAAAGTTTCAAAGGTGTTCCCGCTGGTCAATAGAGCGCTTAAAGTTGTTAATGATAATCCTGGAAAGTATCTAGTAATCTGCACAGGGCACCAAGGTGAGCCGAATTCATTCCTAAAGAGATTGGCAGGGGAAGAGTATAGCTACAGACTATCAAGTGAAGACGCAATCATTTTCTCATCTGAAACTATACCAACTCCAGTTAATGTAGCAAACAAGGGAATGCTTAAGAAAGAATTATCGGAGAAAGGAGCTTATATAGTGGAGAATGTACATGTATCGGGTCATGCCTACAAAAATGACCACAGAAATTTCATAAAGATGCTTATGCCTAAGCATTATATCCCGTCTCACGGTGGAATAGACAAGATAAGCGAGGGAATAACTTTAAGCAAGGAGTTTGGATATGAGCTTGGTAAAACATCGCATATTCTCCTGGATAATCAAGAGTTAGAGTTGAATCTTTGAATTACAAGGGATATAAGTTTAAATTTTTAACTTTGCTCTGATTCTAGATGGACGAGCTTAAAAATTGGGGTAACAAGGAAGAATTGGCCGTTTTAGATATTTGGAGGAAAGAAGGCCCGATAAATTTTTCAATAGATCCAAAAAAGCAGTACTTTGGCATAGATACACCACCTCCATACACCTCTGGCAGACCGTGGCATGTAGGTGCAGCCGCGCATTACTCGAAGATAGACATGATCGGCAGAACCGCAAGGATGTTAGGTTATAATGTATTATTTCCAGTGGGCATGGACAGAAATGGGATACCTGTTGAAAGATACGTAGAGAAGAAATACAGTATCAGGATGCGCGATACGGAGAGAGAAAAATTCCTAAATTTATGTCATACTGCATTGGATGAGTTGGAGAAGGAAATGATAGAAATTCTCGAAAGGTTGGGTTACTCTGGTGATTTTAGCAACATATATAGGACTGATTCTGACGAATATAGAGCATTAACTCAGTCGACCTTTATAGAGCTTTGGAATAAAGGATTGATCTATCGTGGGACAAGGCCAAGTAACTACTGTTCTGACTGTAACACCACTATAGCAGATGCGGAGATAGTCTACAAAGAGATACCATCTAAGTTAGTAAGCATAAAATTTGCGATAAAAGGGGAGGATAAATCCATTACCATCGCAAGCACAAGGCCTGAGCTGCTAGCCGCATGTAAAGCTATCATTGTAAACCCAGCTGATGATAGGTATAAGGATTTAGTAGGTAAAACCGCAGTTGTACCGATATATGGTCACGAGGTGAAAATAATCTCAGATGAGTCAGCTAAAAAGGAGTATGGGACTGGGGCGGAAATGCTTTGTACCTATGGAGATTACAATGATGTCCTTTTGGCTAGGAAATTGAACATAAAAGACACGATAATAATCGATGAACGAGGAAAGATGACAGAAAAAGCAGGGAGTTCTCTAGCCGGTTTAACTGTTAAAGACGCAAGGGAGAAGATAATAGAAATTCTGAAGGAGAAAGGCTATATAGATAAAATAGAAGAGATAATGCATAGGTCTCCTTTTTGTGAGAGAAGTAACACTCTAATAGAGATAATACCTATGGATGAATACTACATAGATGTGATGTCCTTCAAGGATAAAATGAAATATTTAGCAGATAATCTAAATTTCATACCTGGTTGGAGCAGGGAGCTTCTTCTTAATTGGATAAAGACAGCGTTAGATTGGCCTATATCAAGGAGGAGATTCTACGGCACGGAGATACCTATTTGGTACTGTAAAAACTGTGGAGAGCCTTTCGTGCCAGAACCTGGTAAATATTATAAGCCTTGGCATGATAATCCGCCAGCTGACGCCAAATGTAAAAAATGCGGAAGTAAAGAGTTTGTTGGAGATACAAGAACCTTCGATACATGGATGGATTCAAGTGTGAGTTCTTTATACATCACTAAATATCTGACAGATAAGAGTTTTCATTCATCGACCTATCCTTTGACTATTAGACCGCAAGGTCCTGATATAGTTAGAACTTGGCTATTCTACAGCCTCTTAAGAGGTTACCAATTGACTGGTAAGGCTCCTTGGGACATGGTATGGATAGACGGAGTCGGGTTGGATGAGCATGGCGAAAAGATGTCTAAGAGTAAAGGCAACGTGGTTGATCCATATCCTATAATGGAGAGGTATGGGGCAGATGCGTTCAGATTTTGGGCCGCATCGGAGGCTTCGCCAGGAAGTAACATGTTATTCTCAGAGAAGAAACTGCAAGGCACGTCCAAGTTTTTGAATAAGCTTTTGAACATATCTAAGTTTATAAGTTCCTTCAAGACTGATGGTAATATAGCGTACACGGATCTCCTGCCTACAGATAAATGGATAATATCCTACGTATCAAAATTATCAGAAGAGTTGATGTCTGCATACAAGTCCTTTGATTTCTTCACTGTTTCAAACAAAATTAGGGAGTTTGTTTGGAACATTTTTGCCCCTCATTATATAGAGATGGTCAAGGCAAGAGCTTATGGGAACAATTCCTCAAAGACAGAGAAGGATGCGGCCATATATACTTTGAGAGAAGTCTTCAGGACATTGGTATTATTCTTAGCTCCAATTACCCCATTCATATCAGATAAACTGTGGAGGGAAGTCTATGGGGGTAAAAGGATAGACTTGGAGTTATTCCCTAAACAGGGTAAATCTGAAGATAACTATTATAGCATGACTGACGCAATAATCTCATTTAATACAAAGATCTGGAAGGCAAAGAAGGATTCAGGCAAGTCTCTTAGGGACAGCATATCTATCGAAATTCCAGAGCATTTGAAGCCATTCAGTAAAGATTTGACCTTAATGCATAATATCACTTATGGTAAAAGTTAAGATAAACAATATAAAATTTGGGGAGAAGGAGATTGAAGTGGAATCCGGCTTTGTTTCAGAGATAATCAAGAAACTTGGAACAAATGATGATTCTGTAATATTTGTGGACGAAGAAGGGAAAATTTACACCTCTGACAGGAAAGTGCCAGAGGGTATAAAATTGAATATGGTAGAGGTTTTCTCAGGGGGATAAATTCATGCTGTGCCAAATTTGCGGTAAGGACGCGGTAATTTCATCTGCCAGTGGTACATTTTGCCGTGATCACTTTTTGAAGAACTTCGAAGATAGGGTTTTGGATACGATCTCTAAGTATAGCCTTATCAATGATGGCGAAAAGATTGTTGTTGCTAATTCAGGGGGCAAAGATTCTCTTTCCTTACTGTACATACTTAATAAGTTTTTCAGAGGGAAGAATGAGATACTATCCATTACGATAGACGAGGGTATAGCAGGCTATAGAGATAAGACGATAGACATAATGAAACATTATTGCGAAGATTGGGGGGTAAAGTACAAAGTCTATTCTTATAAAGATTTCGTCTCGAAGAGCATGGACGAACTGACAAAAATAAAGGGGGGAATACCATGCTCGTACTGCGGTGTACTTAGGCGATATCTAATTAACAAAGCAGCTTTGGAAAATAGCGCAGATAAAGTCGCCACTGCCCATAATCTGGATGATGAAGCTGAAAGTGTTATCATGAATTTAATTCAAAATGATGAGAGTAGATTTCTAAGGGTTGGAGCCAATGTTGGTTTAATTAAAGACAAAGGCTTCGCACCGAGAATAAAGCCTTTTATGTTTGTCAGTGAAAAAGAAACGATGCTTTATTCCATATTAAGGGGGATAAATGCAATGCATTCTGAGTGCCCCTACGCGAAGTTTGGGATAAGGAACGAGGTTTCAAAGATAGTGAAGCAGCTTGAAAGTTTATACATGGGAAGCAAAGAGAATATAGTTGACTCTGCGCTTAAGCTGGCAGATAGCTTAAAAGCTGCCTCAGATTCTGGAAAGTTAAATAAATGTAGTATATGCGGTGCTCCCTCGTCTAAGAGCATATGTGAAGCGTGCTCTATAAGACTTTCTGTGGTTGGAACAAACGTATAATATTGTCGCATTTGAAGGAAGAATTAAATCTTTAAATATCAAAATAATTAATATAATTAAATGGCAAATGTATCAGAGATTAAACTTTCTCAGAACTATGATGAATACAAGGCCAGCGTTGATGCTTTCAATAGTTCTCTACGCTCTACAGTGTCAGATATATACAATAGGTTAATCGCATTAAATAATGCGATTTCTAGCCAAAATAAAATACTCAAAGACTACGGTGACACAATATCAAAAACTAACACGGAGATAGGGCGTATCGACTCGCAGCTGAAACAGGTTTTTGACACAATATATAATATATCAGATAATGTAAATAGCTTGAATAAATCATCGGCTAACGCGGTTGCATCTCTTGCTTCCTCGATTAATAACTTAGACGCAAAGATCACAAAAATATCAGATACTACATTAAAAGCGATACCGGCCCTGACGGGGGTAACAGACCAACTTAACACTTTAAAAGAGGGCTATAAAACTATAAGCTCAATAACAACTAGTTTCAATGACCTCACTAAGAATGTCAATGCAGCCGTTTCAAATCAAAACTCATCAATAAATGAATTGAATGCAAAACTATCTAAGCTGTCAGATACTGTGGTTAACGCTTTGCCTACAATCAATGGAGTCGTAGACGAAGTAGATAACATAAAGAAAGATATCTCAAATGTAAAGGATCAGATCAGAACGATAACGGATTCAGTCAATTCAATAAATGTTCAGACTAATGGGTTTCAATTGAAACTTGATTCTATAGGTTCTGAATTCTCCAATATAGAGAAGAATATAGCGGACCTTCATAAATTCTCCCTGGATTTCATAAACACTAGTAGGGGATTGATGTCAG
>JAGDXU010000027.1:3521-28647 GCA_023269965.1 Candidatus Parvarchaeota archaeon | reverse complement strand
GACCTTCATAAATTCTCCCTGGATTTCATAAACACTAGTAGGGGATTGATGTCAGCTTTCTCTGGTGCCGACCTTGGGAATATAGCCACCTCAATAAAGATGCTCACTGATAAACTTGAGGCAACCACAGTACAGGTAAATCGCCTATCAGATGATAATATATCAATTAAGAAGGATGTAAGCGTAATGTCCAGCAGGTTATCAGATCTGAGCGTAATAAAGAACTCTAATAAAATACTTGAAGAAGCAATAAATACCGCTAAGGCTATAAGCGAAGCGGAGAACAGGATAAATGCCATTAGCTCTAAGACTGAGATGATGTTCAATCAAGTAACTGAATCCACAAATAAGTTCACACAGTTTGATGATAGACTAAATGAGTTGAGTAGAAAACTGTTTGATCTGAGTAAGGATATAGAGCATGTAAAGACAAGCTTGCCTCTGTTTGCGACTAAAGATGACATATTAAATCTGAATAAAAAATTAAATGAGAAAAGCTAATATCAGCCAATATGAAGTATGACTTTAAATTCAAGAACAAGCTTTTCAAGGACAAGCCTTTATACAGATTGGTCCTGAGCGAGTTTGAGAAACCGTCAAATGATTATTTTTCCAATTTAAGAAGATTTTGTATATCTTTGGGTTTGATTAATCCTGGAGAAAGCAGAATCGGGATCGTTTACATCCTTGACATATTGCTAAAAGCTAGAAAAGATAAGCCAAGTGGATTAAGTAGCTATGACATAGTCAAAAAGTTATACAGCAACAATGTTAAAATAGTATACGCAAATATCCTGCGGGACCTCAGAAAATTGATATCTACGGGTATAGTTGAAAAGATAGACAACAACTATAGGATTAAGGAGAACATGGATCTCCCGGAGATACTTGATAAGTTTGTTAAGCCTTACATAGTTGACAGGGTCTTGAAGAAAGTCGGTGACTATGCAGTCGCTATAGAAAAAGACGTAAAGAAAAAGAATTGAGCTCTATCATTTAATAGTTGATACCTCTAAAAGCAACTTGAAAAGCTTTTTACCTTTGTCGGTAAGTTTTACTATCCTTTTATGCTTATCATTTGAAACCTTAACTATGTCCAATTTACTCATCTTGTTGAGAAGTTTCACAATATAGGAATAGCTGCAATCTATCTTCCTGGATATAATAGCAGCATATGTATGATTGTCATTATAGTATATCATCTTCAGTATCAGGAAAGGTTTGTTATGCAGGAAAAGCTTTTGTATCTGTCCCCTCTCATCACTAAAGTTTTTCATAATTACCTTTAATCCCCATGAATATTTATAGATTTAGTGTAGGCAGCTATACATTTTTGGATGTACTTTACCTTCTAACTTGAATTATATTTTTCTAACTTGTATCTCGCAGAAAATTTTTGTCCTTAAAATTCATCTTTGAACTAAATTAATATCTTAATCCTCAGAAATACGGTTAAAAACATGTTGCACTTTATTTCAACAATGCTTTTAAATAGAAACGTATAAGTAGATATTATTAAAAATGTCTGAATAAAATTAAGGAAATCCGAACGTTTTGCAGAACGTCCAGATTTTTAATCAGACTGTAAGCGAAATTTGGCGCATCACTTACTTTTCTTACTAAAAATAATAAGGAATAACTAGAATATAAACCTTTCGGTTTGTATTTTAGCTATTAAAAGGAGGAAAAAATGGTAATGGATATTCTGGTGGAGAGTGCTTTACGAGCCGGTAAAGAACAAATCTCGGCTGATGATGCGCTGTTTAACCAGGCGCAGATAAAGGTAATAGGGGTTGGTGGCGCAGGCAACAACATGGCTTCTTGGCTTCACAAGAAGGGCGTAAAAGGCGCAGAAGTCATCATAGCTAATACTGACCAGGTGCAACTTAACGCGAGAACAGCAGATAAGAAGCTGCTTATAGGTAAGGAAACAACTAGGGGCCTTGGTGCTGGCGGTTTTCCTGAAAAGGGCAAGCAGGCTGCAGAAGAGTCTGCGCAAGCCTTAAAGGATTCCCTGAGAGGCGCCGATTTGGTATTCGTTTGCGCTGGGCTTGGAGGAGGAACAGGGACTGGTGGCGCACCGGTGGTGGCCAAGATAGCAAAGGATCTAGGAGCTATCGTGATAAGCACTGTGACAATGCCTTTCAAGACTGAAAGGAAGCGCGTTGAACACGCCGAGAATGGGCTTCAGGAGCTTAGGAATGTGTCTGATACTGTTATAGTGATAGACAACAATAGGCTTGTGAACTTCGCTGGTAATCTGCCTATAGACCAGGCATTTAACATAGCGAATGAAGTCGTAGCTACGATGATAAAAGGCATAGTCGAAACAATAGCTATACCTTCTCTGGTGAACCTTGATTTCGCCGATATAAAGGCGATAATGAACAAGGGTGGTGTCTCTGTAATAGGTATAGGAGAGACTGACGCCTCTGATTCAAGGGTCGCTGAGGTCGTGAAACGCGCATTGAACAACCCTCTGCTTGATGTAAGCTACAAAGGCGCTAGAGGTGCACTTATACACATAACAGGCGGGCCAGATATGACTCTATCGGAGGTTAATGAGATAGGTGAATTAGCTACCCAATCTTTGGACTCTGATGCGATAGTAATCTGGGGTGCCAGAGTGGATGAGTCTTTCTCAGGTAAGCTGAGAGTGATGACTATAGTCACAGGGGTAAGTTCACCTTATCTTCTGGGGCCAGAGGACACAGCGGTTATCTCGAAGACAAGTTCAGCCATAAGTAAGGAGCTTGGCATAGAGATACTAAAGTAAAACTTTTTGCTTTGCAGCCCGTCTCTTTTCGGGCTGCTTCGCGTTCTTCATAAAATCCCCTACTGTGGTTGGGGTTAAATCCCCAACCATAAATGTTTAATAAGGGTAAATACTATAACTAAATTATTAGTAAGTGAAGGAGGATAATATGGATAATTGGTATAAATTTTTTAAGGAACAGTCAACTAGGAATATAAAGTTAGGAGAGTACGAAATAATTTACAAAGGCAAGAATTTGGAGGAGAGCTCCAGCTCTGCAGAGAAACCTCCGGTGTCGGTGCATAAGGAAACTGTAAAGCTGCTGAAGAACGGCGAGAAGGTTAAGCTTAAGAAAGCAGATAAGCTTAAGCTGATTGAGGCATTGAAGCGCGGTAATTTAGATGAGGTTTCAGGGCTTCTTCCAAAGTAAGTTTAGATGAAATTTTAGCTTTTTTTTATTTTTTTGTTTGATTTAAACGAATAAATATTAATAACTGTTCTTATTTTAAATGGCTGGAGAGCTAAATGATCTGCTGAATCAGATAAGCAATCTAGAAAATCAAATAAGATCAGTAGAAGCTGAGCTAGGCTTGGCTAGCAACTTATTAGGTGGAGATCAAGAGGGCGTGAATTCTGCAGAAGTGTCAAGGATTCTCCTTCAGAGCAGAATGGGCAAGCTAAAAACCAGCAACCAAAAGAATCAAGATATAGAACAAAAATCTAGCTTGAGTGTTAAACCAACTACATCTATTCAACTAAATAGAACAGATATACTACAAGCTGTGAAAGAGGAGATCAGCGAAGCTGCGAAGGCTGAGGAAAGCATTAGAAAAGCGGAAAGTATGCAGGCAGAAAAGCTGGCGTCAAAAATGCAGACACCTGTAATTAAGCCATCTGAAGAAAAAGTTACTAAAGCAACTAAGGTTGAAGTCCAGACTAATCTACCTGCCAATCAAGTAAAGCCAGAAACCGCGGGTAATTCAGGCATGAAAGAGCCAAAGGTTATTCAGATACCGAGTGTTCAGTACACTGCTTCTGACATTCCCTCTATAGGTCTATTAATAAAAAAATTATCAGAACTGATAGATCTCAATTCTAAGATTTCAGATGAACTACAGGAGATAATAGTAACCTCTTCTAAGGCAGATGCATCGAAGAGACTCTCTTCTCTTATAAACAAGCTTGCTTATGCGAGCATCTATGGGTAAAATTGTTTTTTTGATAGTAGATGGAATGGGAGACCATCCAATAAAGCTGTTGTCTAATAAGACCCCCCTAGAATATGCAAACAAGGTGAATATTAACTCACTTCTTCCTCATGCAGCTCTGGCTTTCCCATCAGTTTTAGGAAGATTAGCACCTGAGAGCGATTCTGGTGTTATGGCTGATCTGGGTTATGATCCGAAGAAATATTCAACTGGAAGAGGCTGGTTTGAATGCTTGGGCCTCGGGATGGAGCCTAGGGAAGGCGATATAAGTCTGAGGGTAAACATAGCTGAGGCTGTTGGATCTAAATTAAGATCTGTTAGGACTTACCTCTCAAAAGAAGAATTTGCGGAGATAGAGAAGGCAATAAATGAACAAGTTAAACTTCCATTAGAATTTGAATTCAAAGCAGGAGAGGGGTATAGAGGTGGATTAATAATAAGAGACGAAAAGAAAAGGTTGTCTCAATTTGTCTCCAACAATGAACCAGGCTACACTGTAAAGTTTTTCGGCGATAAAAAACTAAGTTTCGCGTCTAAAAGCAAAAGTGATCTGATACCTAAAATAAAAGCACTAAAATCTAACGCAGTTTTCACGGAGAAGATTCTTAACCAATTTATATCCGAGGCAAATAAGGTACTGTTAAAAACTGATGTGTACAAGAAAAGGAAAGCAAATGGCTTACCACTCCCGAATTACGTGCTGCTTAGGGATGGTGCAATTCATGACCCGAAGTTACCAGATATCAATAAAAAGTATGGAAAGCTGTGGGCGGCTGTTGTAGGTATGCCACTTGAGAAGGGGATAGCCTCTGCTGCTGGAATGTCTCTGATGAAGATCACAGAGTTGGATGATTTAGATGAGGATCTAGAGAATAAAGCCGATTCTGTTTCTAGAGCGTTAGATAAGTACGATGCGGTATATGTGCATGTGAAGCAAACTGATGCGCTATCCCATCTAGGGAAGTATGTTGAAAAATATGATGCAATAGAAAGGATAGACCGTATACTTGTTTACTCTATCCTCCAGAAGATTGACGTTTCTAATGGCGATACTATCGTAATAACCTGCGATCACAGAACCTCATCTGAACTGAAAAGGCATACAAATGATAATATTCCTGTGTTGATAGCTAATAGAAAGTTTAATAGAGTGAAAGATTTTGGAGAAACTGAATGTAAGAAGCATCACCTAAAGAATATATCTAAAGCTACAGAAATAATGCCCTTTGTAATGAAATTATGAGCAATAAAGAGTTGGCAGATATTTTCTACACCATCGCAGATATTCTAGATATAGAAGGCGTTAAATGGAAGCCTATCGCTTATAGGAAAGCCGCATTGAGTATATCAACCTTATCAGGAGACATATCTGAGTATTACAAGGGCGGCAAACTTGATAAGATAGAGGGAGTTGGGGAGGGCTTAGGTAAGAAAATCGTAGAATACATAAAGACTGGCAAGGTAAGCAAATACGAAGAGCTCAGAAAAAAGTATCCCATAGACTTTAATTCACTTAGACAGGTAAGAGGTTTAGGGCCTAAGAAGATATACTACCTCTATAAGTCTCTCGGTATAAAGAACCTAGATGATTTGAAGAGGGCAATCTCAGAACATAAACTCAGAGGCCTTGAAGGCTTTGGCGAGAAGACCGAGACTAATCTGTCCGAAGCTCTTGGGTCTGCAGTTGAAAGCACAGAAAAGCGGATTCCATTAGGATTTATGTTGGATAATGCAGAGAGAATAGTTTCGGATCTTTCAAAGAGTGGTTTGTTTAAAAAGGTACAGATAGCTGGCTCTACAAGGAGAATGAGAGAGACTGTAGGAGACTTGGATATCTTAGCCTCATCAGACAAACCGGAAGAAGGCATGAGGTTTTTCTCTAAAATGGGGGAAGTTTCAAAGGTCCTAGTCAGTGGCCCAACAAAAACATCAGTTGAATTAAAGATCGGGTTAAATTGCGACTTTAGGGTTGTGCCAGATGAGTCTTTCGGCTCAGCTTTGCAATATTTCACAGGCAATAAAGAGCATAATATAAAGCTGAGGAAGATTGCGATTTCAAAGGGCTTGAAATTGAATGAATATGGGATATTCAAAGGAAAAAAGAAGGTTGCTGGGGAGTCTGAAGAAGGAGTATATTCATACCTAGGTTTAGACTACATGCCGCCAGAGATGAGAGAAGACACAGGTGAGATAGAAGCGGCTCAATCTCACACCCTCCCGAAGATAGTAGATTATAATGAAATTTTAGGTGATCTCCATACACATACAAATGATAGCGATGGTGCTGATTCTCTGGAGGAGATGGTGTCGGAGGCAAAAAGACTTGGTTTAAACTACATTGCAATAACAAATCACAGTTATAGCCTAAGAGTATCAAGAGGCTTGGACGATAAGCGTTTCGAGTCCATTAATAAGAGGATAGATTCGCTCAATGGAAAGGATGGTATAAAAATCTTGAAGGGTGTTGAATTGGAAATATTAAAGGATGGATCACTTGACTTAAGCAGCAATACACTTTCCAAAATGGACTTTATAATAGGAGCTATGCACCAAAGTATAAGCAAGGATAGAAAAGAAAACACAGATAGACTTATAAAAGCGATAGAAAGCGGCAAATTATCCACAATTGCGCACCCAACTGGCAGGATAATAGGTGAAAGGCCGCCAATTGATTTAGACTTAGATAGGATATTTGAAGCCTGTGAAAAAAATGGGGTTATGCTTGAGATAAACGGCTACCCCACAAGATCTGATCTGCCGTTTGACTTGGTTAGGAAGGCTTCAAATTACAGGATCAAATTCAGCCTTGGAAGCGATGCGCATAGGCTAGCTCAGCTGAGATTCATAAGATTGGCAGCTGCGATTGCCAGGAGGGGGTGGCTGACCAAGAACAACGTGATAAACACCTACAGCTATGAACAGATTATCAAACTTAAGAGGTAAGCCACCTAATTAAATTTGCAACATAAACAAATTGATAAATCCAAAATCTCCGAATATATAAATCTAAATTCGCAAGGGTTAAATATTAAAGAGATTTTATATAATAGATATGGTAGACGTTGGGTTTTTCAGAGTTAGCAGTGGAGTAACTGGTTTTGATCAGCTCGTTAATGGCGGGTTAATCTCAAATACAGTATCTGCTCTCTATGGTTCTCCAGGTGCAGGCAAAAGTATATTTGCTCTAAGCTTTCTAAGGGCAGGGTTAAAGGCTAATGAGAAAGTTTTCTATATAAGTTTGGAGCAGGATATTGAAGCGATTCTTAGGGAAGCCGATTCTCTTGGTTTCACTGAGTTCAGAGAGAATATGAATACTAATTTTGTCTTTGTTAGAATGACTGGTCATGACTTCAAGGAATTCCTGCTAGTTGAACTTCCGAAGATACTAGAGAACAGGACTACTAAGCATTCAAGGATAGTGGTTGATCCATTGACTCCTCTTTTCTGGGAGATTCATGACATTGCGATGCAGAGAAACCTATTGACCAGTGCCTTTGATATGCTGCGTTCATTCGGAACATCTATAGTCACAGTGGAGAAATACGGCAATCTTAATGTGTTGGATTTATCCGAAGAACTTGCAATACCGCTATACTTGTCTGACTGTGTGATATTACTTTCAATGATATTCAACCAGAATTTCTATCAAAAAGCGATATCTATACTTAAATTCAGGTACTCCTCCCACAGCTCAGGTCTTCATCCATTCGATATAGAGCCTGGTGGTATAAAGATATTCCAAGATCAGCCAGTCTTCTGAGGCATAAAATTATGAAAATAAAATTCAAAGATAAAGTTTATGAATCCAACGAAAGTAAATCTTTCTTAGATTTAGCGAAATCTGTTGGGATAGACTTAAAAGATTTGATTGTTGCTAAAGTTGATGGTAAGCTTTTTGATTTATCGTCTGAAGTGCCGGCCAGTAAAGAAGTGGAGTTTCTTGATTTCAGCGATCCAGAAGGTAAGAGAGTCTTTTGGCACTCTTCAGCACATATGCTGGCAGACGCTGTGAGGAGGTTATACCCTGATGTATTGCTAGGTATAGGACCGAGCATAGATGAGGGATTTTACTATGATTTTTACAATTTAAAGGTGGGCGACAATGATTTGGGTAAAATCGAGAAGGAAATGGAGAAGATAGCAAAAGAAAACAATAAGTTTGAGAGAATCCCTTTGACGAAGCCAGAGGCAGAGAAGAAGTTGGTCAATGAGAAGTTTAAGCTTGAGCTTTTAAAGGATTTACAAGACGACATAACCTTCTACAAAGATGGAAAATTTGAAGACCTTTGTAGAGGCCCGCATATAATCTCCACGGGGATGGTAAAAGCCATAAAATTGTTGAAAGTTTCAGGCGCGTATTGGAAGGGCGACAACAAAAGAGAAGCAATGACAAGGATATATGGGATAAGCTTTCCGTCGAAGGGAGATTTAGAAAATTATCTTAAGTTCTTGGAGGAGAAGAAGTTGCATGATCACAAAAAGATTGGCAGAGACCTTGAATTATTTGAGTTTCTAGACATTTCGCCTGGATCACCCTTCATATTACCAAAAGGAGCGGTGATATATAGCGAATTAGAGAAACTTGCAAGGGAGTATGACAATAAGTATGATTACAAAGAGGTCATAACACCATTGATAGCTAAGGTAGACCTATGGAAGATAAGTGGGCACTTTGATAAATACAGAGAGAATATGTTCAAAGTTCAGCCATTTGAGTCTGATGAAGAGTTCGGTCTTAAGCCGATGAATTGCCCATTCCACGTTCTTATATTTAAATCAAAGACAAGGAGCTATAGAGAGTTACCGTTGAGGTTCGCAGACCATGGAGTATTACATAGATATGAATTAGAGGGTGCTTTAGACGGACTGCTTAGGACTAGAGTGTTTCAGCAGAACGATGCACATAGCTTTGTAACAGAAGACCAGATAGAAGATGAGATAATATACATGCTAAAGGAGTTAAAGGAGATATATGAGATTTTTGATTTAAAGCCGATTTTCATCGTAGCCACTAGACCTGACAAAAGGATCGGCGAGGATGAACTATGGGACAGAGCAGAGAATGCGCTATTCAGTGCGCTTAGGCGCGTAGATTACAAGTATACGATAAAGGAAAAAGATGGCGCATTTTATGGTCCAAAGATTGATGTATACGTTCTCGATTTTACTGGTAGACCAGAGTCGGCTTATGCGGTCTCTACAATACAGGTAGACTTTAACCTAGCCAGAAGGTTCGATGCTAAATATATAGGCAAAGACGATAGAGAACACATACCAGTTGTGATACACCGTTCAATACTCGGTACTTTTGGAAGGTTCATGGGTATAATACTCTCTAATACAAAGGGCGAACTGCCACTTTGGCTTTCCCCTGTTCAGGTAAAGATTTTGCCAATAAATGATGATAACAAAGTCTACGCTACAGAAGTTTTTAACAAGTTAAAAGAAAATGGAATAAGAGTTGAGATAGATGATTCTAATTCCACTTTAGACAGAAAGATCCGCGATTCTCAGCTTGAAAAGGTACCTTATACTGTTGTGATTGGGGAGAAGGAGGAAAAAGGTAAGACTATAGCTGTCAGAGACAGGTCTGGGAAGACAAAGTACAACGTAAATTTAGACGAATTTATCAAAGATATGAAATCGAAGATAGAAAAGAGAGCTAGAGTTTAATTTCTTGGTCTATAAAGCTTCTCACTTTATCTATAAAATTTGAGTCAAGTCCATCGTCATTTATCACCACGAAGACTGTTTTCTGTTTCTTTTCATGTGAGAGGGAAGAGATATAGTGTATAAATCTAAGCATTTCATTCTGCGAGTTGTAAATCGAAAAAGAAGTTATTGAGTCTATAAAAACGAATAGGTTTTTATTATCATTTACTATATTTTCGATGCTTATACTTAATCTGGTCAAGTCAGCTGGAGAGTCTAGCACTATCACGTCTTGGCTTAGTTTTGGTAAGTCCTTATAAAGGGAACGTGTTATCGTGTCTATAACTTTGTATTTTTTAACCCCACTTTGTAAAAGTTGACTCTCTATGCTATCACCGGGCACGCTACCAGTGACATAAATGGGCATAAACCCCATTTCACTTATATTGTAAAATATACTACTAAAATTGTCATTAAGCCTCTCCCTCTCATTCAGCATCAATAAACTTACTGTGGAATTTACAAGCTTTTTTATATCGCTTAATATTTCGTCATCTACCATACATATTCAATAACCTCATCCAACAAATAAATAGGTTTAAATCAATTGTCTATTTAAGTTATCTCAACACGAAAATTACTGGGGAGTGGATACTGGTCGCTACTTAGTGTTTAACACGTCTATAATGGAATTGATAAGACTTGCATGAACAAAACCCTGTGGAAAATTCCCTGTGAAAAACTTATTATCCACATCTACATCTTCACCGATTAAATTGTTGGGGCCAACTATGCTTTTTATGTTTTTAAGCAGCTGTATAGCCTCGTCTTTTCTTCTCATAAGAGAGTAAACAGAAGCTAGCCACATCGAGCATAGCGAGAATGCGTGCTTAGTCTCCCCAAGTGAATCAAATTTATATCTATAAACAAATCCTTTTACAACTAGGCTTTTTTCGATAATTTTGAGGGTTTTGACAAAAATTGGGTCATTGGCCTCTATAAACCCATAGATTGGAAAAGAAAGAGCTGTCGCATCTATCTCATTACTTCTAGGAAATGCAACGAAGTGGCCTTCTTTTACACAATTTGACATAATCCACATCTTTATTTCCTCTCTCTTCTCCCTCCAGCGATCTACTCCTCCAACCTCTGAAATTAGCTCACCCGCATTTTTCAAAGCTACCCATATCATGACTTTTGAGTGTGTATATTCGTGGTCCTCTGGCTTTTCCCATATCCCAGAATCAGCTAGCTCCCAATTGTCGGATAGCCAATCCGCAACATACTCTATAGCTTTCAGATGGTTTTGTATAAATTCCTTATCATGTGTTGAATCGAAATAAATCTTTACAGCGTACAAGAATTCTCCCTCTATATCTAACTGTATTTGGTTAGTTGCCCTATTGCCTATTCTTACAGGTTTTGAATTCATGAATCCACTTAAAGAATCAATGTACCTTTCTCCGTATATTTTTGTGCCGTCTACTTTGTAAAGATTGTAAAGGGGTTTACCTGAATAATCAATCATGCTGAATAAAAATTCAAGTGCTCTCCTCCCTTCTATATAAAAACCCAATCTGCATAACGCAGAAGCCATTATCGCTGAATCTCTAACCCAAACGTACCTGTAATCCCAATTCCTATCACCACCCGGGTCCTCAGGCAGGGATGCGGTTGGTGCAGCTATTATGCTGCCGGTTGGGGAATAACTAAGCCCTAATATAGTGAAAACTGAAGCATTTAGAATAGATTGGAAATCTTTCAACTCTGTGTCTGATATGTTTAATCTTATCCTTTCTGAGTAGGAATTCCAGTAATCCACGGTTGAACTAAACGATTTTGACAGGTTGGATAAGGACGCATTTTTGCTCTCCAATTCGTATAGATCAGTTGATTGATAATAAGAGAGTATAACCTGCGTTGATCCTTTTTCTATCTCCCATACAAAATCCCCTGTTTTTTTGTGTTCTCCATCTATCGTTAGAACTAATCTTCCCTTTCCATTTTTGCTGTCAAATATGCTCTTCCCATCACCCTCAGAATAATTGAAATTCATCATTCGGAATCCAAATAGTGGGTTAAAATTAAGTTGCAGTTTTATCTCTGAATTTATATCTCTTATAAATATTGTTTTGCCTGGTATTAAAAAGTCATTTATGTATGCATTACCATCCTTTGTTCGAAAGTTAGTGTTCAAAACATTTGGTGTAGTGTAATTTTGAAAAGATGAAAATTGTGTCTGCGGGCTTACTCTGAAAATTCCTCCGTTGCTCTCATCAAGTAGATAAGCTATAAGGGGGTCAGAATCGAATCTTGGAAAGCAAAGCCATAACACATTACCATTCTTATCTACCAGAGAACCAGTTAGCTGATTACTTATAAATCCTATATCCTTGAAGTCTGCAAAAGTTAATCGCATTGCTATTAATAAAATCTCTATATATTTAAAATATAATAGCAGATTCAACGGCTCAAATTTAGATTCGCTGGGAATGGGATTCGAACCCATGCATCCTTTCGGAAACAGGCTCTCCAGACCTGCGCCGTAACCACTTGGCTATCCCAGCTTAAGCATCAATATGATTAGTCTCTCTTTAATCTTATCTAATTATGGAATATAATACTTTTAGTTGGTGCAATTTATTTTAAGTCATCTTTTATTTTCTGGGGTTTGCAGCACATAAGGCTTCAAATCTTCTGCATTTACTATCGGCTTTTCTATTTTGTCTATATCATCTATGGCTATCCTCTGACATGCAGTGTTTATGAAAGCGTCTACGTCCCTAAATCCATTCAATCTTTGGAAGTTGATTTCATCAAAAACAACCGTATAGACTTCTATCCCTCTTTTAATTAGCGCTTCTTTTAAGTCCTTGGCATTGACTGTCTGCCCAGATTTTATTGATTCGACAAAAACAACCCTCTTTGCATTTAAGGTTATGCCTATAGCCTGCATCATCCTTCTTTTGTATTTTTGGACAACCTTCTCGTCTAGCTCTTCTATTTTCCCTGTCTCAATATCTACATTTATGATCTTTTTGTCAGTCTTCATCAGCACACCCATAATATGAAATATACCCTGAGTGAAGGCCAGAATTATATCACAGTCTTCGCATTCTGCAGCGTACTGGTCACATCCTAATATTTGGCCAGGGTACATTGCCCTGTATTTAGATGAAAGAATGATAAATTCTTTATCTTTTATCCTATCCTTCACGTAGTTCATCTGATCTAGATATTGAATCACGCCTATCAAGTTTATCTTTTTGTAGGGTTTTATCTTCTCTTTTATCCTCTCAAGTAGCTCATCACTCACCTCTCCCTTGTATCTGGATTCTACAAACATTGTTTCCATTCTCTTTTTATATACAGCAAATATTTATAAATGGAGGAACATTTAAAATCTGAATATGGAAACAAAGTTGGTCATAAACGATCCGGCGTCTAAGAAGTCCTACAGTAAAACTGTATCTGGCGATGAGATGAGCAACCTTTTTGGTCTCAAGATAGGCGATGACGTTGATATGTCATTTATAGGGCTGGAAGGCTATAAAGGTAAAATAATGGGTGGAAGTTATATGACCGGAACTCCGATGGATAGAAGCATTGATGGAACGGGTTTGAAGAAGATACTGAAAGTCGTCAATAAGCATGGACTTAGGAAGAGAAAGAGCGTCGCAGGCAACACCATAAGCCAATTTACATCTCAGATAAACGTAAAGATAATAGAATATGGGGCTAAAAAACTTGATGAGATATTTGTGAAGAATAATGGTTGAAGATATACTCGTTGATCTGGTGGGTAATTTTGCAGATGGGAAGACTACGCTTGTTAGAGCCCTCACAAATGAATCTGCTTTAAGAGACAGCGAGGAAAAAAAGAGGGGTATCACTATCCGTCTGGGTTATGCTCACTTTAAGCTTTTTAAATGCCTGGAATGCGGAAAGTTCAGCAGGTCTGAAAAGTGCGAATTTTGCGGCGGAAAAACGGAGCTTTATCGTAGGGTTTCTGTAATAGATTCGCCGGGTCATAAGATGTTAATGGCTACTATGCTGAGCGGTATAGGCTTGGCAGACGGGGCAATAATGGTGATCTCGGCTGCTAATGCATGTCCTCAACCTCAAACAGAGGAGCATATGGAAGCCTTGAAAATTCTAGGCATAAAGAATCTAGTTGTAGCTCAGACAAAGGTTGATTTGATTGGCGCCCAGAAGGCCAAGGAGAGCTTTGCTCAGATAAAGGCATTTTTGGATAAGAACGGGTTCTCAGATGCTAAAATAATACCTACCTTCGCAAATCAAAACATAAACATAGAAGAAGTAGTGCAGGAGATAGGAAAATTTGAACTGCCCGACAGAAAAAGCAGTGAAAAGTTAAAGATGCAGGTCATAAGAAGCTTTGATGTTAATAACCCCGGTACTGATATCAAAGATTTGAAAGGAGGCGTTTTAGGTGGGGGATTAAATAGTGGTAAACTTTCAGTGGGAGATAAAATCTTGGTGACGCCTAATGTAACACCAAACAGTAAATTTAAGTCTATAAAGAGCACTGCAGTGTACATACAGAGTGAATTTGGAGAAGAAAATGCAGTTGGGAGAGGCCTGTCTATAGGTGTTCTTACTAACTTGGATCCATCTCTTGCGAGGAGGGACGCTTTAGTTGGTAGTGTGATTACAAGTGAAGATAACCCACCTAGGCTTGATAATAGATTAAAGATATCCTATGAACCGATAAACGATAAGAAGGTTTTTGATAAGCCTATACAGAAGGGTGAGGCGTTGCTTTTGAATATACTTTCTTCGAGGGCAGTAGGAACTGTGCAGGAGATATCAAGAGGTGAGATGTATATCAGTTTAGGGGATGTCTCTATTCCATTCTTCACAGGAGATAAAGCAGTAGTATCCAGGAAAGTAAAGAATGCGTGGACTTTGGCAGGTTCAGGTACAATCTTATGATAAAGATATTACTGGATACAAATTTCTTAATATATTTTTTTGATAGCAAAACTGATATATATAAAGTATTAGATTCTTCATTGTTGGATTCTTATGAACTTTACTGTACAGATAAAAATCTGGAGGAGCTAAGCGGATTAGGTAAGGAAGATGTAATTGCTTTAGTAAAGCACTTGAAAGTGCACGTATTGAAAGTTGATGATTCTGGCTCGCCCGTTGATGATATTCTGATAAGAACAGCTAAAGAGAAGGGATTTTACATAGCCACTCAAGATAGGAATTTGATCTCAAAGGCGAAGAGATCCGGCGTTCCGATAATTGCTAAGGGTAACAAGAATAAAGTAAAAATTCTACTTTGATCTAGATACCTTAAATTAAATCTTTCGGAAGCATCGGCTCTTATAATCCGCGAATAATACCTTGATATATATTTTTTATTCTTTCTTCTGCTTCTGGGTCTTCTCTATAATGAAGGATCTTAAAATCCCCATAATGTGTGAAAGCGAAATTTTCTTTGTTTTCTGATTTTTTCTCGTATTCTTCTAGTTCCTTTACATTTAATACCGTCTCATAGCTGGGGCATTTTTCTATTGTTAAATATTTTCGCCCCCTATAGTCAACTGTATAATTTATGAAAACTCTGTGGTTCTCGTATTGATATCCGTCGATTCCTTTACTGATGGGGCTGCCATATCTTACAGCAATCTTAAAAGCATTTTCTATCAATTCCTCTAGGTTGTTCACCATAGGCTTAATAATGCATATAATTGATATTTAAACCTTTAATTTAACTATTTTTATCTTTAGTTTACCTCCTTACATGACCCACACGATGAGAATTATCATTCGTAAGAGTTAAATATGGTTAGTTACATCTAATAGAGATATGGAAAATGATACTGTTTTCGTAGGGAAGAAGCCTACTATGTCTTATGTCCTTGCTATACTTACTCACATAAATTCTGGGCATGACAGCATAACGTTAAAAGCAAGAGGTATGCTCGTCTCAAAGGCGGTTGATATCTCTCAGATAGTTACCAGGAAGTTTTCAAAGGAGCTGAAGGTAAGTAATGTGTCTATAGGATCCGAGGAGATAAATGATAAAGACGGTAATAAAAGGATGGTGTCTTTCATCTCTATAGAACTTAAGAAGTGAAAATATGATCAGTGAAAATGATTTAGTGCTTATAAATTTTGTTGGAAAAGTGAAGTCTACAGGTCAGGTAATAGATTTCACCTACAAAGAATTAGCTGAGAAAGAGAATGTAGACACTAGTAAGGTAGACCTTTCACCAGTTTTGGTCATCCCCAGTGCAAAGTATACATTCGACGCTATTTCAAAGTCTTTGATAGGGAAGAAAGAGGGGGATAAGTACTCCCTAGATTTGAAGCCGGAAGAAGCATTCGGTAAGTTTAACTCGAAATTGGTAAAAACTTATTCATTAGATTCATTTAGAGAGAATAAGATAAATCCCTCGGTTGGCGATATGGTAAGTTTGGACGGCATGCCTGCTACAGTGATGTCAGTTGGCGGCGGGCGGGTGATGGTAAATTTCAATCATCCTCTTGCAGGTAAAGAACTAACTTATGATATAGAAGTGTTCAAGGTTTTAGCAGACGATAGTGAGAAGATCTCGGCTATTTTCAAGCATTATATAGGTAAACCCCCAGAAAAAGTTGAGGTAAAAGACAGCGATGTAGAAATTAAATACAGCTCTTCGATCGAAAAGCACGTAGCTGATGCTATAATAGATGATATAAACAAATATGTGAGAAAAGAATTTAAAGTTAAAATAACTTCATCATAATATGGAAATTGATAGACTTAGGGCTTCAAGCATATCGAATGAAGGTGTGAAAGCACCGAATATAGATTCAAGCAGAACAAAGGAATTTGATAAGGCATTAGAGGATCTTATAACTAACAGGCGCACCAGCATTAAGGTGGTTGGTGTTGGAGGTTCTGGTAACAATACCTTAAACAGGATGTTTGAGGTCGGTATAAAGGGCGCAGAGCTCATAGCTATGAATACAGATGCGAATGATCTTCTTTGTACTCCTTCTGACAAGAAGGTTTTGCTGGGGAAAGAGCTTACAAGAGGGCTTGGCGCAGGTGCAAACTCAGAGATTGGAGAAGCAGCAGCGAAGGAGCAGGAGCAAGAGATAAAAGATGTATTGCAGGGTGCTGACATGGTTTTTATATGTGGGGGTATGGGTGGCGGTACAGGTACAGGTGCCATTCCAGTTGTAGCTAGGGTTGCAAAGAAATTGAATGCTTTGACAATAGCGGTTGTCACTATCCCATTTAAGATGGAAGGGAAAAATAGGATGAAAGTCGCAATGTCAGGTATAGAAAAGCTTAAGGACGTAGTCGATACATTGATAGTTATACCTAATGAAAAATTAAGAGCGATAGCCCCAGATCTTCCTTTACCAATAGCCCTTAAGGTAGCGGACGATGTGCTCACAAATGCGGTGAAAGGTATAACCGAGCTTATAACTAGACCGGGGTTGATAAATGTTGACTTCGCTGATGTAAAGACAATAATGTCAAATGGGGGTGTAGCCCTAATAAGTTCTGCTGAGAGTGATGCCAAAGATAAGAAAATAGAGACAATTGTGGAGAAAGTATTGAATAACCCATTAATAGACGTTGATCTTTCTACAGCTAAGGGTATGCTGATCGATGTCAGTGGGGGTTCATCCCTTACACTGGAAGAGGCCAGCTCAATCGTGGATATGGTTACTAGGAAGCTACCTGAAGATATTACAGTTATATGGGGAGCTCATATATTCCCTGACCTTAAAAACACCATAAGAGTGATGGCTATAATAACCGGCGTAACATCAAAGCAAATATTGGGTAAATCCATCTCAGAAGAGAAAGAACTCAAAGACAAGCAAGAAGTGGAAGAAGAACTTGGCATAAAGTTCTTGGGATAGATTTCTAAATGGAAGAAAAGAGCCTGGCTGATGCAAACATCGCCAATTCTGAAAGGAGTGTTAGTGAAGATACTGCGAAAGCTGAGTCAAATCAACAGCAGAAGGAAACGTCAACAGAACCCCAGAAAGAACCGTCAAAATCAAGCGAGAAAAAGGCACTTGAGAATAAACAAGAAGATAAAGCAGTCAGCTCGGCGACTAACAAAGAGCAAGCACAGTCGTCTCCTAATGTTAGAAGAGTGGAGAGGAGAAAATTAGATGTCTCTAAATTTGGAAGAAAGATAAGGTCTGTTTTGAAGTTTATCAGTCCTAAATTTATATCTAGCAAGTTAAAATACTATTACTCTGAATACAAAAGGATATTACTTCTATCCAGGAAGCCGACGTCTAAGGAGTTTAAAGAGCTTACCATAATGGTAACAATTGGTACGCTAATTGTGGGTGTTATCGGCTTTTTTGTGCAGCTGATTATCCAGTTTATCTAATCACTGATTGTTTGCAATATCCAGCATGCATTCATTATAATATGGACAGTATTTGCATTCCCATACCTTCTTGTCATCAAAATAATACTCAGCAAATGGGAGCTCATTGTTACGCAGGTGCTTATCTAAATCTTTAAACCTTTGCATAGTTTTTTCATATAACTCTTCGTTAAGTTTGATTTCGAATTGCTTTATAGACATGTTCTTTTTGTCTACATACACTAAGTACCCTAGATCAGGGTTTTCGTACTTCATATATAGGTTAAGTTGCATGACATGCTTTTCTTGTGGTTCATTTATATTTCCCACATCTGAAGCAGATTTCACCTCTATGAGTATTTTTCTTCCATCTTTTGTGATTATAAAATCATCTATTCTGCCGTACACTGTGAAGGTACTCTCTTCATCGCTGTAGTTTATTTTTATCGGTTTTTCCTCTATAACATACCCAAATCTATCTGAAGATTTCAATGCTTCTGTTATAAACAGATGTATATTATTGCCCAGGGCAAATATTCTGCGGGTGCTTTCATCTGTCTTCTTTGGATTAAGATAAGAATAGAACTGCCTTCTAAGGCACATACCTATCTCGCTTGGATAGTAGCTGCCTATTGCCTTTGGCCGGTCTTCGGTCTCCAAAAACTCATCTATTATTTGATCTATCCTAAAATCTTCATTATCTTCCATGTGTTTGTTCATTGAAACTTGTTTCAATGTTATAATGCCTATATTATATGTTTCAATTATAATAACTTTATCTTTAATTAAACATTTAATATATCAATGTTCTAGTTTCTTTATGGATAGAAAGGGGCAGGTTTTCTCACTGGATTTGACATTTGCACTTATAATTTTCCTGCTGATATTCGCCTCTTTGCTTGTATTTGTTTACACAGTCTCTGACACATATAACTCATACTCTTATCTTTCTATAACTTTGTCTTTGGAGAAACTTAATGCTATGGGCAACATTGAGTTGAATGGCCTCTCGAATTCATTCGGCTCTCCTGCAAATTGGGTGGGGCTCCCATGTTCAAATATAGCATCTTTTGGCTTGCTTAGAACTTATTATACATTAAGTTTAAATAAAGCTTATTCCCTTGTGAATTCATACTCGTCTTGCTTTTATAACTTATCTCAATTTGGAACTAACTTTAACCTTACTTTAAGCTATCTGAATGGCACACCATTGTATATAAATAACTCAGAGATTACGCTTGGATCAAAGGTCCCCGCAAATTCCAGGTATGTAATATCACTTGAAAGGTTTTTAGACCTTCCAAAAGGCACTATAATCGAGGTTAACTATAAGGTATGGTCATGAAAGCACAGATATTCACTTTGGACTTGATAATCGGTTTATCCCTTGTTATCTCGATGATATCCCTTTCATACTATATATTTAACTATTATTTGAGATATGACTTTCAAGTGATGTCACAAAACAATAGAGTTCTTTCCGTTTACTCAGCTTTTAATTCATTTTTGGCTTCTAACACTACTTTGTATGAATTTGCGGAGTTTGAAAATTCACAGATCTCCCAGAATGCGTTGAATAATTACATTATAAGCACATTAAAAGTAGAGTTGAGCTCTCCTTTCTCCCTGACGGTTTACACAAATTCAAGTGCGGGAAGCACAAGTGTGCCAAATAAAGAGATTTATAGTTTTAATTCATCAGGTTTCAATCCAGGACTTGGGGGAACATTAACATCTTCGCAGCTCATAGCTGTCTTCAATCCAACAACGTTGGCTTTTGTGTCTTTCGACCTATTCGTTCTTAAGGTTGATATTTAGCTGACTTCGCTTGAAGATAGTTTCCTTTTTAGTTCGTCGATCTTTTCGCTTATTTCTTCCCCTTTCTTTATGTTGTTTAGGACCAGCATGTCATTCACGGCTAACAGCTGCTGTCCTATTTCGGCGGACTTTTCGAAGTTGAGGTTGTTCCTGTACTGGTTGTACAGTATTATCCCCTCTATTGCTCTTCTGTACACTAACTTCAATTCCTTGTCTTCCATTCTCCCCCTACTATTAGAATTATATTGGATTAGGAATAAAAATAGTCACTTAATATTACCCTGATATTACTTGCCTATATTTCAAACATTCTGCCGCTCTTTTTCTGCTCTATGTCTAAGCGGCTGTTAGGGGAATTTATGCGCGGACGCCCGCTATCTGGGTCTTTTCTCATAGTTATATCAACTCTCTTAAGAAGGCTGTTTATTGCCTCCTCTGTTCGGGTTATATTCCCCATACGCCCAGACTTATTTGGTGTACCCTCAAATAAAGCAGCTCTTGTGCTGATCGCGTTTATGAACATTAAATCATGGTCTATTATTATAGCCCCTTTCTTATTTGCCTTGATAAACGAGCCGACTATGTTAATAGCTTCTAATCTGTCCTCTAAATCTAGATTAGCAGACGGTTCATCGAATAAGTATATATCAGCATCCCTCAATAGCGTAGAGAATATTGCTAATTTTTGCAGTTCTCCGCCAGATAAATTTTTCATGTTTTTATTTAGTATTCTATCGATTCCCAGCCTCTTCATTATGCCGCTAAAAGTTTCACTAGAAAGAAAGTCTCTTTTTATCGAAATTAGCATATCTCTAACAATCACATCAGAAGCTTCGATGAATTGCGGTTTATAGGAGATTTTGAGTCCAAGTTCGAGTCGACCATTGTCCGTTTCAACCAGGCCAGTTATTGCCTTCGCAAAGGTTGTTTTTCCCACCCCATTTTCTCCAATTATCCCAACTATCTCACCTCTATAAACTGTATTTTGGCCCACAGAGAGCGTAAATTGGCCGATATTTGCATTGAAGTCAGGCCAAGATGCTAGCGTTTCTAAGCTGCCATCAGGGACGTTTCCTTTTATCTTTATTTCATGCTCTCTGAATTTCATGTTCTCAGAGGGCAAATACCCTGCAAGATAGTTATTTATCCCTACTCTTGTTTGCATCAAATGCGAGACTATGCCATAATTTGATTCGGAACCATACATTATCTGAACAAAATCAGTTAAGTAATCCAGCATCACCAAATCATGTTCCACAATTATGGTTGTTTTGTTCTTCAATTTTTCCTTTATGATGTTGGCTATTCTAAGCCTTTGGTATATGTCTAGATAATTCATGGGCTCATCGAATATGTAAACATCCGCTTCATTGTCCATAGCAGCAGCAATAGCTACTGATTGAATCTGACCGCCAGATAGCGATGAAATATCCTTATCCATAATTTCATCTGTGATAAGTTTATACTTGTTTTTCTTGACAATTTCTCTAACTTTTCCAGTGAAAGATAGGCTCTGTTCCTTTTTTGATATTTTTATGTCTCCTTTATATAGCTTTTCGAGGTATGGCTGTATCTCTTTGCCTCTGAATCTTCTTATAATCTCTTTTTCACTTGCCCCGTTCAAGAAATCTCCGAAATTCGGCTTTAAGGTGTTAGATATGAGGTTTATATTGGTGGTCTTCCCTATGCCATTCCTACCAAGTATCCCGACAACTTTTCCTTCCATTGGGGACACTATATTATATGTCCTGAAGGAGTTTACGTTATACTGGAACACTAGCTCCTTATTTAGCTCATCAGGCAGGTTTATAACCCTTATTGCATCATAGGGGCACCTGTTTACGCATATACCGCAGGCTATGCATAGATTTTCGTCTATCGCAGCTTTCTTATTTTCTCTTTTATAGACTGTGCCAACTGCGCCTTCTCTTACTCTAGGACAGACCTGCACACAAATATAATCACAAGCTTCTGGGGCTTGGCATTCCTTCTCTTTTATTGTAACTATCTTCATAAATTACCTGTATAGCATTTATAACTTAAGATAGTATAAATCTGTTATATGGAAACAGGAGACGCTTGTGGTTTTGTTCCTTTCAAGGATAAGCATTCTGACTCAGATATAAGAAATATACTTAGTAACAATAAGGTTGTCTGTGTTGTCGGTGCATCTGACACCCCTGGAAAGGATGCGCATGATGTTCCTAGCTATCTGATGTCAAAAGGGTACACAATAATACCGGTAAACCCAAATCACCAGAAGGTATTGGGTGTTGATTCTTACAAATCTATCAATGATGTGACACAAAAGGTAGATATCGTGGAGATCTTCAGGCCATCAAGTGAGGTATACAAAATAGTGCAGGATTCAATAAAAAAACACCCAAAGGTCATATGGATGCAGGAGGGGATATACGATAAAAAAGCTGTAGATATTGCTGAAAAAGATGGTATAACAGTTATATTCAATAGGTGTATGTACAAGGAACATTTGAGGCTTTTTGGGGTTTAAGGGAGAAAAAGCCGTTCATACAGTGTGATCAGTAAAAACGACTGTTTGATCGACAGATGAAAGCGAATAAAAAAAGAAAGCATAAATAGTATAGAAGGCAAAATAATAATATGCCAACGGCATACGAATCCAGACTGCGTCCGCATGAATTTATGCACGTGATGACGTCACAAGTATCGCCGTACAATGGTCAGTAATACTATGACAGAATATGAATTAGGTAGCAACTTCAACGATGCTTTCAAGCAATATTCTTTAGGGGTGTCCATAGACAGCAAAAATCAATTAGACGAGTTTGCAAAGGTCCTAAGAAGCGGCGCACAGATGGCTGAGATAAACATATCAAGCATGTACCAAGGCGAAGGCGGCACACCTGCTGCTAGAATAGGCAAAGAGGAGAGAGAAGCAATCGCTCACCTGGCAGAGATAAACAAGGTAAACCTGAGTGTTCATGCGCCGTGGTCTTTGAATATGGCTGGCATAAACCAGCGTGGGGAGAGGGATTCGCTCTATAAAGAGAGTTTAATGAGGGAGATAGAGGCTTCACTTAAGTTTTCAGATGAAATAAGCGCTAATATGGACATAAAGAACATGCCAGTCATATTCCATGCTTCTTATGACCAGTTTGGAAACCCGGATACAAAGAGGCTTATAAACATTTACAATAAGCAGGAAGAGAAAGTTATTCCATTGAAGGAGGAGATCATACCTAGTGTCACGAAGAAGGAGTTTCTGAGTGATGAGTTCTATGGCAAAGAGATAAATGCCGCGCTTTCAAATATGTCGAAGGAAGAGCGGGAAAAGTTTATCAACACTCAGATAATGGATGATCCAAATGGTAACGGTGTTATACTATCTCCGACAGCAAGGTTGAAGCTGATAAACGTCCAGTCTAGAGAGCAGCTGAGTCAACAGCTTGCCAGTATTGAATCATCAAGATACAGTATAGAAAAGCTGCAGAAGCCAAGTATAGCCAGGGAGCTTATGGACGCTATGAAAGCAGGGGATGAGGAGAGAATTAAAACGCTTACTGAGTCGGTTAATGCACTTGATAAGGCGCTTGAAGACTTAAACAGAAGGAAAAGGCTGCTAGAGAGGCAGATGCAGAACGCAAGTGAGGTGTTTGTAGAGTATGACAAAGTGGCCCCAGAATTGGCAGCAGAGGGTATAAAGGACGCAGCTCTGTACTCTGCGTTTAACACAAAAACTCATCCACAGATATTGATAGAGAATCCGATGTCTCCGAATATGTCTCTGAGTGACCCAAACGGACTTTCAGAAGCGATAAGGAAGGCCAGAGAGATGTTTGTTGAGGATGCCATGAAGAAGGGGATGTCAAGGGAAGAAGCATTCAAATTAAGCCAAGACCTTATAGGTATAAATCTTGATACCGGACACCTGAACACATTTAAGCAGTATGAGAACCCGCAAACTGGTAAGCCTTATGAAGATAAAGACATAATAAATATGGCGATGTCTATGAAGGACATGATAAAACGTTATCACTTGAGTGATAACATGGGCGATATAGACGCACATCTCCCACTTGGTCAGGGAACTACACCTACAAAGAAAATTTACGATGAATTGAAAGCAGCAGGGGTTGATGTTCCTGCGATAATGGAAGTTTTTGGCGGAGTCGGTGGGCTTGATACTGGTATGATTCAGTCTTATCAGTATATGAATGCACCGATATATGGTGCTGTGCCCTACACAAGTATTCCCACCTACGCGGCGCACCCCTATTCATCAATTGTTGGGGATTACTCCGCGTATAGTAACTTGGGGCTGAAGAATGACTTCCTTGGTTATGGTGGCTTCTCTGGCCTATTTCCTGCATTAGGAGGAGGGTATATGAATGAAGGTGACAAAAACAGACAGGGATTCTCCGGAGTTCCGATGAGTTGATTGATATGGAAGAAAATGATGAAAGCGGTAAGTTGAAGCTAATTGGATATGATGCGGCCTACAAGTTCTCGAAGGAAATTTTCGTGAAGTACCCAAGGGTGATAAAGTCGATAATTCTATTTGGTTCATATTCCAAGGGAAAAGAAACAGAAAGCAGCGATGTAGATGTGATGATAGTGATGGATGATATACTTAATAAGCTGGATGAGACTTTTTTAGGAGTATTCTATAAGGACGTCGATGAGCTAGTTAAGAAGGAAAAATCGATAAAGCTTCATATAAACTTTGTAACTCTGACAGCTTTCTGGAGAGGGGTATTGACCGCTGACCCCGTATCTGTAAATGTTCTAAAGTACGGTGTTGCGCTCATGGATACAGGGTATTTTGAGCCTTTACAGGTTCTTCTACAGAGAGGAGAGATAAAACCCACAGAGGAGTCAATATATGCAGCTTTGTCTCGCAGTAAGCTTTACTATGATTCAGCAAAATTAAGGCTTGCAGGTGCTGTTCTTGATCTTTACTGGAGTATTATAAACTCAGCCCAGTCATTGATAATGAAGAACGGTGATGTTCCACCATCTCCGGAACTGATAGAGGATATGCTCGAATCACTTCAGCGTATGAGCGTCATAAATAAAGAAGACGTTGACACCTTTAAAGAAATTTACTCAATTGGAAAGCGACTTATGCACAACGAAAAGCTCGACTTCAGTGGAGTCGAAGTTGATGCATTAATGTCAAAAGCTGTTAAGCTCAATGAAAAGATCGAAGATATAATAAATAAGGAATCCAAGCGCTGACTTTTCTTCGATAGTAAGATAGAAAGGTTTAAATATACAAAAAGAGGATAAATAATATGCGGAATATAATTAACGCCAAAGGTCAGGGTTTGCCGATAAATACAATAATC
>JAGDXU010000027.1:0-3421 GCA_023269965.1 Candidatus Parvarchaeota archaeon | reverse complement strand
TATGCGGAATATAATTAACGCCAAAGGTCAGGGTTTGCCGATAAATACAATAATCTTGATAGCGGTCGGTTTACTTATTCTTGTATTGATGATCGTCTTTGTCACAGGCGGATTCAAAGGATTAGCTCCTGCGACAAGTAATAATGGTTTGTCCACTTATCAGAGCGAGTGTACCACATACTGTAGTGAAGCTCAATCGACCGGTCAACCTCCACAGCAGTTTTGTTATAATCCGCCGGTGGTTGTAACTGGAACTTACTATGTATGCACCAATGCAAGTCTAGGTCCTGCAGCTTCCTGTACTGTTAACTTAGCTAATGGATCCACATATACCTGGTCATACGCTCCTAAGAACTCTGCCAATTACGGTTACTGTAAAACATAAATGTTTTAAAGGTCAATTTTGACGTATGACACCTTTTGAACTTTCTCCTTCCAAGTATTACACGTAACATATTAAAGTAAAGGGAACATGGACAAATGATGATACGTAACTCTGGGTGGTGCTTTTTATGCTGTTAAGATCAATAGGTTTAACTATCTTAGTAGTAATCTTGTTAGGTTTGTTTTTATACTCCTTTTACAATCACTTTTTGATTCCAAACGAATGTTCAGGCGAGTCATTGTTTTTATCCAACAGCAGCGAATACTGTATCCCTTATTCCGTTAATGCTGTGATAGAAGGTGGCTCTATTCACTCCTTAAACTTCACTTTATTGAATGGAAAACCATTCCTAACCATTTGGACAGAAAATCTGACCGAGTCTGGAAACAGATACCTCTTTTCTGCCATTCCAGATACTTTCGCAATTCACATGTCTTACAAATCTAATGCGACTTTGGATGTGATGATTATGACAAATCAGCAGTATGTAAGATGGGCAGAGTCAAATGAGACGGTGTTAAATTATGTTTTAAGCGACATAAACTCCACTTCGTCGTTTTGGTTCAACGAAAGTGAAGGGTGTGCGGCATATGTGATGATCATAAAATCCAAAAATAATGTGCCATTTAAGATTTATCCGGATGAGCAGGCCCTCTATAACCCTACGAACTATGCAACGGGGGCGTGCGCATAGGGATATATTATTTTTAAATATAAGGTGTTACTTAATTAAGTATGGATGTGAGTGCTTTTGATGTATCTAATGACTTAAATAGGCTGTATTCGGAAGATGGTTCGCTTAAGGTTCTTCAGAGCCTGTTAAACTCCAATAATCTGAATCTCTACATGACTTATGCGGAAGATGGCTCTATAAAGCTGAAAGCAACACATCCGATGAGGATATACGCTAAGGACATCTATGGTATCCTGCTTAGATTAAACCTTGTAAATTATGTTAATCTTAATGTAGAATATACTTACAATGAGGTTAAGAAATCCGTTACAAAGAAATTCAGCCAGCAGGAGAACATAGACGAAATAATTGATGATCTAATAAGCCTGCCACATGACAAGATAACAGATATAATCATAGATACTGATGTTTTCAAGATTGTGGAGGTGCCAGAGAGCATAGAAGACAATGTATCTATAATCCTTAAAAAAGGTGATCCGAAGCTCCTTTTCAAGAGTTTGATGATATATCTCTTCCCTTTTGTTAATGTTCCGATTGAAAAATCCGTAAAGTACACTATCTCCTTTGAGAAGGGGGGCGATACTATAGATGTAAGTACCAATCTGTATGTAGATGACTCATCGATAGGTATAAAGTCCAAGAAGGTGAAATTTGTTTAGTTTTATGGATACGTTGATGAGCGGTTTTGAATCTTTTGATAAAGTTGTGGGAGGTATTCCCTTACATAGAAATTACCTGCTAAACGGCTCAAAGGAAAGCGGTAAGGACCTTTTTGCTTATCATCTTCTTCAGTCGGCTTTGTCAAATAAGGCCGGGGTCATATATATAACTGCTAGCAAAGGTGCAAGCGACCTTCTAGCCAGTATATCATCAAGGGGGATCAATGTGTCGCAGTACCTGGGTGAGTCTTTAAAACTGGTGGATAACTTCACCAGAAATATCCAACCTGATGCGAAGGACAATGCTTATACAAGAGTGCTTAACGGGCCTCTTGATTTGACTGGGCTTGCAGTTGCAGTTTCCTCTTTGAATAGCGATTTTGTAAAGGATGGTAAAACCACATTGAACATATTTGATTCTATTTCCTCTCTTCTGCTCTCTAATAACTCTAATACAATATTTAGATTCTTGCAGTTCATATGCGGTAAATCAAAAATATCAGGTGTGACCAGCCTGTTTTTGATAGACAGTGACATGCACTCACAAGACACTAATGAGACGATAAAGTCGCTTATGGATGGCATAATAAGTCTTAAGTTGGAAAATGGTAAAAGATACTTCACCTTCACAGGAACTGAGAAGGAGGTATTGAGCTGGACTGAATTGTAAACGTTTAAATTCATTTAACTGCTAAAATTAAACTATGGAAGATAACGTTTTTGGGATAGCAAAGTTGGATGGTGATTTGAATGGTATCCCAGAGAATAAGATAGTAATATTCGCCGCTTCTCCATCCGTTGGGAATGAGGTATTTGGTTATCAGATTCTCTACAGCAATATTATAAGAAATAAGAAGGTGCTGTTGCTGTTGAATAGATCTTCTCCAATGGCATACATAAATGACATGAAGGATTATGACTTCATCGCAAATAATAATCTTACCATATTGGACGCATACAGTAATTTTACACTCATAACACCTGAGAAGATGGACAATATAAAAGTCATTCAAAATCCTTCTGACAAAGATGAGATTGTTAGGGTACTCTTAGAGGAGATGTCAAAAGATTATGATATACTAATCATCGATTCACTCTCTATATTTGCAGATTCATTTGGATTTGACTTTGTTAAGTCATTGATCGAAAAGCTCTCATCTACGGCGAACAAGAAGATATCATCTGCATTGATGTTCACCGAATGGAATTACAATGAGAGCGATCTGAATTCAATCTATTCGAAGGTTAATGCAACTATACAGATACGTGGTATTGAGAAGAGAGTTATATTTGGTCAGTACTTTGCTGTCATAAAGTGCGATTGGGTTAAAGACAAGGAATTCTCTTCCGCGCTCTTCAAGGTATTGAGACCGGGTGGTATAAAACTTTACATTCCAAAGATTTTGGTAACTGGTCCAACCAACGCTGGTAAATCATCATTTATTCATTCATCGTGTAAGAACGCCGTTAGTGTTGATAGATTGGGAGGAACAATAGCCCTTGATCACGGTACATTAGATTTTGAGGGATATATTGCTGATATGTTTGGTACACCCGGACAGGAAAGATTTGATCCACTGCTTAAGATGCTTGGTGGTGAGGCTATAGGCGTCATACTTGTAGTTGATGCTACTGATGAGAAAGGCTTTCCAAGGGCGATCGAAATGCTGAGGAAGACTGAAA
>JAGDXU010000007.1 GCA_023269965.1 Candidatus Parvarchaeota archaeon | reverse complement strand
AAGATGGCCCAGCCGTAGGTCATCATATATTCCAATGCTGATTGCGATCTATGGCTTGATATCATATTACGGTATAAGAATGAGGTAGATAAATAGTTTACGATTGGGTTGAGGGTAGATTAGATGGGGTTAGTCATCTTTTTATTGTATCTATAAGGTCTTTTGCATGGCAGAACCTCAACGGGGATATATCAGCTCCTCTCCCCGCCTTTATTAGCTCCACCATCGCATCAGTTTCATCTATGCTGTCCTCTAAAACGTTAATGATCCTTCTAAAAGGGGTCTCCATGAGCCTGAGTATCTCCTCCGGTTTATGCATGAAGACAATGTATGTCTTCAGCCCGGGCAGAAGGATGCCAACCTCATCAGATTCAAAGTTTATCCCCTGCTCTTTTAGCTCCGATTCAGATATCTTCTTCAGGAGTTGATTCACAAACTTGCTTCGGTTCATGATCTTCCCCCTCAATTCCTCATCGATATGCAACTCCTCTGCTTTCTCCCTGTTTGGATAGAGAAACTTTGCCTCCCTGTGCTCATCAAGTTTAACGCAGACCTCATAGAGCAGGCCGGACTTCAGAAGCGCAGACTTGGTCGAATCAAAGTCTTCCTTGCTCATATTGAGGTTGCCTCTGTGGACTGAGAGATTCTTGAAAGGATTGGCTATCACTTCGCGCATCACCAAGTCTGCCAGGTCTACCTTCTTGTCCACCTTCATGAATGAGAACTTGTCTATATTCCTTCTAACCTTCTCATTGACCTCATCCAGGCTGATGCTTTTGTCTTCATCTGCCTTGTAAGCCCTCATGACGCTGTAAGGGTTGTAGTCCTGCGAGAGCGCAAGGAATTCCCCGACCTTTAGCTTTGATATCAATTTGAACGCGTCGTTTACGCCGTCGTAGTCAAACACGACTGACAAGTCCTTCATCAAGTTCATGCTCCCAATGAACTTTGTATTTGAGTTCTGTATCGCGGAAGACAGGAGGGAGGAGATCTGCTGGTCGGCGAATATGAACCCCACACCAAGCTCCCTCATCTTGGATATGAGGGTATGGAGCAGCGGCACGCCCATCGCTTGATCCCTCTCCTTGTTGACGTCCAATATCGTATGGGCATCATCTATCACAATTACTCTATGCAGGACTCCTCTCTTCGATGCGTCGTTCATGTTTAGGTGGTATAAGTAAAGTATGATAAAAGAAGCCAAGAATGACTGCTCTGCCATGCCAAGTCTGTCTATGCCGAAGATCAGGTTGTAGCGCTCCATCTTTGAAAGGTCAAGCCCTGTGTTGCAGTCAAATATGCTGGTCGATGCGAGCACCGCCTTTATCCTCCCCAGGACAACCCTCGCGTATTCATTTCTGCTGCCCGATTCTATATGTCTTGCCAAGTCGCTGAGAGAGGGAGGATAATCTTTTTTCCATGACCTATAGAGACTTATTATAGATTCGAGCAGGAAATCCCTGCTTCCGACGAGCAGAGAGAAGGAGTGGGAGAAAACGTCAGCGACATGCATCGCCCACTCTGTCTCGCTTACCCCGCTTGGCGGGGCCAGCACATTTATCCTGAAGCTGCTGCTGTCAAGGTAGAACGAATCCTCCTCCGCTCCGAAAGGCACATAGTCTTTCTTTATATCAAAAACTATATACTTTATATTGGTGAGAAACAAACTTTTTAGGATTCTCTTGATTAGGGACGTCTTTCCATGCCCCACTGATGCGATGATAAGCACATTCCTGTTCAGGTCCTCCCTTGATAATGTAAACGGCCCTATCTTGCCCTGTTTATCTATTACCTCTCCTATCACAAATTCCCCGCGCGGCTTGTGATCCTCTTCGGTATTTGGTACTGTGTTCAACAGTGCTTCGGAGGTGGCTCTTTCCAGTCTTTCTACCAGCCTAGAAAGCAGGAAGCCCCTCATCTCCGTGTCCTTCGTCCTTAGGTATCTCTCTATCAGCGGCATGAATTCAGATTGGTCTATGACCCCCTCATACTGCTTCAATACCTCTAATATCTGCCCGATGGATGACTTGTCTTCCAAATCACTCATCTCCCTCTGGATTTGGGAGTTCATAGATCAATGAAGCCAGGTACAGTTTTCTCTCCCCGTCAAATGTGGTCTGATACCCGGAGAATAGGAAATTGAATATAGACTGCTTTATGTAGCCTGATGATACGCATTGAGACAAGGCCTCATCTATCTCCTTCTTGCTAAGCTTCAATGTGCCCTTCAGATAGTTTAAGCCAAGACCATTCTTGACAGCAAAGAGTACCGCTATGCTTTTGTGGTCCAGACCAGCCAGCTCCTTCTCTACGCATTCTCTGCATAAAGGGGGTGAGATATCGAATGCGTGCTCCTTGCATATCACTCCTCCGCATCTAGAGCAAAAGATTATGTCATCCATCGATTTTATCACATGGTTACCGTTCTTGCAGAAGGGCAAGACCTTAACTTTCATCACCCCTCCATTGGGCAATGACAAGTTTCTATAACCGCCGAGGGAATGAGTGTCAAGCACAAAGCTTTCCTGCTCGGGAATTACACCGAGGTTGCGATCATCGCCCATGTTAATCGTGTTGCTCTCATTGTTGCCGGAGTTTGAATTTTCTGATTCTAGTTCAGAGATGCGTTTGTTCAAACGCTCTATCTCTTCGTATAATTTGTCAACTTCAGATCCCATAGATATACGCCCTGATGAATGAGGTAAAGCCGATTAAGGAGCCGTATACATAACTGAAAGGTGATTCCACATCGCTTAGAATGCCCTTGCTCGAACCCGCCTCAGTCTTCGCAGCGGAGAACTCAAACGTGTCCGATTCCCCTCCGCAATTCACAGTCAAAGCCTCACTTTGTCCAGGATTCGCTGAGAACTTATACATCGTTGTCTTACCCCGCTGTGAGACATTTGACAACATCGAGATATTTGATATTGTAAGGCCGCCGGCCAAATCTTGGCTGATAGAACGATTGAATGCCGAACCCAATTTTGAAGCCAAAAGGATATAGGTCCTATTTACAGTGGACAAGAAAGAAGTGAGATTTGAATTCATCTCTTCCTCTATGATTTTAGCGGGGGTATAATTACAGATAGAGTAGTAATACTCATTGTAAACCGGAGTCCTCTCCCCGCCTCTGATTGTGGTGTTGTTGATAAGGCTTGAGATATTCTTATTTTCGCTTGTCAGCCTCTGGCTGATGTTATTGATTGCTGACTTAAGGCTTGATAATGAATAGTTTACAGGCAAAGTATAATTAGAGAGCTCATACTTTAATGACAAGATAGTGCTGTTAACTGAATTGATCCTAGTCTCTAGATTCCTAAGTAGATTTGAAGCCGAGTCCACCTCGACTGACAGATTCAAAACACTAGAAGAGATCCTCGATGTGGAATTATTTGTATAGGATGAAGAATACAGAAGATTGGATATGCTTCTGTTTTCAGAAGAGAGCTCCGAGCCTAAATCGCTTATCAGACTTTTGACTTTGCTATTTGATAAGGAAAGGTTGAGGATGCTGAAGATTGTCTTGTTTTCAATAGCAAGTTTGTAGCCCATCTCTGCCATCGTTTCATTAAGTTTTTGAAGTGAACTGTCTATATGAGAAGTATAGTTTGTTTCTTTAGCCTCCAAACCTAGAGTTGTGTTGTAAACACTCTCTACGCCACTCTCCACAGATTTAAGTAAACCTACCTCGCTGGAGCTGTTAGATATTGACATATTCAATGTAGAATTTATGTCACCTAACTCCCTTAAAATTTTATTAAGAGAGTTATATATCGAATTAAGGGCGGTTGAACTGTTTGTATCATTAAGGTTGCTTACAGGATTAGTCTGATTGATAGTAGTCACATTGTTTAAAGATCCAGTACTATTAGGCTGTGGGTTTGCTAAAGGAACTCCTGCTTTCAAAAGGACTGATTGCGGCACTTGAAATGCGACTACCTCACCATTGCCACCTACACCACCAGACGCACCGCTATAACCAGTGCCACCAGCACCGCCGCTTACTTCTATACTGGCCGAACCATGATTTTCCGATTTTGTCAGTATCCTGCCAAGTAAAGCCTAAAATACATAAAAATTAAGAAAAACGGTTGTAAAAATTTTCTTTAGAGAGCTATGTGATTGCAGTTAATCTGAATGGATTCATTAAAAGCTTTGGCATTTGAGGATATTTTCGATAAATTGCGATAAAACCACGTAGGCACAGCTAATTAAACTTTACACAAACTGCTCATCGAATTATCAGGCTGGGCTCTTCAGGAATTCCAAAAGTATTTCGGTAAAAAGGTATTTAGGAACGTTCTTCTTCGGGCTCAACCCCATAAATTCAAGAGTTATGCTCAGAAGAATCCAAAAATTAAACAAAATCGTTCCGAAGGCAAAAAGAAGGTATCTCTTATTGTAATTCAATGACTTGGTCCTCGCAAGCATGAACTGCTTTAGGCCCGCAAAGTCCGATTCTATCTGCCACCTCTTCTTGTAGAAATTTGCGACATATTTTGCAAGGTTATAATCAGTGGCTTTAATCTTTTTGTTTGTTATGGTATAGATTTTCTTGCCATTCTCCCCGTCAATAGTGACTATTCCTGTAAAATTGTCAAGTATATCTGGGATTATCAAAGTGTCACTTGCAGCCCTGTCTATCCTTTTGAAGGCATTTGTGCCGCTTTTCATAGGCATTATAAAGGTCAAACCTTCATCATCAACTGCATGCATATCCTGCTTTGAATAGTAGCCCCTATCCAACAATACTGTGCCGATATTTACCAAGGATTTTGCAAACCTGAGCAAGTCGATGACAATATCGTGCATCTCCCCATTTGTCAGCTTGGGTATTACGCACAAAACCAGTCGCATGCCGTGGGTCACAGCTGCAAGTTCCACAAACTTGAATGCATAAGGGGTTCCCTTGTTTTGGTGGTCTGCGTTCACTGCGTAGGGAGCGTTTTCCAAGTTGCCGTAAAATGGAATGTCTGTCGCATCTATCGCAACTGCCACCTTCTCTCCAGTTATAATCCCCCTGCGCTTGGCCATACTTACGGTCTCCTTAATTTCTTCCATAAGTATCTCCCTAAGCTCGGTATAGCTGTATTTAGACAGGATTCTCTGCATTGATCTCTCTGACGGACCATTCTCTTTCATTCTAAACAACACTGATCCCGACTGAATGAATCTGTGTGTTGTGGTGGTAAAGAACAATGAATTGATGAAGTCCTTGTCAGAGTATTTTGCGTTGTGGTGCCTGGACGCAAACTTGAATCTCTTCAAAAGCTCTTTCTTGGCAAACCTGTTTATCTCCCCCATTTTGCCACTTATGATATCCTGCCCTAATTTTGCCACCTTTGGAGCCTGTGTGCTATTTTTCTGTGCTATGTCCAATGGCACAAAATATTCAAGGGAATAATGCCTTATTTTTTCCGATACGAATGCTATTTTATCTTTGTAGTCTTCTGTGGCTTTTCTCATGAAATTGGACAGGTCCTGGTGAGTTGGAAGTGCATCATCAAAACCGAGGTTTCTTCTGTCATCAACCTCGCATTTGAGGTGCATGACAAGCTTTCTATAGGACTTCAGCCCTTTCAGCTGCATAAATATGGCTGCCTTTATCATTGAGTCTACAGAGTAGGTACGCCTTGGGCTTACCAATGGACCAAGCTCGAGATCTTTCAGAATAAGAGAAATATTAGTTACTCCGCTGGCTAATTGCTTACGTATCTGCATTCCAATTCTTCGCCTTTCTGCAATATCTACCATACTTTAGTTCAATTATACTATAATATTATAGAACATATATATTTAAATACTTTTATATTATAGTATAATTATATTAATATGACAGACCTAAATCGATTTTTAGCAGAAAGGGGCGCACTTGACATTTTGTTTAGACTGGCTGAAAAACCATTAGGATTCAATGAACTTAAAGATAGCATAAACATAAGTCCAAACACTCTTTTAACAAGAATAAAGGAAGCTACTGCTCTTGGTTTAATTGAAGAAACATTGGTTAGGACAGAAAGAAGGTCTTTAATAAAATACAAATTAACAAACACGGGAAAAAAGACTATTGATGAGCTTGGAAGCATAAAAAAGAAATACCTAGAATTAAAGGCGGAGCTAGACAAGATAAAGAATTCAGAGAATGAAAAGGAGCGGGAATTGGAAGAGATCCTGTCATCAAAGATAAGGAGCAATGTTTCTATAAGCAATGTTAAAGGCGGTAGAGATGTGCGTATTGATGTAAATTCTGAAAGCTCGACAAAACAGGATAAAAGATAACTCTACGAGACTAGAGATAGCTTTTTATTTAGATAGATTCATAGTTACTTTATGGAAAATCGAAGATGCAATAATAAGTATGACAAAGATGGCAAGTGTTATTTAGATATAAATCAAGAGATATCGGATGTGATGGCAGGGAGAGATGTCACGATCAAGCCAACTATAAACTTTGAATACAATGATGATATAAAAAAGGTAGCGTGCGAGAAGATAGAGAATTCCACTGGTCATAATTGCACCGTTGAATTCGGTGAGGATATCATAAAAAATATTTTATCTGAAACGCAGGTTAATTAGCAATGCCGTTATCC